>NZXJ01000058.1 GCA_002701945.1 Fidelibacterota bacterium
CATAATCAATAGCTAATATTCTTCCCATTTAATGGAAGATTATTTGATAGGTCGACTAAGATATTGCTTAAGAATTTTACCTGGCTTGAAATGAGTTTTTTTATGTGCAGGAACAAAAATCTCTTCATTTGTTTGAGGATTTCTCGCATTTGGTTTTGCTTTTGTAGGTTTTACTTCAATAACACCAAAATTCCTAATTTCAATCCTAACTTTTTCATAATCATCTGTTAACATATCTCGTAAAACTAAAAATAATTCGTCTGTAAATGTTAAAGAATCAAGAAGTGTTGCATCTAATCGATTTGCAATTTCTGCAGCTACATCTTTTTTTGTGAATGTTCTTACTTTCATTATTAAATACCTGTTCGTTCTACGTTTTCAACACCTGGAATTTTGATTACTTTTTTGATTATACGATCAAGTTGTTTGATATTATTGATTTGAATAATAAAGAATGCTGTAGACAATGCGTCTTTAACCTTCATATCAACGCTGGCTATATTAATATTTGAACCTGAGATAACTTCTGTAATCTCTCTCAGCATACCTTTTCTATCAATTGATTCTACTCTAAGCCTCACATTAAAAACATCAGTCCTTCCTACGTCCCATTCTACTGGAATCAAACGGTCAGATTCTTCGTTTAATAGAGGCAAGCTTTTGCAAGTAGAACGATGAACAGTAACGCCCCTTCCCCTTGTAATAAAGCCAATCATTCCATCCCCAGGAATTGGGTTACAACATTTTCCAAAAGATACCATTAGATTGGTAATTCCTTGAATTTTAATACCTTTAGATCTACTTCTGGCAAAATCTAGAAATTTACTGTCTTCATTAGGAGATTCTTCCTCAACCTTATTCTTATCTTCCGGACTTATTTTATTCAATATATCTCTAATAGAAATTATTCCACTTCCAATAGCTTCAAGAAATGAATCAGAATTATTATATCCAAATTTTGAATATGATTCAATTAATTCTCCCATGAGTGATTTACGTTTTAATCTTCTAAGTGTTTTTTCAACAAGTTGCTTTCCAAGAATGATGCTTTCGTCTCTAGTAGCCTTTTGTAAGAATTTATTTATATTATTTCTAGCNTTACTAGTTACAATGAANTTTAACCATCCATAACTGGGATTTTGAGATTTGCTAGTCAAAATCTCAACAGTNTCTCCATTTTTTAAAATAGTGTTTAATGGNACAACTTTATGATCTACTTTCGCACCAATNCAATGTAANCCTACTTCTGTATGCACATTAAACGCAAAATCAATTGGTGTAGAATCAACTGGNAACTGAACTAAGTCTCCNTTTGGTGTAAAAACAAATATCTCATCATTAAATAAATCAATTTTTAATAAATTCATAAACTCTCTTGGATCGGAAGACTCCCCTTGAAGAATCTCTACTAAATCTCTAAGCCATTTTACATGACTATCAATGCTTTTACTGGCGACACTATCCTTTTTATATTGCCAATGCGCAGCAATACCTATTTCAGCAGTTTCTTCCATTTCTTTTGTCCTTATTTGAATCTCTACTAACTTTCCTCCAGGGCCAATAACTGTTGTATGAATTGATTGATAAGCATTTGTTTTTGGAGTTGCGATAAAATCTTTAAAACGTTCTTGAATTGGCTTGAGTTTTTGATGTAAAACGCCAAGTGTTAAATAACAATCTTCTATTGTATTAACAATGACTCTTACTGCAAGATTATCATATATTTCATCAAATGATTTACCCCTCTTAATCATCTTACCATATATTGAAGAATATGATTTCACTCTACCATAGATTGATGCTTCTAAATTATGTTTAGATAATTCATCTGATATTGGTTTTGTAATATCAGAGATATATCTCTCTCTAGATCTTCTGCTTGACTTAATTTTAGATTCAAGATCAGAATATGATTTAGGATTCAATGTTTGGAATACTAAGTCTTCTAGATCTGCTTTAACTTTGGCCATTCCCAACCTATTAGCCAATGGCACATAAACATCTCTTGTTTCCATTGCAATTCGATGACGTTTCATTCTTGGTAAATGCTTGATTGTCTTCATATTATGAAGTCTATCTGCAAATTTAATTATTATTACTCGTAGATCTTGCGCAACGGAAAGCAACATTTTCATAAAATTTCCTGCTTGTTTTTCCTCTCTACTAGAAAAGCGAATACCACCTAACTTAGTAACTCCATCAACAAGATCAGCCACATCTTCACCAAATACAGATTTTATATCAGTAATTGAAGCATTCGTATCCTCAACCGTATCATGCAACATTCCACTAGCAATAGTAAAATGATCCATCTTCCACAATGCTAGTGTATTAGCAACCGCTAAACAATGATTAAAATAAGGTTCACCTGATTTTCTTTTCTGACCTTCATGATGAGTACTTGAAAATTCATATGCTTTCCATAATAAATCGCGTATTTCTTCTTTTTCAAAACCTTTAATAATCGATACACTTTCAAATAAACTTTGAAATTTTCGCGGATATTCACCTACTAGCTGAGGAACAAATTTTGATAAGGGGTTTTGCATTAAAATGGAACTTCAGATTCTAACTCTTCAAAAGCAGAAATACTTTCAAATCTAGCAAAACGATCTATAAAAGATAGGTTAACAGTTCCGATAGGGCCATTTCTCTGTTTTGCAACTATAGCTTGAGCTTTACCCTTGTCTTCCTCTTCTCTAGAATAGACCCATGAACGATACAAAAATATGACGACATCTGCATCTTGTTCAATTGCACCACTTTCTCTTAGATCTGATAATTGAGGTCTATGATCGCTTCTTTGTTCTACTGCACGAGATAACTGAGATAAAGCTATAACAGGAACATCTAATTCCTTAGCCAAAGCTTTCAGAGAACGTGATATATTTGATATTTCCTGCTGTCTACTTTCAATATTTCTAGGCCCTTGCATTAATTGTAAATAATCAATAATTATAAGACCTAAATTTTTCTCAGCTTTTAATCGTCTTGCTTTCGCCCTCAATTCAAGTACAGTTATTGCTGGAGTATCATCTAAATAAATTTCAGCTTCCGCAAGCGAACCAACAGCAAGACTTAAATTCTTCCATTGATTTTTAGGAAGTTTTCCAGTGCGAACTAAATGACTATCTACTCTTCCTTCAGCACATAAAAGTCTTTGAGCTAATTGATGATTTGCCATTTCTAAACTAAACATTCCTACTGGCACTTTAAAATCTATTGCAGCGTTTCTCATGACTGATAATGCTAAAGCTGTTTTACCCATTGAAGGTCTACCAGCAATAATTACTAAGTCTCCTTTTTGAAAACCAGAAGTAATTTCATCTAGATCAATCAATCCTGATGCAACCCCTGTAACAGAACCAGGGTTCGATGCTATACGATCTAGATTCTTAAATGTATCATGTAAAATACCTTCTATAGGCATAAAACCTCCACGAAGACGATCTTGAGTTATACTAAAGATCGTTTGCTCAGCAGCATCAAGGATTTCTCCTACATCCTGTCGATCATTATATGCATCTTTGGATAATTCATGAGAAGCTCTTATTAACTCACGAAGCATGAACTTTTCTAATACTATTTTTGCATAGCTCTCTACATTTGCTGCAGTAGGAACAGATTCTACTAAACCAGTTATAAAATATGCTCCTCCAACGTTATCAATCTGTTTATTTTTCTTTAATTTATTTATGACAGATATAGTATCTATTGGTTCCCCTTTATCAAAAAGGTCTGACATAACTAGAAAAATCTTACTGTGAGATTCTTTGTAAAAATGATGACTACGTAACCATTGTAATGCTTTACTTATTGCGTCTTTACTAGATAACATTGCACCTAAAACAGCTAATTCTGCTTCAATCGATTGAGGTTGTAAGTTAAGATTTCGATCTATTTCTTTATTTGCCATAATTATTAGCTAATTAAGTTTCTTATCCATTTGAAATCATCCCAAGCAGCAGGCTTAAGATTTTGATTCCGTAATAAAGCTGCTGGATGATAAGTAGCCACTAGTGGTATACCATAATAGTTATGCTTAACTGAACGCATTTCTTTTAAGGATAAATCATTATTTAATAAGGTCTTTGCCGCAACTCTACCCAAAGCTACTATTAGTTTAGGCTTTATCAAATTAATTTGCTCTTTTAAGTAAGGTTCACATTTTTCAATCTCTGAAGGGAGTGGATCTCGATTTTTGGGAGGACGACATTTTATAACATTACATATATAAACACCGCTATCTCTTGATAAAGATATTGCAGATAATATTTTGTCTAGCAATCTACCAGCGCGACCTACAAATGGAATCCCTTCCATATCTTCTTTTTCACCTGGAGCTTCTCCAACAAGCAATAAGTCAGCATTTTTATCACCTACACCAAAAACAAAACTCTTCCTTGTCGCTCCTAATTGGCATGCCTGACAATTCTTAATCGAATTATGAAATTCATCTAATGAATAGCCTGCAACTTTGGAATATTTAGGATCTTTTTTAAAATTAAAGTAAAGTTTGTCGCCATAAATATCTTGAGTTTGTTTTAAATATTGATTAATCAAGTTTCTATTTGTCAAACTTTATCCTACTAATCCTCATCATTTAAATCTTTCCATTCAATTTCACCAGACAAAAATTGATCCATAGCTTCTGTGGTTACTTTTTCTTTTTCTTCATATTCATCAGGGTCAATTTGTGGCAATTCATCTAAAACATCTAAATCTGAAATATCATCTGTTTCTAATATAACTTTTTCTTCATAGCGTTCTTGATTAATCTGCCGCGCCCTTTTAGACATTACGACTACTGCCTCATAAATATTTTTAGATTGTTTCTCTAATTTTCTTAATGCAAGTGGCTTAACTGCCATATAATACTCCTTTTTCTTGATTGGTTATAATTTCATTTAATTTTTTCACAGCACTTGATAGATCATCATTGATCATAAAAGTATCGAATTTATCTTTAAATTTCATCTCTTTATTAGTTCTTTCTAATCTTTTTTTAATTATTTTTCTAGAGTCTGTTCCTCTATTAATCAAACGTACTTTTAAGTCTTCAATTGAAGGCGGTAAAATAAATACTGTAAGGGTATTTTTAGGATATTTTTTTTTAATTGACATTGCGCCATTTACATCAACATCAAATAGCATCAATTCCTTGCTGCTAATTGCATTTTTGAGTGTATTAATTAAAGTTCCATAATAATAACCATGAACTTCCTCATATTCTAATAATTCATTATTCTTTATTTTAGATTTAAACTCATCTTCAGTCAAAAAATAATAGTTTATTCCATCTTTTTCATAATTACGTTTAGGCCTAGTAGTACAAGATACAGAAAATTTAATTTCAGGTTTTTTTCTCCTTACCTCCTCGCAAAGAGTAGACTTACCAGTACCAGATGGTGCAGAAATAGCAATTAAATTTCTCATAGTATATTTTGTGCTTGTTCCCTTATTTTTTCAAGTTCATTTTTCATTTCAATTACTTGATTTATTACTTCAGCTGAACCATTTTTTGAACCTATTGTATTAATTTCACGAAATACTTCCTGGATTAAAAATGTTAATCTTTTTCCTACACTAGCACCACTGTCCAGTAATTTACTTAATTGTTTATAATGACTATTCAAACGTACTATTTCTTCTGTAACATCAGCTCGCTCTGCTAGGATAGCTACTTCCTGCATTAACCTAGACTCATCTAATTCATAATCCCCTAATAATTTTTCTAAACGCTTTTGTAATTTGTCTTTTCTATTTTTTGCAAAAGAAATATTCACTTTCTCTATACTTTTAACACCTTTTTTTAGAGTATTTAATCTTGATGATATATCTTTACAAATTTTATTTCCTTCTGATTCTCGCATTTCATTCAATTGAAAAATTGCATCATTAGTAATTTTTAAAGTATCATCTTTATTTATATTTTCTAATCTACCATCTGATAATAGGTCTGAAGTGTGAATGAAATCACCAGGATTAATATCATAAGAATATTTTTTTGAAATCATCTTTAAAGTTTCATCTATTGCTTCAAAACGTTCTTTATTAAATGAAAAACTATTGTTTGAAGGTGAGCCTATAATTAATTCATAGAATAGTTGAACTGAACCTCTTATCAATTTACTTGATATTAACTCTCTAATATCTTTCTCAATCAGTGGCTCAAGATTTAGACCACGTATTTTTATATCTAAATATCTAGAATTAACTGACCGTATAGATACGGATAATTGTCCAATATCAGTTTCAGTAACTGCATGGCCAAAGCCTGTCATACTTAAAATCATAATACCTTACCCAGGATAAGTTTTAAATTTAATTCATTTTGGTATTTTAATTCAAATAAAGATCTAAAAACGATATTCTCAATTAAACTACAATAAAGAAATAATTTTACTCTTAAGCCAATTTGGATCTAATCTAAATGATATTAATTGGCTGGATCCAAATCCAGTATATGATGGAGATGGGCGATAAGCATAATCAATAGAAAACCTTGACCAAATTAATCCTATCCCTGTAGAAATAAATCCATTATTATTTCTACCTAATCTTATTTGAAACTTAGAATTATAGCTTAATTCGAAACCTAAATTATATAAAGCTTTTTTATAGCCTATTATCTTAGTAATCCCTCCATTAAATCTCAAATCTATTGGCTTGTTGGATAATTTATATATTTGAGTCAATCCACAATTTAGATTTGGCAAAGTTCTTTCCACCGTACCATTATCCCAAATAAACCAAGAGGTTGTAAAGTGATTAAATGTCATGCCCAAAGTACCATTTTTCCAGGGAGAAAATTTTGCTCCAATATCAAAACCAAATCCATTTCCATTATACCCACCAAGATTATGAAATAAACTCTTAGCGGCAATACCTAAAGTAAAATTTTTAATTTTCTTTGCTGTGCTTAAGTGCAAGGCCCATTGGGACTGATTAAAATATTTAATTTTTTCGAAATCAAGTCTTTCACCTTCATCTAAAACTCCATTAGCTTCACCAAAATCCATTGTGCCTGGCATGCCGTCTGCCCCCCAATCAAGAAGCAGGTCTCTTGTGTCCGGAATATTTGATACTGCTTCACGTAAAATTACTATACTTAAGGGTGTCTTTATCTTCTTATTGTAGCTGAAAACTAACACATCACTACTAACTAAACCTGCGAAACGATTTTGATGTCCATAAGAAAAAGGTAAAATTCTCTGTGTGTCCTGATGCGCTGGATTCCATAAAACAGATATAGGTGAAGAACCGTCAGCGGTAAGAGAATTTCCTAATGATAATGCACGACCATCTCCTGCATTGTCAAAAATTTCCCAACCATAGTTTACCCAGATAGATTCAGCATAAATGAACGAAAATATTATATATGTAATAAATAAAAAAATTTTATTCATATTTTTTTTTCAAGTCGTCTAATATCTTCAGTGCTTCTAATGGAGTAAGTTTATTAACATCAATATCCTTAAGATCTTTTAGATATGACATATCATTTTCTTTAAAAATTGAAATCTGATCATTATTTCCCTTTGGCAAATAATTACCTTTTTCTTTACTATTTTTTATATGGTGTAAAAGAATTTCGTTAGCTCTGTCTAATATAATCTGCGGTAGGCCTGCCATTTTTGCTACATGAATACCATAACTTTTATTGCCTGGTCCAGGTAAAATTTTCTTTAAAAAGATTATTTCATCTTTAGATTCTTTTACTGAAGCATGATAATTTTCCAATCGTTCTAATGTTTTATCTAACTTTGTCAATTCATGATAATGAGTCGCAAATAATGTCCTAGCAGCAACAGATTCATTATTATGTAAATACTCAGTTATAGACCATGCTAAAGATAAACCGTCAAATGTTGCCGTACCTCTTCCAATTTCATCAAGAAGGATAAGACTTTTAGGCGTAGCATTATGTACAATATTAGAAGCTTCAATCATTTCAACAAGAAATGTACTTTCACCTCCAGCAAGATTATCACTAGCTCCAACTCTAGTAAACAAATGATCTACGATTCCTATTTCTGCTTCTTTTGCAGGCACAAATGATCCGATCTGAGCCATTAATACAATTAAACCTATTTGACGTAAATAAGTTGACTTACCTGCCATATTAGGACCTGTTATTAGATGTATTTGATTTGTGGTTGTATTTAAATCAATACTATTACTTATAAAACGCTCAGAGGAAGGTAATAGCTGTTCAACAACAGGGTGTCTACTATCAGTTATTTTTAAGTATGGAGAATCAGATAATCGTGGTTTTATATATCTATTTTGTATTGCTAAATGAGCAAATGTCAATAGGACATCAAGACGATTCAGTATTATTGCATTGGTTTGGATTAACTCTACTTTTTCTAATATTTTACTACAACAAATAGAATAAAGTTCAATTTCAATGGATAAAATATGTTCCTCAGCAGATAAAACTTTTTCTTCATATTCTTTTAATTCAGCTGTGATATACCGTTCAGAATTGACTAATGTTTGTTTTCGAATATATTCATCAGGTATATTATTCTGTTGTGACTTTGAAATTTCTATATAATATCCAAAAACTTTATTAAAGCCAATTTTTAATCGATTAGCTCCTGTTCTATTCCTTTCATTTTTTTCTAGTTCATCAATCCATTCTTTTCCACCCTCCATTAATCTCCTCAAATCATCTAACTTTTTATTTATACCCTTACGAAATACATTCCCTTGCTTAATCTGCGCTGGAACTTCATCATTAAACTGAGAAGTAATTAGTGAAACAATGGATTCTGTATCAACAAAAGTGGATGCTGCTTCGTTTAAATATTTATTATCCATATTCAATAATAATTCTTTTATTTCTGGTACTTTACTTAAACTTTGCTTTAAACCAATTATATCTCTTGGCGTAGACTTTCCTTGGTTGACTTTTCCTAATATTCTTTCAATATCAAGAATATCTTTAAGAATAATTCTAAATTTATTTAATTGGTTTTTCTCATTAACAAATGCATTAACTACGTTCAATCGATTATTCAATCTATTTATATTATTTAATGGTCGACTAAGCCACTGTTTTAACTTTCGTCCACCACCATTTGTAACAGTATCATCTAATAAATCAATTAATGTACCATGAGATCCTTGTGTCGATAATGACCTAAATACTTCAAGATTTTTTACTGAAAAGCTATCTATTCCCATCACCCCTTTATCATGGATAGGTTTGAGATTAGTCACATGTCCTAATGAGCTATGCAATGAGGCCTTTACATGTTGAAAAATAGCCCCTGCTGCTGTAACTCCTAATTTCAGATTTTCACATCCAAAACCCTTTAAAGATCGAACTTTAAAATGTTTTTTTAGAATACGGTTAGATTCCTCATATGATANTAACCATTCATCTATAACACTTATGAAAGGTCTTAATTCTCTATACCATGAAGCAGTAGAATAAGTAATATTGCTACCTATTAATATTTCTCGTGGAGCAAACTTCAATAACGACTCTGTTAAATCAATTGATGTACATTCACCAATAAATAATTCTCCAGTTGATTTATCCAATACAGCATAACCTGCAACTTGATTAGCGAAATGTATACAGCCAATAAATTGATTTGATTTTTCATTTAATGCGGTATCGCTTGTGATTGTTCCAGGTGTTACTACCTCAANAACCTCTCTTTTAACTATACCTTTNGCAAGCTTTGGGTCTTCTACCTGCTCGCAAATAGCAACACGTTGACCAGCATTTACAAGNTTNTGGAGATAATTATCTATAGAATGATATGGAAATCCAGCTAATGGGACTTCAGCGGCNGCGCCATTTGATCTTTTTGTAAGTACTATACCTAATATTTTTGCAGTTAATATNGCATCATCATTAAAAGTTTCATAGAAGTCACCCATTCTAAATAATACAATTGCATCACTATATTGCTGTTTTATTTCATCATATTGACGCATTAAAGGAGTCCCTTGATCTTTTATATTTTTCTTTGTCAAATCTTTTCCCCTTTAATACGCACATTACCCATACGTGATGTCCATCCCTGTTGATCGCAAAATTCGAGCACTGGTATAGCAAATTTCCTTGTTAAACCCGTGTAGGATTTAAAAGCAGAAATATCCAATTCATCATTTAATTGGAAATGATTTTTATTTACAAGGAATAGCTTATCTTTATTTTCAGTGTGCATCCAAAGGTTCATTTTTACTTTAATGATTATTTTTTGATTTTTTAATACATGCAATAATTCTAAGCATTTTTTTTCAGATAAATTAAGTTGTTCAGAAATATCTTTGGTAGTAATTGGTGCAAAACCATTTTGAACAATTATTTTTTCTATTCTTTTATTCAAATCATTTGTTTCAGCATTTAATTCTAAACTATGTGAAGATAAAGCATATTCAGATTCTATTTTTTTAACTGTTCCATCTTTTTCAATTATGGAAATAATTTCAAAAAACCATGATTCATCAAATTTTGATTGCTGTTTTAATAAATCTATACCAATACCTCTTCTTAATGGATTTTTTTCATGATAATTCTCTATGATCTCTACAACATCATTTATAGAATTATGTTTCATTTCTTCTGTATAAATAATTCTTCTTTTAGTAATTGAAAGTCCTAATATTTCTATCCATTCAAAAATTTTATCGATATGTATTTGAGTAATTGAAGACCATTCTTCAATTACCTTGGGGCTACTATATTTTACTAGTTGATTAAATCTCATTATAGGATCATTTTCAAGTAATGGTACCCAAGATTTAAATGGTAAATTTTTAATATCTAGCGTTGTTAAGACTTTCCCTCCTCCTAATGTTGTAATTGGAGAATAAGATCTTATAACAAATAGATCTTCATCAAAGACACCTAGTGTATTTTCCATTTTAACTATAACATTTGTTCTAACATTATTAGTTAACTTTTTTTGTCCAATTAGATATACTCTCGCAAATACTTCAGCAGTACCTAAATGTATTCTAACTCTCTGTCTATGTTTAAATTGTTTAATCCCTTGATTAGTAATAATAATATTGGCAATAAATTGATTTACTATTTTTATTGAATTACTAGATGTTAATTGAGATCCTCGAAAGACTTTTTCAGGTTTAATATTTGCTAAATTTATTGCTGCTCTATCTCCAATACCTACCTTATTAATGTCTTTACCATGTCTTTGAATACCGCGAACCTTAGTTATTATATTATTTGGTAATATGTTTACCTTGTCTCCTTTTCTTAACTCTCCAGATAAGACTGTTCCAGTAACAACCGTTCCAAAACCAACTATTGAAAATGAACGATCAATATGTAATCTAAACAGATCATTTTCTCTAAAATTTGCTTTCAATGTCGCATGATTGCTTAAAACATTCTTTAATTCATCTATCCCTTCATTCGTTTGAGTAGAGGTGCGAACAATTTCTATACTTTCAAAAATATTATTAGTCATTTCTCTTATCTCAAGTTCAATCATATCGATCCATTCTTTATCCTGAATTAAATCAATCTTTGTAAGAGCTATAATACATTGAGAAATATTTAATATTTGTAATATCTGTAAATGCTCTTTGGTTTGAGGCATAATACCATCATCTACAGCAATAACTAATAATGCTATATGAATATTAGAAACACCTGCGACCATGTTTCGTATAAATTTTTCATGACCAGGCATATCTATGATGGTGATTTGCTCATTAAAGAAAGCAAAACCTAGATCAATAGTCATTCCACGTTTTTTTTCATCAATCAAGCTGTCAGTATCAGTACCTGTAATGGCTTTGACCAGGGATGTTTTNCCATGATCAATATGTCCTGCAGTTCCTATAACTACGTGAGACAAATTATACCTGCTTAATTGATTCAATCAAATTAGCTATTTGACTGGGTAATACTGCTTTTAAATCAATATAATAAATATTTCTCTTTGTATATCCAACTACAGGTTGTNNACCTAAACGAAAAGCTTTTGCTAATGATGATACAGACATTTCCTTAGGANTAAATTTCANGGCTGCNCTAGGGATTGATTTTAATGGTAATGAACCGCTCCCTGCCTCAACTAAAGATTCCTCTAGTGTAATCCCTAGAGATTTCAACTTGTTTTTAGGAATTTTATTAATAATTCTTTTTCCTCTATTCATTAATTCTTTTCTCGATGAGGTAAGTAATTTTAAAGAAAGATTTCTTGAGTCGAATTTTTGGTCTGAGTGAAAAGTTTTTAGCGTTTCTTCCATAAGTGCTATTGTCCATTTGTCACATCTATAAGTTCTATGTAATGGGTTCTCAGAAATCTTTTTAATATAATTTTTCTTACCAATAATAAAACCACATTGNGGACCTCCAATTAATTTATCCCCAGAAAAAGTTACGATATCAGCACCTGTTTTTGATATTTCTTGAATATTTTTCTCAGAAGGCAAATTATGATCATCTGTAGAAATAATAGTTCCAGACCCTAAATCAACTACTAGAGGAATTCTTTTTTTCTTTGATAATAAAGCTAGATCTTTCAATGGCACTTGTTTTGTAAAACCTTTAACGACATAATTACTTGTATGAGCCCATAAAATAGCCCCCGTTGATGCAGATATTGCTTTTTCATAATCAAATAAATGCGTCCTGTTTGTAGTACCAACTTCTATAAGNTTAGAATGACTTTTTTGAATTATATCTGGTATGCGAAATGAACCTCCAATCTCAACTTCTTGCCCNCTTGAAACAATTACATCTTTTCCTTCNGCCAANGAATTAAGAGCTAATAGAACAGCAGAAGCATTATTATTTACTAATAGACTAGCCTGTGATCCAAAAATTGCATTAGACATTCTAGATAAATGATCTTGTCTATGACCACGTTTTCCACTTATTAAATCAAATTCTAAATTAATATAGCCCTCTAATTTAGCTGAGACCCGTTCTATTATTTTTTTGGATATTGGAGCACGCCCTAAACCAGTATGCAACACTATACCTGTACCATTAATTATATTTTTAATTGAAGATNTATCTAATCTTTCAATTTCTTGTATTATTTTATTAATGATATCTCTTCGATTATAATTTAGCTTATTATCCTTTGCTAATTTTCTGTAGAACTTAATTTCTGAGTTAATTATATTTTTTATATATCTATNATGTANAGATATACTNTGATCTATCTCAAGTAANACTTGAGATATTGAAGGAATTTCTTTTAATTGCTTATTTATCATATNAATCTATCAAAGTATATAAAATTTAGATAGTAAAACAACAATCATGTTTTCAAAATAAGAATATAACTAGTTAAGATTGCCGGAATAAGTAAAAAGCCCAAAGAAATGAATACTATAGTAGTATCATAATTTGTTGCAATAACCCCTCCAATCATTGCGGCCAAAGATCCAATACCCATACTTAAAAAGAAATTGATTCCATATCCTATTCCTCTATTATTACTATGGGTTAATTCTGCAATAATAGTATTACTTATTGGTTGATTACTAAAATGAGCCATTCCTAAACCTAAGCTACAAAAAATAAGTAAAACACCTTCCGCATATCCCATTAAAATTAAAAAAGGAATATTTGCAGCAATAATATATGGAAGTATTGCAATCCTATTGAAACGAGTACCTAACTTACCTCCAATGATTTGACCAATAATGCCCGATAAGAAAACAAATGAAGGGAAGATTCCTGCTTTCATTGTATCAGGAATAAATGGAAGGAATTCTTTTGTATTTTCAGCAAAATGAATGGGCATAAATGTTGTAAATCCATAATATGTAAATCCCATGATCATATTAGTTATATAAAAAAATATTAAAGCTATGCGATTTGTTTCATTAATATCTCTATTATTATTTATTAATGTATTATCTATATCTTTTTCTCGCGATGGAATTAAGAAAATAGTTGCTATACCTAGAGCTAAATTAAAAAAAGCCAGGGTCGCATATGATGCTCGCCAGGAAATAAAAAAAGCTAATGTAGTTGCTAATACTGGACCAATCGCAGAACCTGTTGAACCAAAGATACCGTGGACTGCCATACCTTTTGTTATTAAATGTACTCTATTAGAAATCAATGTAAGGCCAGCAGGATGATAAATACTTGATGATAAACCTAATAGCCCCAAACTAAAAACTAATAAATAGAATGAATTAGAGATTGAAACAAGAAATGCTGAAAAACTGGAACCAAATAAATATAGTAGTAATAATGTTTTTCCACCAAGTTTGCTCTCCATCCAACCAGATGGAATAGCTCCAAAACCAAACATAAACGCACTAATTGTCACAACTAAACCTAAAATGTCTAATCCTATATCAAATTCATTCATAAGAATTGGAATTAAACTAGGAAGTGCTAACATTAATGCATGTACAGATAGATGACTTCCTCCTGTAATTGCTAATATAGTTTTCTCTATTCTATTCATATGCAAAAATTAGATTTATTTAATAATATAATTATTAAATAAATCTAAAGAATTGAAAAATAAATTTTCTAGAAAAAGGAAATTGTATGTGCCCTTTTTATATGAATATGATTAAAAGGGCGAAAATTAAAGAAATTCGCTAAGATTAACGTTTTTCTGTAATTCTAGTCGCTTTACCTGTTAACCCACGCAGATAGTGCAGTTTTGCACGTCTAACTTTACCCTTACGATCAACTTTAAGTGAATTTATCATTGGAGAATGCAATGGGAAAATTCTCTCTACTCCAATTCCACCAGAAATTTTGCGAACTGTAAATGTTTCTTCAACGCCACCACCACTTTTAGAAATAACTATACCTTTGAAAGTCTGCAATCTTTCCTTTCCACCTTCAATAACTCTTACTTCAATGGAAACAGTATCTCCTGGAGAAAACTCAGGCAAGTCATCTCTTAACTGATCTTTTACTGCTTCTTGTAATTTATTCATTACTTATCCTCCAACGATTCAAGTTTCTCAATTCTTTTAGACCATATATCTGGACGTTTATTTTTTGTTCTTTGACGTCTTTCTTTCATTCGCCATTTATTAATTTTCTCATGATTACCACTTAATAAAACATTTGGGACTGACAAATTATCTATCTCAGAAGGCTTTGTGTAATATGGAGCATCTAACTCTAATCCAGAATAAAAAGAGTCTGTCTTTACAGAATCATAATTATTTAAAACACCAGGAATTAATCTTACAATACTATCAACCATGATCATTGCTGGAATTTCACCATTTGTAACAACATAATCGCCAATGGAATATTCATTAGTAACATACTTGTCAATGACTCGTTGATCAATATCTTTATAATGCCCACAAATAAATATTAGATTATCAAAATTACTNTTTTCGATTGCTTTNTTATGNGACCATAATTGACCCTGGGGTGAAGGGTATATTATTCTTGTATTATCATTATCTTTCAAATTATTAATTACCTGATCTAATGCTGCAAACAATGGCTCTGCCATTAAAATCATACCNCCACCNCCACCATANGGTGTATCATCAATTTGCCTATAATTTCCTAAACCAAACTCTCTTAAATCTACCACATCAAATTTAACTGAATCGTTATCNATAGCTTTATGCAAAATAGATTNCTCAACTATTGAATTGATCATATTGGGTATTGGAGTAATAATTGAAATAGTCTTCAATCNAGTAAACCTTCCATAGGATTTATNACTACTGCCTTTTGAGAATAATCTATATCTTTGACAATCTCAGGTATTATAGGAATCAGGAACTCTCTATCNCCATCATTGATTACATATGCATCATTTGCTGGTAGCCATAGAATCTCTCCTAATTTTCCAACAGGNACGCCTTCATCTGTAAATACTCTATATCCAATTAAATCGCTTGATAAAAAATGAATTGAATCAAGCTCATCAACTANTGCAAATATCTTCTTTCCAATAATATTTTCAGCACCGTTTCTATCCTTTATCCCTTTAAACAAAAAACTACATTTTTTACCGCTNCCTATCATTTTACTGAGTTGCAATTTGCNTGACGATTTTTCTGTAAGNCCCACATGTAATTGATGAGAATGAATATAATCTTCAAAATAACGAGAAAGTGGGCGAACTGATACAGCGCCTTTCAATCCAGATGCACGCATAACCTGCCCTATTGGAAAAAGTTTATTCATAGGAAGCTTANTAATCAATCACATCTAGACGAGCGCGCTTACCACCTTGTTTAGCATTAATTGCAAAAACTAGAGTGCGAATAGCAGAAATGTTTCTTCCACTTTTTCCTATAATCTTACCGTAATCACCTTCACCAACGGTTAATTCATAGATTATACGTTGTTCAGTTTCTACATCCGTTACGTTTACCTCATCTGGTTTATCTACCAAATGCTTTGCTATACTTTCAACTAACTCCTTCATAATCATTTCCTCCTTGGGCCTTTATATCTTGACCCTTCTTCATTATTCATCAATTATGGCTATTACTTCTTAGCCTTTTTCTTAGAGCCTTTTTTAACTGATTTCTTTTTCTTTGGCTCTTTATTATTTTTATTGTCTGGTGCTNCTTCTTCCGCTGGTGCNNCTTCTTCCGCTGGTGCTGCTTCTTCCGCTGGTGCTNCTTCTTCCGCTGGTGCTTCTTCTTCCGCTGGTGCTTCTTCTTCCGCTGGTGCTTCTTCTTCCGCTGGTGCTTCTTCTTCCGCTGG
>NZXJ01000091.1 GCA_002701945.1 Fidelibacterota bacterium
ATAATGATTTAAAAACATATGTAGCCAAAGCTGCTCTGGTGTCAGGTGACCATCCAATTTTGATTGATGATTTTTTAGAAGACGCTTTTGAATTTGATGTTGATGCTTTATGTGATGGAGAAGAAGTACATGTTGGAGGAGTGATGCAACATATTGAAGAAGCTGGTATTCATTCTGGAGACTCTGCTTGTGTTCTTCCACCTTATCGTATAAAAACTGATGCTTTAGATCAAATTGTACGGATTACGAATGATTTAGCAATTGAACTTAATGTGTTGGGATTAATTAATATCCAATTTGCATATAAAGAAGGGAAAATATATGTGTTAGAAGTAAACCCTAGGGCTAGCAGGACAATTCCATTTGTAAGTAAAACAACCAATATTCCACTTGCTAGAATAGCAGCTCAAATAGCTACTGGTAAAAAACTTAAAGATTTTAATTTACCACCTTGGGATATGCATAATCACGTTGCAGTAAAAGAAGCTGTTTTACCTTTTAATAAATTTCCTGAAGAATCAATATTCTTAAGCCCTGAAATGAAATCTACTGGGGAGGTAATGGGAATCTCAAACACATTTGGAGAGTCATTTAAAAGAGCAATAATAAGTTCAGGAAATAAAATATTTTATAAAGGAACGGTCTTTTTTTCTATTAATGACCCAGATAAAATGAATGCAATACCAATAGCTCGCGATCTACAGGAATTGGGTTATAATATTGTTGCCACAGAAGGCACATCTAAAGAATTAAATAGAAACGGCATACCAGTTGAAACTGTTTTTAAAGTTGGAGAAGGAAGGCCTAATATACTTGATCATATAATGAATAATGAGATTCAGATGGTTATTAACACACCCCTAGGTTCAAAGTCTCGTTATGATGAAGAGGCAATTGGAAGAGCGTGTATACAAAAAGGAATCATGGCAATTACAACTTTATCTGGAGCAAATGCCGCAGTTCGAGCAATACGATCTCGTAAAAAAAAGACCGTTAGGTCTATCCAGTCATATCATTCCTGATAATCATAATTTGGAAAAGTTGATTTATAAAATTATTTTCTAATAAATAAAGATGAGTACTCCAAGAACAAGCATAGCTTTCCACACAATGGGATGCAAAACTAACTTTTCTGAAACATCTACAATTAGCAGTGAAATGCTAAGTCATGGTTATAAAAAGGTTAGCTACAAAGATAAAGCGGACATATATGTATTAAATACATGCTCTGTAACGGAAAATGCAGATAAAGAAGCGCGCAAATTAATCCGTCAAGCACGCAGGCTCAACCCTGTTGCCAAAATTGCAGTTATAGGATGTTATGCCCAGCTACAGCCAGGGCAAATATCAACAATACCAGGTGTAGATCTAGTCCTTGGCGCAAAAGAAAAATTTAATCTACTATCTCATTTAAATACATTAAATGAAAAAAATGAATCAACAATTGTTAGATCACCTATAGGTAATACTAAATCTTTTTATCCATCATTTACTAACGGTGAAAGAACAAGATCATACTTAAAAGTGCAAGATGGTTGCAATTATTCCTGCACTTTTTGCACTATCCCAATGGCAAGAGGTAGAAGCCGTAGTGATACGATAAAAAATACAGTAAAGATTGCTCAAAAAATTGCAGATGCAGGAACAAAAGAAATTGTACTTACTGGAATAAATATCGGGGACTTTGGTTCTGATGGTGAAGACTTTTTACAGCTCATTACAACTTTAGATAATATAAAAGGGATTGATCGTTTTCGTATTTCTTCTATTGAGCCAAATCTACTAACGGATGACATTATATCTTTTTGTGCAGATTCAAATAAATTTGTACCTCATTTTCATATCCCTCTACAATCCGGATCTAATCCAATATTGAAAAATATGAAAAGACGATATACAACTAACCTGTATGAATCTAGAGTACATTTTATCAAGCAATTAATACCTGATTGTTGCATAGGAGTAGATGTAATTGTTGGATACCCCGGAGAGGGAAATGATCATTTTAAAGAAACTAAAGTATTTTTAGAAAGCCTTGATATTTCTTATTTACACGTTTTTTCTTATTCGCAGAGAAAAGATACTTTGGCAGCAACAATGGAAAACCATGTTACAAAAGAAGAAAAAGAATTACGGAGTAAAGCTCTACATATATTATCAAATGAAAAGCGACATCAGTTTTACAATCAATTTGAAAATACGGTCAGGCCAGTACTAATTGAAAAAT
The DNA here is from genome assembly GCA_002701945.1 of Fidelibacterota bacterium. Lineage (GTDB taxonomy): Bacteria > Fidelibacterota > Marinisomatia > Marinisomatales > TCS55. The sequence goes on from NZXJ01000091.1 coordinate 2,228, forward strand.
CAAATAATATAATAACCCAAGGTTTTACAGATAATTATATCAAAGTACATATTGAAGAAAACATATCTATTCAAAATACTATTGTATCTGTATTATTAAAGAAAAACAATGGAAGCTATATGGAAGGGGAAATAATATAGATTTATTAATTATCTTCCTCATAATCTGATATATCAGGACATGTACAGATTAAATTTCTATCACCAATTGCATTCTCTATTCTTCCTACGGTAGGCCAATATTTATACTCTCTGAGCCAGGGCGCAGGAAAAACAGCATCTTCTCTTGTATATGGATGATCCCAAGTTTCTTTTGTAATGGTTTCCATAGTGTGAGGAGAGTTTTTTAGCATATTATTTTTAGCATCAGATTTTCCTTCAATAACATCATTTATTTCTTTTTTTATAGATATCATCGCCGAACAAAATCTATCAAGCTCATTTTTTGATTCACTTTCAGTTGGTTCAATCATTAAAGTTCCAGGAACAGGCCATGACATGGTTGGAGCATGAAATCCATAGTCCATTAATCTTTTCGCAATATCTTCATCTGTAATACCTGATTCTTTTCTTATAGGTCTCAAATCAATAATAAACTCATGAGCGTTGAACCCATTTTCTCCTCTATATAAAATGGGGAAATGGTCCTCTAATAATTTTGCCATGTAGTTGGCATTTAATATTGCTATAGACGTTGATTTTTTCATGCCTTCATTTCCTAATAAAGCCATGTAGCTCCAACTTATTGGTAATACACCAGCGCTTCCCCATGGAGTAGCAGAGACAGCAGAGATTGCATTTGAAGATGTATTGCAAGGGATTACATTATGAGATGGCAGAAATGAAGTGAGATGTTTTGCAGCACAAATTGGGCCCATCCCCGGTCCACCGCCACCGTGGGGTATCGCAAATGTTTTATGTAGGTTGATATGACATACATCAACTCCAATATCAGACACCCTGCTAACACCAACCATAGCGTTTAGATTAGCACCATCCATATATACTTGCCCCTTATGATCATGAATAATTTTACATATTTTTTGAACGGTACTTTCAAATACACCATGCGTAGATGGATATGTGATCATAAGCGCAGCAAGATTGTTTTGATGTTTTTGAGCTTTATTTTTCAGATCTTCAATATCAATATTTCCTTTAGAATCACATTTAACAACAATTACTTCCATGCCACACATAATTGCACTTGCAGGGTTCGTTCCATGTGCAGACTCAGGGATAAGGCAGACATTTCTATTACTATCTCCTTGTGAAAGATGAAACGCTCGTATAACCATTAGGCCCGCATATTCACCTTGTGCTCCAGAATTTGGCTGCAGAGAAACACCAGGTAATCCAGTAATATCTCCGAGCCAATTAGAAAGATCATCAAATAAATGTTTATAACCTTTTGCTTGGTTGACGGGTACAAATGGATGAATCGAAGCAAACTCTGGCCAAGTAACTCCAATCATTTCAGTTGTGGCGTTTAACTTCATTGTACAAGACCCTAATGGTATCATACTAGTATTTAATGATAAGTCTTTTGTTTCTAATCGATGTATATATCTAAGCATTTCTGTTTCTGAGTGATAACTATTAAATACAGGGTGACTTAAAAATGAAGTTTCTCTTCTAAGATCAGATGGTAGAGTTGATATATTATTCAATTCATGTGATACATTTAGAATCGATAATAAATGAGAAATATCTTTTTTCATGACTGTTTCATCAATTGAAATACCTAATGAACCATCAGAGAACTCTCTGATATTAATATTGTGTTTCAATAATTTTTCTTTTGTTTTATCAGGACCTAAAAAACGAATTGTATCGAAGAATGCATCATTGAGTATTTCATACCCAGCTTTTGATAAGCTTGTTGCTAAATCACAGGTATGTAGATGAATTGTTCTAGCTATTTCTTTTATTCTTTTGGGGCCATGATATACAGCGTACATACCTGACATTATTGCTAATAATACTTGCGCAGTACAGATATTGGAAGTTGCCTTTTCTCTTCTAATATGTTGTTCTCTTGTTTGAAGAGACATTCGATATGCTTGATTCCCTTCAGAGTCAACGGAAACACCTATTAGTCTCCCTGGTAAAAAACGTTTAAAATTTTCTTTTACTGCAAAAAATGCCGCATGTGGTCCTCCGTAACCCATAGGAACTCCAAACCGTTGAGATGAGCCAAGAGCGACATCAGCACCAAGCTCTCCTGGTGGTTTTAGTAAAGCTAAGCTCATTAGATCAGTTGCAATAATTACATAAGCAGATTCTTTATGGGCAGCATTTGTTAATTTTTGAAAATTATTCACTGATCCATTTGTATCGGGATACTGTAAAATAGATCCAAAAACATTTTGATTGAAAATGAAGTCATCATCATCACATAATTGTATAGTAATACCTAAAGGTTCAGATCTTGTTTTCAGCACATCAATTGTTTGAGGATGACAATGCTTTGATACTAAAAAAATGTTACGATCTTTACTCATTCTATAAGTCATTGTCATTGCCTCAGCAGCAGCAGTTGCCTCATCAAGTAAAGATGCGTTTGCAATAGGTAGCGCTGTAAGATCACAAACCATCGTTTGAAAATTTATTAAGGCCTCTAACCTGCCCTGACTTATCTCTGCTTGATATGGAGTATATTGTGTATACCAACCAGGGTTTTCTAAAATATTTCGCTGAATAACTGGTGGAGTTATACAATTATAGTATCCCATCCCTATATATGTTTTCATTATTGTATTCTTTTCAGCAATTGATTTTAATTTTTCGATAAGTTCTTTTTCTGATATGCCATTGCCTACGTTTAATTTTTCTTTTGATTGAATTGATTTTGGTATGGATAAATCAATTAACTCTTCAATTGATCCTACACCAATAGTATGAAGCATTTGTGATAATTCTTCTTGGTTTGGCCCTACGTGCCTATCTACAAACTGATGCTGATAATATTTAACGTCTTTTTTCATTATTTTCGCATACGAATATTAAGATGTTGAATAAAACTTTACCCAACAATAGTTAAATACAATTATTAAAGTAATCATAATTGCACTTCCTAATGCTGCACCAGGGAATGATGGAATTAATATTTCATATAATAGATTTAAAATAGTAAGCGTGCTAATAATGAAAATCATTAGATCAGGTTTGTAGCGTAATATTGATATATATAGCCATCTAAATACTAGCCCTACAAAAATACCGCTAACGACCCAGGGACCAATTCCAGTAATATTATTTGTACCAGTAATGATTAAGCCTAGAAAAATAAATAGTATAGAAAACAAAACTTTATTAGCTGTCCATGATTTTGTTTTTTCAGAAATAAATAAAACCATAAATGTCATAAAACCTAAAGAAGTAAGAAAACTTCCTATATTACTTAGAACCTCAAAGAAAGGAAATCTAGAAGCCGCACTTGATAGGGAGGGCCATACTGGAGATAAGCTTGGTTGAAATGAATTTACTAGTGCAAATATTCCGGCTACAGCAATTCCAGCGGCAATTCCCTCTACTAAACCAGGACCACCTTTAGCTTTCTTTTTCTCCCTTAAAAGGAAATGACTCGATGCGATTAATATTGCAGGTATAATTGATATAAAAAGACCGCCAACAAGGCTGCTTGCAATAAGAATTCCTAGCTGGTTATTAAATGGTTGGGCAGTAGAAAAAGACGCAATCAAAGAAGGTGATTGATTTATAAATGAAATAATTGATATGATAAATAATGGAATAAAAATATACAAAACGAGCGTGCTGGTAATTCTATTATTGGTCCAATTAATAATTCCTAAAACCACTGTAGCCAAAACTAGGATAATCAGTAAAAATGATACAGCATTTGATGCTACGCCTAGAATGGCACGCTGTTCAATTTCATTTCTTTCCCATTCTTCTGGAACAAAAATAAACTTTTCATGTGAACTGATATTATCGCCATTTATGAATACTCGTACCCGCTTATCTCCATCATAAAATTTATTTGGAGCAATATCTTTGAATACAAACTCCCAATCAGTTCTTTTAGGTTTTTTTGATGGCTCAGCAGAAACAAGTTCAAGAGAACCCTTTGACAGATTGTAGTATTTTAAAATTGTTTTTAATGCAAGTTTCTTTGCTTCTTTTTCACTTAAATCTAAGCCCTCCTGATTTTCTGGTATATTGTGATTAATACGCAAAGGAAGACCTCGATTATTTAGATTGACAGCATATTCTTCAGCCCGTTTATTTAAATCTCCATCAAATTTTGCAAAACGAATAGTGAGCCCTGGTGTATCAATATAATCACCCATTAAAAAATTATATACTTCTTTACCTGTATTTTGCCAAATAAATCTATTTTGTTTTCCTGGCCCAGTAGGGCTTACAGAAACTAACCGATTCCACTCACCGCCTAGTTCGATTCCATTTTTTACAAGATATTCCTCNGCAATTGTAATTGCTTCATAGCGATTTAATTCAAGCCCAGNANCATCTCTATCTTTTTTAAACAGGAATAATGATGTAAGACCTAATACTCCAAGTATTATTATAAGTTTTTTATTGTGGAGACTATAGTTTGGAATCTTAATAGTTGTTTTTCTTNATNTGGTCTTTTTAACTGGTTTAGGCTTAAAGGAGCTGTTATAAAACTTNTTATCTAGTTCNGACCACNTTTTTTCTTTCAATCTACCAATCAGANTTACCCATAATGGGATAAGGCAAACAANAAATACCATTAATTGATCAAACCACATACCTGNTGCTGTAGATGAAAAGATAGGTAATGACATTAATACAGCATTATAGATAAAATGTGAAATTATGGCAGGTAAAAGTCCAAATTGTAAATAGAGAAGTCCAAAAATAATCGAAGGTATTATTAGCTCAACTAAACGAGCATAGGCAGGTTGAGAAGGATAATTTGCATGTGCAGCAGCAAAGATTAATGACTGAATAACAAACCCAATTAAAATAAACNGTTTTCTGCGACCAAATCGATCTCCAATGAGAGCAGCTCCGGCAATTGGTATAGCCCTGAATAGACATTCCTCCCAAAAACCAGCGCCTAGAGCCCTNCTNACTGATGATATCCATGGGAAAGGGGTTGCNATTACATCAGGGTCAAATAATGTTGAAGCAGGGTCCCACCATCCAAATAATTTCTTAGACAAAAGATAAAAAGTAATCACAAACGCAAGATCAAAACCAACCATCAAATAACCACCAACGGTTCTACCTAACACCTGNATTGAATTAGATGCGCCCTTGGACCACAAATTCCAGAAGCTGATTTGTTGAGGNAATGCTCTTCTAGTAAGAGTTTCTGCAGCCATNAATGATAAGGAATAAATAATACTCATNAAGAGTGTATTTGCAATCATAGAAAAAATATTTTGAATAAAAAAACTTTGTTGTGATAAAGCAGTAGGATAATACATCCACATTAATGGCCAGAAATTTATTTCACCTAAGGAACCAAGGANTGCAACAAAAGTACCCCATAACACGGCTTGTTTCCAAACTACCCACCGTTTTCTCATCATAACAAATAGACCTATTATTATTCCACCAAAACCATACAATAAAAACATTGCCATGCTTGCTGATGATGCTAAGGTATTATTAGCAGACCGCATTTCTTCAAAACGACGACTAAATGTTTCAGGAACTTTAATATAATGTTTTATTTCAGAAACCTTATCNCCNCTTACCATCAATTTTAATCGGAAAGACCCATNTCCGATTTCAGCATCNANTCTTTCATANACAAAGGTATGATCAATCCTTCCACTAGGAACAACTTCTTCAGAGGCTTCAATTTCTCGATAATTCGAAATATTAATAGATGTATTATTTTGTAAAAATGTTTCTGCATTCTGCCTTGCATCAGATTGAATAAGCGCTGCACCTTCATCTGTTTCTGATAATATTTCTTTGAATCCATAAAAATCGCCAGATGGTGTAAAAGTAATTATTGTTTCATTAGTCTCTAATTCTTTGTAATGGCGAACTTTCCAAGTATAAAAATGATATAAACCATCTTTCATTAAATTGGATACTTTTTCTGATCCACCAACATCTAATTCCACAAAATTCTGAGTTTGTGAATCATGATAAAAAGTTGCTGCTTGATTATAATTTTCTGGCCCCCATTGATTAGATTCAGATAATGACTTTGCCTTACTAAAAGCATTATCCCGATTCATTTNTAACTCTACATTTAAGATTGTAAATGCTTTTGGGAAGACTTTAGCACTGTAAAACATCCCTCCAACAAATAATAAACATGCTGAAATCCAAAAAATAGGTTTACGCAATAACATATTTACTCCGAATTAATATTAAAATAAAAGTCATGGAATATAAATTCTATTATATTTAAACCAATAGTTATTGTGTTTTTATAAAAGATTTAATTAAAATTATTTGAAGGTTGCTAGCAATTATTATTTAATTTGAAAGTTAGGGGCAATAGAAACAACCCTCCAATCTGTAAAGGATTTACAACCTCGTGAATCCCATCTTTTGCCCCTAATGNTTATTAATTTATTNTTGTATAATATTATTAGTTATGAATAAACNTGTAAAGCATATTGATGTCTCATCATCTATTAAGGAAAAAATCCCTAATACATATCAAAAACTGCCAAAGTATGTGTTTAGATTNATTGAAAGGATAATATTGCAAGATGAAATGAATTCTATNATTCAATCAACCAGTCATTTGCAGGGAGTTGAAATGGTAAATTGGANATTGAAATATTTTGGCGCAAAAGTTAAAGTACAAGGTCGTGANTTAATCCCNCAAAAAGGACGAAATATTTTTCCTGCAAATCACCCAACAGGAGGATTAGATGGATTATCAATATTATCAGAAATATTATCAATTAATTCAGATACAAAATTCATTGTAAATGATGTATTAAGAGTTATAAAAGGTTTAGAATCTTTATGTATTTATATAGCTCGCTTTGGTAATATAAATAAAACAAACGCCCTGGAAATAAACGAAGCATTCTCCTCTAATATTAATGTAATCCTTCATCCTGCAGGATCTGTATCTAAAAGAAANCCTATATCAATTTCCGATTTGGAATGGAATAAATTTTTTATTCGTAAATCGATTCAATTTNAAAGAAACATAATTCCAATACANATTAAAGCAAGTAACTCTAATTTGTTTTATAATATAGCAACNCTTAGAAAANTATTTTTCATACAGTCAAATCTTGAGATGTTTCTTCTTCCTAGAGAAATGTTTAATAAAAAAGGTAAAACCATATGTATTACTTTTGGCAAACCAATTCCTTATAACACTTTTGATCAATCTAAAACTCATTTTGAATGGGCCCAAAAAGTAAGAGAATATGTATATAAAATTGGCAATGAAGTATATGGNTCTCCAAATGCGATACCAAATTTTAATTCTATTTTATAATCATGAATAATTTCGAAGATATTATTAAACCTGTATCAAGAGAAGTTTTGATTAGCGAATTAAAATCNGCTNATTACNTACGCCCCACAAGGATCGGAAATAATGAGATTTATATTTTTTCTGCTAAAGAATGCCCAAACTTGATGCAGGAGGTTGGAAGGCTTCGCGAAATAACATTTCGAGATGTTGGNGCGGGATTTGGGACAAAAGTCGACATTGATCATTATGATACAGAAGAATATCCTTGTAGACAGTTAATCGTTTGGGATCCAGTGAATAAAGAAATAATAGGTGGGTATAGATTTAATATTTTTTACGATTTAAAAAATAAAGAACTAAAAGATATCCCATTATTAAATAAATCACTTTACGAGGTTTCAGATAACTTTCTTTTAGACTACGTACCATATTTAGTTGAATTATCTCGGGCGTTTATCCAGCCAATGTATCAACCCAAGAATGTTGGCAGAAAAGCAGCTTTTTCACTTGATAATATATGGGATGGNTTAGGTGCTTTGGTTGTGAAGTATCCATTTTTGAAATATTATTTTGGAAGGCTTACTTTTTTTTCAAGCTATAATTCAACAGTTAGAGATTCAATTTTCTATTTTTTTCAAAAGCATCTTAGAGGGGCAGTTTCTCTTTTAAAAGCAAAGGAACCACTATCTATGCAAACAAAAGATAGCTATCTCAAAAAAATGATTAAGTCTTCAGATGAAAATGAAGATTATAAATCCTTGCAAATTATTGCTAAGGAAAATGGAACTATTATCCCACCGCTTGTAAAAAGTTATTATAATGCTTCAAGTTCATTAAAAGTTTTTGAACCNGTTTTTGACTCTTATTTTGCATCATCATACGCTGCNGCAATTATNGTCACCATTGAAGATGTTTACCCTTCTTTTGTNAAGCGATATATAGATCCTTATAAGGAATATATTAGATTAAATTAATTAGAAATAATTAATTGTGATCCCGGTGCGACTCGAACGCACGACCAATGGCTTAAAAGGCCACTGCTCTACCAACTGAGCTACGGGATCATTAAATCGTAAAATTCGGTGCCAAAGTTAGCTAATTGTTAGCCAGTATAGTATNGGAAATTAATATTCTATTTGTATTATTCTGTACCATAAAGTCGATCTCCAGCATCTCCTAGGCCCGGGACTATATATTTATTTTTATTAAGTTTTTCATCTAATGCACCAGTATATATATCAACATCTTGATGTTGTTTACAAAATTCTTTCATTCCTTCAGGTGATGATATTATAGATATTGATAAAATGTCATTTGCTCCAAGCTTTTTAAGTCTATCTATAGCAGCGATCATTGTGCCACCAGTTGCAAGCATGGGGTCCAATATAATAAAGGTCTTTTTATCGGCTTCTTTAGGTATTTTAAAATAATAATCTACAGGTAAATGCGTATTATGATCTCTTTCCATTCCTATATAACCCACACGAGAGTTTGGAATTAGGTCTAACATGCCTTGTAGCATTCCTAATCCAGCTCTAAGAACTGGAATTAATACAATATTATCTAATTCAACTTTATATCCCTTTGCAGCAGTAATAGGAGTTTGAATGTCATACATAGATGTATGGAGTTCTTTTGTTGCCTGATATGCAAGCAAACNAGTTATCTCTCTTGTTAGTTCACGAAATTCTTTTGATCGAGTATTAATATCCCTCAAAATTGAAANTTTATGCTTTAATAAAGCATGATCTACAATATGAAAGTTGTCAGGTATATTCATTGTTGAATTAATCTAATGTGCCTTCAATACAGGTAGTATCNAAACCACCTCTTGTATTATAAATTGTGGTAATCTGTAATTTATTTGTATCCAAGAGTATTTTTAAATCATCATAGATTCTTTTTGTAGCAGCTTCTTGGTAAATACCTACATTTCTAAAAGAAATGATATAATATTTTAAAGATTTTAGTTCAACACATTTCCCTCCTTCAGGGAAATATTCTATTTTCAAATATGAGTAATCTGGTAATCCACTAAAAGGACAAACAGCAGAAAATTCCTCAGTTTCTGTGATGATATATTGATTTGGACTCTCAAAAGGAAAAGTTTCTAGATGATTTGGATTTATTAGNTCTTCCGAACCAAACTCTAATTTTAAACCTTCAGCTTTTGGCATNTAATTTACTTTATGTGACCCCGGAAGGACTCGAACCTTCAACCAATTGATTAAGAGTCAACTGCTCTGCCAATTGAGCTACGGGGCCAAGTAATCCTTTTCGTAGTTAGACTATGCCTCTCTAATAACTCATAAATTAGAGGGGCAATGGTCACTAAATACTCCCTTTATTTATATTCAAATATAGTATTATCTAGAATTTCTAGGAAACCCTATTAGTGCCAAGAAATGCCACTTGGCGATACATAAGGCATCCACCCCCTTGCGGAGTGACTAATTAAAGATAATCTAATCCATAACCTCAACCAAAAGCGACCCCAACTCCAACTGGTGGAAGCTGGAGTAAATAATCGATTAATTCAATTTATATAGATTTAAATTAATATTAGTAATAGATTTGTTTCAAATTACACATTTTGTCACACGTTATTTTTCGGCACCCACACACATATGGTAAATTTAATTTTTAGGGGGAGTAGCCATGAAGTATAACACTATAATATTCACACTTTTTTTATTTATCTCATTTATTTCTGCACAAACACAGCTCGGTAGTGACATTGATGGTGAAGCTGCAAGTGACAATTCCGGCGCGTCAGTATCTATGAACGCTGCTGGGGACCGGGTAGCCATTGGGGCATCGGTAAATGATGACACAGGCAATTCCGCAGGTCATGTACGGATTTATGAGTACAGTAACAGCAGTTGGACCCAGCTAGGCAGTGACATCGATGGTGAAGCTGAGAATGACCGTTCCGGTCGTTCAGTTTCTATGAACGCTGCTGGGGACCGGGTAGCCATAGGGGCATATAGAAATGATGGAACAGCCCCTGATGCAGGTCATGTGCGAGTC
>NZXJ01000092.1 GCA_002701945.1 Fidelibacterota bacterium
TACTTTAGCATTATAATCATTATCAATGTAAATTATAGACTTACCTTCGCCTTGTTTGTAGCCATAAATATCTGTAACCACTCCATCAGCTTTTGTTAGGCCCTGAATGTCCATCAAGTACCAGTGTACAGAATTTATAGAAGCTTGAGGATTCATTTTAATTATTTGAACATCCCAAATACCGCTACCATCTTCACTAGCCATCATACTGCCTGTTGGTGAGTTCTTTGGTTGTAATCCCCATCCAGATACCCAAGCGTAAAGTACTGCTGCCATAACGACGGTAATAGCTACCATCAAAATAACTGCAATAACGGGAGATACGGCTTCTTCATTGTTAACAAATCTGCGTTTCATATTAAATCCTCTGACCTTAAGTCTAAATTCTTACCTCTGAGATAGCATATATACCTTACGTCAAACGGTCACGACGTAAAATTATTGAACCAAAAACTGTGAGTAACACTGTAGCACTAACTCCAAGCCATGCTAATGATAAGGCCCAATTTGGAACTGTAGACTCTTCATGGCCCTGTATTTCTGGTGCTCGTAAAACTGAATCGAAAGAGGACCAGACACTCCCGTCTTCTTCTTCAAAAATTATAGATAAAACTGCTTGACCTTCTCCTAGTTCAAATGATTCTGAGGGGGCTTGCCAATAAAACATCCATCCTGAATTACTACCCTCTAATATCAAATTATGAACATCAGGAGTGAAATCTTCTGTCTCACTAAGTGTTCCATTACTTATCGTAATATTTACTGAAGAAATTGCCTGATAATCATTTGCTGTCAAATCTATTTTATAAATTTTACTTGTTTCGTAATGTAAGTCATCGGGTAAACCCTCTACACGATATACATTATCTTCAGCCTGAGATAATGGTAAAAAGATACAAACTGCAAAAACCAAAATCAGACTATTCCTTAGTTTATACATATGAACTTACAAAGAGATTTTAGTATTCTATTTAAAGAATACGTGCTTATCTGGTTAGACCTCTATGTTGTAAACTTTCAAGTATTAATCTTACTTCAGCTTCACGAAGGCCAAGAGCTGCTGCTGCACTCTCTATAGTATATTCTTTATTGTGTAAAATATGATGTAATAATCTTCTTTCTTGATATCCGCACTCAGCCCTCTGAGCTGTAGATGTAATTTCTCTATTTAATTCACCCATTAATGCCATCAAACTACGTCGTTCAGATTCTACTTCATCTACTGACTTACGTAAATCCTCTGAAACACGAGATAAAAGATCCATTCGTGCCTTGGATTCCATCCCCCTTGATTCTTCTATGGCATCCAAAACATGTTTATGCTGAGCTGAAAGACTAGAGATATCGAAATCTGTTTCTGCTTTCTGTTTGTAAGTTGAAGGACCTACATCAATATGTAGTGAAATCTCTCTTGAAGCTGTATAAACTCTACGATTTGGACCTCTAGTACTAGGTTCATCCCTTGATTCCACAATACCATTTTCCTCTAATATTTTCAAATGTTTAACAATTGATTGTTGTGTAACGTCCATTTCTTTTGACAATTGTTTATGCATTTTAAGAGGATAAAGTCGTTCTACAGATAATAATTGAAGAATCCTACGTCTAGTTGGGTTCTCTAGCAGATGAAACAATTGATCCAATTCATCGAATGACATATCAACCTCCGGTTGTATACCAATTGTTGTAATGGGATAATAAAAATTACTATTACTCCCAACAGCCTTTAACCTATGGTTTCATTATGATAATATGGACTATCGAAAACCCAGCAAAAAGACAATTGTTGATGCCGTTTTGAAGGTCCTAAAAGAACGCGGTTCTATTGATACGCAAACTAAGATGCATCTGAAAGTTTTAGAAAAATTGAAAGAAAAAGATGAAACTTACCGATTGTCGGCAGAAAGAATGAGAATTACTGCAATATTATCTAAAAAAGTAAAAGTTGGAATTAGAACTAGATCTGTTGGTGCTGCCCCTGAAGTTGATGAGAATGATTTTAGAAAACAAGGTTTGGGATATGATCCTATCGTAAAAAGATGGAGGAGAATACGGCCTGGGGAGGACCAAAGTGGCCATCATCATCACCGCGGTGAATTTGCATCGCCAGGGCAACCATGCCCAGTCTGTACTTCACCATTGAAGAAAGTTCACAATGCAACGCTATATGGTGGAAGAGTTGCTATCGGATTCAAATGTAATATTTGTGGATATTTAACTGGCCATCGCTGGAGAGAACCATCACGATACTCTTTCAGTTTTAAAGGTGGTAGATAATTGGATATTTTCGACCACAAAGGAATCTGTCTTAGGGAAGGAAAAAGAGCTGTTTATCTAGATCCGGCAAACAGTAGACCAGATGGTGCTGTGACTCATGCCCACTCAGATCATCTGAGACCAAATACACACATGACAAAACCAACTGCCGATGTAATGAAAGTAAGAACTGGTTCAACAAAAGCTACGACCCATGACTATCATGAAAAATTCAAGATAAACGATTTTGAACTGGAATTCATCTCTGCAGGCCATGTTGTTGGTTCAGCTATGATTGAGTGCAATGGATTACTGTACACAGGAGACTACAACCCATATGGAACTGTAACTTCAGGTAAGGCTGAACCTCAAGAATGTGAAACCTTAATTGTCGAATCAACATACGGAAAACCTGATCAAACACTACCTGACCGGAATGAAGTATTGGAAGACTTACAAGCTTGGATTGGGGCTACTTCAGATAATGGTGGAGGAATTATTGGAGCATATTCACTCGGAAAAGCTCAAGAAGTTATTGCAACTGCTAACACTGCTGGAATAGTACCAGCCGTATCAAATGAAGTAGGATCTGTGAGTGATGTTTATAAAAAATATAAAGTTCCACTAGAATATAACCGATACGAAGATTTAGATGATAATGAAAAAAATAAACCCGGATTACTAGTTACCTCAACGAGTGCTACAAGTGGAAAAAAACCAGATACTGCAGTACAAGAATTAAGAAGAAATGGCGCTAAAGTTGCACGAGTCTCTGGATGGTGTGCATTTGCAAAATGGGCACTGAGAGGTGTTGATGCTGGATTTCCTATAAGTGATCATGCCGATTTTGCAGATACAATGAAATTTGTAGAAGAATGTAATCCAAAACAAGTCTACACCGTTCATGGTTCAACAAAAGAATTAGCTAAGCAAATTGAAAAGAAATTAGGAATAAAAGCTAGGCCATTACCTAAATATGGGGAAGTTGCGATAGAAGATTATAACTAATTATGGCTGCAGGAAAACTAGTTTTGGTGAGACACGGACTTTCTGTCTATAATGATCAGAATAGATTTACTGGATGGAAAGATGTGGATCTAAATCAACAAGGCATAAATGAGGCAAAGCAAGCTGTTGGCTTATTAGCCAATTATAAATTTGATATGGCTTTTACTTCTGACTTGGTAAGAGCACAANATACTTTGAATATAATTCTGGAAGGAATTGAACAAACAAATATTCCGGTCGTAAAGAATTTTGCGTTAAATGAAAGAGATTATGGTGATTTGATTGGACAGAACAAAGCTGAAGCTGCAAAGAAATTTGGTTCTGAACAAGTTCATATTTGGAGAAGAAGTTTCGATGTCCCTCCTCCAGGAGGTGAATCTTTGAAAGACACTGCTGACAGAGTGATACCCTATCTAAAGAAGGAAATTATGCCACATATTTTGGATGGTAAACAAATAATAATCGGAGCTCATGGAAACAGTATCAGAGCAATTGTAATGCATTTACAAAATTATACGTCTGAACAAATTCTGAAAACCGAAATTGGGTGGTGTGAACCTTGGATTTTTGATTTTGAAAATGGAAATGTTACTAATTTAGAAATAGTTTCTAGGCCAGGTAGTAAAAGTATGAGTCAATTACCGGACTAACGTTCTTCTGACCAACCTTTAATCATTTCAAGGTTGCCTTTAGTAGCTTTTATTTTTTGAGCGCGACCCCACTCATCCTTAACAATAATATCATTTCCATCAGCCAATAATGTTGCTGTAACAAAGTATCCTGATTCAGATTTGAATTGAATTTCCAACTGCCTCTCAGAACCTGCATCTTCCCAAACAACAGGATATCCTAATTCATCATAATAATCACTTATTTTTTTCATGAACCTATCGGCTGCAGTCATATCTACTTTAGACACTGGGAGACCTTTATTAATTGTTGTTTACCGCGGGAACAGTCCTAAAGAGTGCATTCTTTGGACAAGTGAAGCCCCCTAGTGTAGCGGTCCATCATTCAGGCCTTTGGAGCCTGAGACCTCGGTTCGAATCCGAGGGGGGCTACCATTTTACAGACCGTAAATTTTTGTGTACTTTGAGTGTAAATAATTCACAAAATCGTCACTGCTAGGTTCTTTTCCTGTGGCTTGAGTCATCAAATCAGCAGGGAGTAATTTTGATCCATGGACATGAATATGGCTACGCATCCAATCTAATAATACATGGAATTCACCCTTTGCAATCTTTTCTGGAATAGTTGGATCGTCTGCTAAAGCTGCTGCATAAAGCTGAGCCGCATAGAGATTTCCTAGAGTATATGTTGGGAAATAACCGATAGCCCCCATTGACCAGTGGATGTCCTGTAAAACTCCTTTAGTATTATTAGGTGGAGTAACACCGAGATATTCTTCCATTTTACTATTCCAAAATTCAGGTAAATCAGCTACTTTGATATTGCCATTTACTAATTGCTTTTCAATTTCATATCTAACCATAATGTGAAGGTTATAAGTTGCTTCATCAGATTCGACTCTGATAAGTGATGGTTGAACTGTATTGACAGCTCTATGCAATGTATCTATCGTTAAATCAGAAGGTAAATGATCAAAACATGATTTGAATTCATCAATATAATATTGCCAAAACTCATTACTTCTACCAACCATATTCTCCCACATCCTAGATTGTGATTCGTGAACTCCTAATGATACTGCTTGACCCATTGGAGTCCCTTCGTGCTCTGCCAATAGTCCTTGTTCATAGGTTCCATGACCTGTTTCATGCATTACTCCATACAAACATCCAAAAGGGAACTCCTCATCATATCGTGTTGTAAATCGGACATCATTTGGCCCAGCTCCTGAGCAGAAGGGGTGTGTTGAAGTATCCATTCTTCCTGCATCAAAATCAAAACCTATGCTTTCAGCAACTTTCAGTGAAAATTGACGCTGTTTTTCTTCTGTGAATTTTCCAATATCTAGAAAACTAGTATCTGGTTGATTTGGACTTTCTCCAACTGCCTTGACAAGGGGGACTATAGCTTCTCTTAATCCTGCAAACAAAGGATCTAATTGAGCCACAGTCATTCCTGGCTCGTAAATATCCAATAATGCATCGTAAATATTGTCTTCATATCCATAATATTCTGCCGTTTTACAAGTCAGTTCAACTGTTTTTTCAAGATAAGGTTGGAATTTTTCAAAATTATTTTCTGATCTTGCTTCTTGCCATACTTGTAATGCTTGTGATTTATGACGTGCTTTTTCTTCAACTAATTCTTCAGGGAGTTTAGTTGCCTTATCATATGAACTACGGATTTCACGAACATTAGCTGCTTGTTCTTCTGTTAATTTTTGTGATTCTAATGAATCTAACAATTTTCCCATTTCTGAATCTGTAATTCTTGAATGTGCTTGCTTTGAGAGAAAAGCCATCATTTCTGAGCGAAGTTTACCGCCTTTAGGTGGCATCATAGTCTCTTGATCCCAGCCCATTAAGCCTGTCAAACTGCCAATTAAATTTAGTTCCTTTACTCTGCCTATGAAGTCGTCATAATCGGACATAGAGTAAGACAATGATGGGAGAATTAAAGAGTTGAGTTTACTCTATTCCATTATTAGTTAAAACAAAATCTTCGACTGTTTCTTCAGGAAGTGACCTATGTTTCTTTAAACGAATATGCCGTAATCCTGCAGTTTTAGTTTTTTCTAAATGTATTATTGTTTTACAAAGGTGCATTAATGATTTGCCAAAATAAGGACCTATTTCTCCGTCTTTTTCATAAACTTGTGCTGTGATTAAAACGGGATAGTCTCCCTTTTCAGCCAGAGGTTGGAGAATTGAAGTCATTTCCAAGAATTGACGAGAAGATCTCGCCTTATTTTTCATATAAGATAAACGAACGTAAGCATTGATAGTATCGACTACAACTAATGAAATTTTATCATGTTGTTCTAATTTACCAGTTAATGTTTGGTGAAGATCACTAAGACTTGAAGGTCTAATCATCAATAATTTTGAAGCGTCACAATCTCCAAAAATTTGAGTCATGCGCTCTATCGATAATCCTTCTGTATCAACAAATAAGACCACATGATCTGGATATGATTTGATTGCTTCCCGGGATAACTGCAAAGCCATACTTGTCTTTCCCGTTCCTGCTTCTCCATAAACAAGTGAAACGGTTCCTTGTTCAATTCCTCCTGCAAGTAGTTTGTCAACTCCTTCGCAAGTAGTAGGAAGTCTGGGAATCATGTCCCCGTTACTCCATATGTCGTTAAACTACTTAGTGTGTTCTACGTCTTAACATTCCAACTACACCAAGTACTGAAAGTGCTAATAATAAATTGAAACCAGGTAGAGCCCCATCTTCTTCTAATTGTTCTAATACTGATACTGGGAAGACTTGTTCTCTACAATTTTCTCCACCATCTTCATCTTTAGCACAAATAACTAATGTGAAGGTATCGCCTTCAGCAAATTTATGTGATACATTACCATCTTGCGTAATCATTGGAGCAGTACCGTCACCAAAATTGATGTTGAAGACAATTGTATCGTCTCCTGGGTCTGTAGCATCAAATGTGAATTCTAATTCTTCTCCTTCCTGTGCTTGACTTGGAATTATAAATTCTGTGAACGTTGGAGCTACATTCTCAATAGTAACCTTTAGACTTTCTGAAGTAAGGCCACCATCCTCATCCTCTGCAGTAACTCTTATCAAAAATTCGCCATCATCAACGAAAAGATATTGTGCAAAGTTTCCTTCTACTTGAGTTCCATCTGGGAACGACCAAGTTACAGTTACTGTATCTTCAGGTACATCACTTGCTTGTGTGTTGAAGGATAAGGTCTGTCCTTCTTGACCGAAATCATCGTATGAAATTTGTAAAGTTGGATCTACATTGATAACCAAAATAGTGAAAGTCTCTTCAGCTCGTCCACCATTTCCATCAGATACATGAACTGATATGACGTATTCTCCGTCATCTGGATAAACATACATTATGCTCTCATCATGTAAGCCCCATGGACCTCCACCAAGAGTACCATCGCCCATATCCCACTTAAATTCAAGATTATCGCCGTCTTTATCAGTTACATCCACTTCGAAAGTGAACATTTGACCCTCGAAAACTTGTTGTGTATTGATACCGTGGATTACTGGAGCATTATTCATAACAATTTCAGTTTCAAACTGTACCATGTTTTCCATGTTCCAATATTCATCATACATGTAAACCGTAAAACGATAAGTTCCTTCTTCTTCAGCTGTCCATTCAAAATTAATGTCCTCATTGTCTGATGAGGTGATTGGTGCGTCTGTAGAATCTCCAACTATGTATTCCCAAACATCATTGCTCTCATTAAGACGAAGAACATCGAAGTAATATTCAGTTTCGATTTCTCCATCATAATTTGTTTGTGGATCCAGATTAATGCGAACACTGTCACCGTCCTGACTGAATTGATCGATAAACCATTCATCGGACATAATCAATGAAAAATTGAATTGGTCTTCGTGAGTCCAATTATCATCATATAGATCTACAGTGAACCAATATATTCCTGGTTCTTCTACAGCAAATCCAATCTCAAACCAATCTGCATCATCATGGTATATAGTATGATTTTCGCCTGAATAATCAATGTAATCTCCATTTTCGTCCCTGATAATAGCTTCGACATAGACATCCATTTCACAGTCACAATCTGTATCAGGATCATATGCGATAATTAGTTGGTTCCATTGGTGCTCATCATTCTCGTTATATGTACCATAATAATCCCAATAACTAAACTGCTCATCATGATCTTCATCGCCTCCGCCACCGCTAGTATCGTCACATCCTACCCAGACTTCGTAGTATCCCTTATCTTCAGGTCCATTATCTGGTGGGCTTGAAGTCCATTCGTACTCACCGCATGTCTCATTATAGAGCCAAGCCTCTCCTGACTCATTAGTTACCAAACTAGCGTGGTATTCCCAATCATCTGAGGTTTCATTATGCTTAAAGATTTCAATTTCTACGTCTGCGACTGGGTCGTCGTCGATCATGCCTTGGTGAGCAATAAATCCTACATCATCATAGACTGCATACTCATCGTCATCAACTACTGCATTATCCACATTAATTACTGTGAAATCTGATGAATTGCCATATGAGTAGAAAGGTCCGTTCTGAAGCTGGGTATCATCCTCTTCGTAGTAAACATATTGGTAATACCATCCTTCGGTCAAATTAGAAGAGACAAAAATCATGCCATAATAGTTTGGATTACCGCTATCTACTAGATTATTGTCCTCGTCGTAAATTTCGAAATAGGCATCTGTCTTATATTCGTCATCTTCTAAAACTCCACCAATATAATCATTGATATAGTCATCATCATCATCAAAATTATCGATAACCCCCAAATGTCCAACACCCTCTCCATCGTCTTCAGTATCATT
>NZXJ01000059.1 GCA_002701945.1 Fidelibacterota bacterium
ATAAAGAGTTAGGTAAAATAATTTTTGTTTCTGGTGATAATTTGATTATGAATTCATTGGGGACAAATTCATAATCTTGGGAATTTTTTGCATCTATTGATATACATAAAATTAAGATGATGTATACAATTTCTAACTTTTTTGACATTTGCAATCCTTCCCATTGTCATGTCTTTTTTCTTTTATTTTAGCTCTGCTTGCGCTGCAGAAAGTCTAGCAATTGGAACACGAAAAGGTGAACAACTAACATAGTCTAAGCCAATGCGATTACAAAAACTAATACTTTCAGGATCTCCTCCATGTTCTCCACATATACCTATTTTTAAATCACTTCGCACTTCTCTACCTTTTTCTACGCCCATTTGTACAAGCTGTCCAACTCCAGTTTGATCTAGGCTTTGAAATGGATCATGCTCTAAAATTCCTCTTTCAAGGTATTCAGGTAAGAAGCCGCCTATATCGTCACGACTAAAACCATAAGTTGTTTGCGTCAAATCATTTGTGCCAAAACTAAAAAACTCAGCTTTATCTGCTATTTCATTTGCTGTAAGAGCAGCTCTTGGAAGCTCAATCATNGTTCCAACNAANTATGAAAAATTTTCTCCAGATTCTGACCTCACTTCTTCTGCTATTTTTCGAACAAGCGCTTCNTGATGNTCATATTCTTTATANGTNCCNACTANTGGGATCATNACTTCNGGNGCAACNTCNACATTCTCTTTTATTAATTCTGCTGTTGCTTCAAATATTGCTCGTGATTGCATTTCAGTTATTTCTGGGTATGCAATTCCTAANCGNCANCCTCTATGCCCTAACATTGGATTTAATTCTTCAAGACCTCTAATTCTNTTTTCCAGNGCATCCAAAGAGATNCTTAATTCCTTTGCTAATTCATTTTTTTGTTCATCATTTAATGTCATAAACTCATGAAGTGGAGGGTCTAGCAATCGTATGGTNACAGGGTAAGGAGACATTGCTTCTAAAATTCCTTTAAAGTCTTCTCTTTGGAATGGTAGTAATTTCATAATTGCTTCACGCCGNTTTGAAACTTCTGTTGCTATAATCATTTCCCGAACAGCAAGAATTCTTTCTGGATCAAAAAACATATGTTCCGTTCGGCACAGGCCAATACCTTTTGCTCCAAACTCGCGAGCTTGTTTAGCATCATTAGGGCTTTCAGCATTTGCTCTAATACCTAGTCTTTTTACGCTATTAGTCATTTCCATTAATATTCCATAATACTTGTTGGAACTCAGATCAGGTTCAATAAGGCTTAATTGCCCCTTATACACTTTACCTGTTGATCCGTTTAAGGTTAGCCAATCGCCTTCTTTTATTATTTCATCATTTATCAGCATTTGGTTATCAGTATAGTTTATTTGTAGAATGGAGCAACCAACGATACAGCACTTCCCCCATCCCCTAGCTACTAGCGCAGCATGTGATGTCATGCCTCCCTTAGCAGTTAAGATTGCTTTTGCCGCATGCATCCCATGCACATCCTCAGGCGAAGTTTCGTTTCTTACTAAAATAACATCAAGCCCTTTCTTAGCCCATTCTTCAGCAGTATCTGCTGAAAACACAACCTGGCCAACTCCTCCGCCTGGGCCCGCCGGTAGACCTTTTGCTAATAATTCTGCTTCTTTTTCGGATGAGGGGTCCACCATTGAATGCATAATTTCATCAAGTTGATCAGGTGATACTCGCAAAATTGCCTCGTCGCTTGAAATTAGGTTTTCAGATTGCATTTCACATGCTATTCGAATTGCCGCACCGCCATTTCGTTTGCCAACTCGAGTTTGAAGCATCCACAGTTTTCCATTCTGTATAGTAAATTCAATGTCCTGCATATCACGATAATGGTTTTCTAATTTTAATCTTATAGAATCTAATTGGTTATATACTTCCGGCATTGATTGATCAAGTCCTGGTAATTCATTTGTCTCTGCGGTTTTAGTGCTACTATTTAAAGGATAAGGTGTCCGTATACCAGCAACAACATCTTCTCCTTGCGCGTTGATTAGCCATTCACCATAAAAAACGTTTTCACCTGTTGCAGGGTTTCTAGTAAAAGCAACTCCTGTCGCTGAATTTTCGCCCATATTTCCAAACACCATTGTTTGAACATTAACTGCGGTGCCCCATTCATTTGGAATGTTCTCTATTCTTCTATAGTTAACAGCGCGCTTTCCAGACCAAGATTTAAACACAGCTGATATTCCACCCCAAAGTTGTAAAGAGGGGTCATCAGGAAATTCACTTCCAAGAGTTTCATTAACCTTCTTTTTAAACTGGCTGCACAACTCTTTTAAATCATCAGCAGATAATTCAGTATCATCTATAACACCCCGCTCCCTTTTCATATGATCCATAATTTCCTCTAGCTGTTCTCGTATGCCCTGCCCAGGTTCGGGATCAACTCCTTCAGACTTTTCCATAACAACATCAGAATACATAGTGATCAAACGACGGTATGCATCATAAACAAATCTTGGGTTGTCAGTTTTTTTAATTAGACCAGGAATAGTTTTATCAGTTAAACCTACATTTAAAACAGTTTCCATCATCCCGGGCATTGATTGTCTTGCTCCTGACCTTATAGAAACTAAAAGAGGATTTTCTGGATCTCCAAATTTCTGATCCATAATTGATTCTACTTTTTCAATTGCATTTTGNACTTCATTTTCTAATTCATCAGGGTATACGCCGTCATTTAAATAATCCATACATAAATTAGTTGTTAACGTAAATCCAGGGGGGACTGGTATCTTAAGGCTGGTCATCTCAGCAAGATTGGCTCCTTTTCCTCCTAACATATTTTTATCATCCGCTTTTCCATCTGCTTTTCCATCACCAAAGAAATAAACATATTTCATAAAAAAATTCCTTTTCTATTATTTTGCTTTTTGAACAAATAAATAATTAGTTGTTCCTGCTATGCCTANCGGAACACCACCAGTGACAACATATCTGTCTCCACTAATTAATATATTATTATCATTTATAAATTTAGCTGACACGGTTGGGATATCATCTGAGTTTGAATATTCTTTAATCTTATTGGGGGTTACACCCCAAATGATCGATAATTGACGATATGTTTTTTCTACAGGAGTTAAAGCAATGATGTCAGCGGAAGGCTTATACCTTGCAATCATTCTAGCCGTACTTCCACTATGGGTTAAAGATAAAATAACTCCAATATTCATGTCATTTGCAATTTGACATGTTGCGTGACTTATTGCATCAGCTGTGTGGTGCTCATGGCCTATAGGTTGAAGTATATTATTGAAGTCAATTGTGTTTTCTGTCTCAATGATGACTCTTTTTAATACTTCAATTACTTTTTGAGGGAATTTCCCTATGGCAGTTTCCCCTGTTACTAATAATGCATCCGTCCCATCAAAAATTGCATTAGCAATATCACTTATTTCTGCTCGCGTTGGAGTTGGAGATTCAATCATCGTCTCCAAAAGCTGGGTGGCAATTATTACTGGCTTACCTGATTTGTTTGCCATAGAAATAATTTTTTTCTGAATTAAAGGCACCTGCTCTTGTGGTATCTCTACCCCCAGGTCTCCACGAGCCACCATCACACCATCAAATGTATCTATAATTTTGTCAAGCTGTTCTAGCGCTTCCCATTTTTCAATTTTTGCAATAACTGGAATAGATACTTTTTTATCTTTTAATATCAAGTCTACAGCTGCTTTATCCTTAGCCGAACGGACAAAAGACAGCGCTATCCAATCTGCTCCTTCATCTATTGCTAATGATAAATCCATACAATCTTGATCGGTCAAAGGTGGCATGTCAATGCCAATCCCTGGGAAATTAACGCCCTTACCATTTTCAACATCCCCGCCAATTAAGGTTTTAACTTGAATTGAATTAGGGTTAATCTTTTTTATTACTTCTAACTGAATACGACCATCATTAATTAATATTTTTGCTCCTTTAGAAATTTCTCCAAATGTAAACCCTGAAGAAATGGTAATTTTATCATCATCAAAATCTTTACTATTAGAAATTATAATTTTGTCATTCTCTTTTAACGCTAATCCATCTTTTACATTTTTAATGCGGATCTTTGGTCCAGCTAAGTCCGCAAGGATGGTCGGATAATAAAGACCGTTTGAACTCAGTTTCTTGATTTCTTTGAAAAGAGATTTTTTTTCATCTAGAGAACCATGGGACATATTAATTCTAAATGCATTTACACCCAAATCAACCATTTGTTGTAATGTGTCTTTGTCAGAGCATGATGGTCCAATCGTTGCAAGTATTTTCGTTTTATTAGGTATCATGGAATTAATTAATTGAAAATGGAACTGCCAATTTAAATGGTTTTATTATTGCATCAAATTTTTGACCATTATCCCTTATCATATTAAACAGTCCATGCATCACTCCAAACTCAGTTGTTAATGGGCAAAAACTTGTGTATTCAAAAGACTCCCCTTCCTCCAAGCGCGGCTGATGCCCTACAACGCCTGGCCCCCGGACTTCCTCTGTGTTCCCCTCAGCATCTGTTATGTGCCAGTATCTACTTAATAATTTTGCTGGGGAATTACTTTTATTCTGTATCGTAATATGGTATGCAAAAAAATATCTTTTTTTTAATGGGTTAGAACGCTCAGATATATATTCCGTAAGAACATTAATTTCTATTCCATTATTTTGTTTTTTAGGCATTAAATGCTGTAATAATCTCTATATATTTTTTACCTTGAGCGGATAGAATCTAATAAGTATTGAGATCAGTATTTAATTATATAAATTGTAAATTAAACAATGAAAGATCTCTTATATAAAACTATAATTACTCTAGCAATTATAGTAGGCGGCCTTGTTGTTATGAACAGGTCAAACAAAGATAAGATTGATCCTGGTTCTGCAGAAATTCTCACCTTTGAAATTCTTGAACACATTAAATATTTATCATCAGATAAATTAGAAGGTCGATCTCCAGGCTCTCAAGGCTCCAAAAAAGCAATTAAGTATATAACGAAACACTGGGAAGCCCAGGGGGTTCTACCTGCAGGAACAAAAAAATATGAACAGCCTTTCTCTTTTATAAACAATGTTTCTCTTGGGTCTAGAAATATTTTACGAATACGTAATTCGAAATCACGTTATAAAGTAAAAGAAGATTTCATTCCATTAGGTTGGTCTGGGAATGGAAACATTGATGAGAGCGTAGTGTTTGTAGGATATGGGTTTGACATTGATGATAGTCTATCATGGAATGATTATATAAATGTTAATGTGAATAAAAAATGGGTGTTAATGTTTTTGAATGGCCCTGATGGGAACAGCCCGCATTCTCCTTACGGTTATCATAAAAAATTGTATAATAAAGTTATTACAGCACGCGATCATGGAGCTGGAGGTATACTGTTATTAGAAAGAACAGAAAAGGAAAATAAACTACAACCATTAGTGTATAGGCAGAGCGCGTCATCAGCTGGGTTGCCAATAATTCAAATAACACATGAAATAGCTAATGATATTTTAAAAAACAATGAAAGAAAAATTTCTGATTTACGTTCAATTATAGATAAAAAGTTATCTTCTATTTCTTTTGAATTAGAACGTAGGGTTTCTGCNAGTGTAAACTTAAAATTTGAAAAAGAAACCGCTACTAATATTATTGGGTTTATTGAGGGCTCAGATCCAATATTAAAAAATGAATACATTGTTATTGGTGCGCATTATGATCACTTGGGCTATGGTGGGCACAGGTCTGGTTCTCTAAACCCTGATTCTCTGCAAATACATAATGGCGCAGATGATAATGCTTCTGGCACTGCCGGGGTTCTTGAATTGAGTCATAAATTAATGATGAATAAGAGNTCATTAGGGAGAAGTATAATCACTATATGTTTTGACGCTGAAGAAAAAGGGCTATTGGGTTCAAAGTTTTATACACAAAACCCAACTAAAAATCTTGAACAAACAACTTTAATGATAAATATGGATATGATTGGAAGATTAGATGAAAAAGCTGTTACAGTAGGAGGAGCAGGGAGTGCAAAGGATCTCTCGGATATAGTTGAAAANGTACAAAATAAACACTCTTTAAAAATTGAAAAGAATATGAGCGGAATGGATTTTGGTCGAAGTGACCATGCTAGTTTTTACAAAGAAAATATCCCTGCCTTATTTTTCTTTACTGGAGCTCATCAAGATTATCATAAGCCTACTGATGACTGGGATAAAATTGATTACCAAGGAGAAAAAGATATTCTGAATTTTTTGTATGATTTAATTATTCAACTATCAAATATTGAACAAAAACTTTTATTTACCGAAATCATAGATAAGAGCCCTAATAATGAATCCCCTTCTTTTAATGTTACATTCGGCGTAATACCATCTTATGGAAGCCAAAAAGTCGGCATGGAAATTGACGGTATATCAAGAAAAGGTGGGCCTGCTGATAAAGCTGGGATGAAAAAAGGTGATGTTATTATTGAAATAAATCGTAAAAAGGTAAGAAATATTTATGATTATATGGCAAGACTAGCTGATTTAAAAAATGGGGATAAAATTATAGTAAAAATAATTCGTAATACGGAAGAGATGGAATTAATTCTAGAGCTATAATTAGTTATTAATTACACCATTTTTTATTTCTTGTCTTAATTCCATAATAACACCAACATAATTATTTGACCTATTATAAGCAAAAACTGATTTCCAAGCGTTTGAGCTTTTACTATAATCATTTTCACCAGGCTTATATCCATTTTTTAATAGATAGTTTGCTACACTCCCCAAAACATCTGGCCACTTATCATGATGGCGAACGTTATCTCCATCAAAATCAATTGCATAGTAATTAAAACTCGATGGAATAAATTGACCAAAACCAAAAGCACCCGCATAAGACCCTTTTATTGAATGTGGGTCTAGGTTATTGCCATAACATAACATTATAAATTCAGATAATTCCTTTGCCGCCCATTTTTTCTTTCTTGGGAGTTGGTGGATTAATGTATACAAGGCGTTAAATACAGAATATTGCCCATAATGTTTACCGTAATTACTTTCAACGCCAACAAGGCTTACTAATAAATACTTATCTACATTCAGACTATCTGAAACCTGTTCAATTAATTTCTTATTATTAAAATAAAAACTGACCCCGCCTTTGATTCTTTTTTCAGTAATAAATATTTTTCTGTACTGTTCCCACCCTTTCTTTTCATAAGGGTTATTAAAGGAATCAATAATCTTAGAATGTGTTTTTATTGCAGTATTTTGAAAGGCGTTTAAAACATATTCTTTTGATATATCTTTATTCTCTAAATGGCTCCAGACTTGCTGGAAAGCCATATCATTCAATACACCTTCTTTTATTAGTCCCTTTTCTTCAGAAATAAGTAATGATGTATATAAAAAAAGCGTAGTTAATAACATGAAAAATTAATTATTAAAATTTATAATTTGTTTTAAGCGTATATCCTTTGATGAACTTCCAATCATAATTTCAAATTTTCCTGGTTCTATTGTCCATTTATTTATTCTATCATCAAAAAAAGAAAAAGACGAGGCGTCCAAGGATATATCAATAGTTGATGATTCTCCAGGTAAGAGACTTACTTTATAAAAAGCCTTTAACTCTTTAAGGGGTCTATCTAAACTTGAATCTAAGTCCCTTACATAACACTGAACAACTTCTTGCCCTTTTATTTCACCAGTATTTTTCACTGTGAAATTTATTTCAACAATATCAAGAGAGCTCATCTCTTTTGGGCATTCAAGATTTACATATTCAAATTTTGTATATGATAAACCATGGCCAAATGGGAATAAAGGGGTAACGTTTTTAGTGTCATAATATCGATATCCTACATAAATACCCTCAGTATATGCCACTTCATCATCCCCAGGGTAGTAATTATGAGATGGGTTATCTGCAAGTTTGATTGGGAAAGTTACAGGTAGCTTCCCAGAAGGATTTACATTACCAAATAATATATTTGAAATTGCATTTCCACCTTCTTGGCCAGGCAACCATACTTGTAAAATCGCCGGACAACTTGAAACCCATGGCATTTCAATTGGAGAACCTGTATTCATTACAACTATAGTATTATCATTAACATTTAATATTGATTCAATAAGCTTATCTTGTTTTCCAGTTAGTTTCATTGAAGGTCTATCTTCTCCTTCTGTTTCATAATTATCCGATGAACCAACAACAACAATTACAGCATCAGTTTTTCTAGCTAAAGCAACTGCCTTTGACATATCAGGCTCTGGAAGTCTGCAACCTATTTCAAGAAATCTAAATTTGTTCAGCATATCAGACATAGCTGGCATTACTATTTTTAAAATAAACGAAAGCAAAAAATTTGGTTTTGCTGAATATTCAATTCGTATTGGATGACTTCCGGCTTTTAAAAAAATATTGCCAATTTTTGCTGAAGGTAAAAGACCTCCAAATACTGGAGCCCCTTTTTCATTTAAGGAGATTTTTTTACCATCAATAAATACTTTAGCTTTCCCCAAGCCTGGGTTAGCGCTGAAACGATATTGTCCATCTTTATGGGCTATAAATTCTCCTGTCCATAATACAGAACCAAATACATCCTGATCTAAAATTCCAAAAATACGCAACTCTTCATCAATTTCTGTTTTATAAGGATTTCCACTAAAATTATAGGAACGGTAGTATTCGGCTTTAAGACCTTTTTCCTTTGAACCTGTTTTTTCTCTTAAAGAAATTTTCTCCATTAGGGGAACCGTAGGGTGGTTTTCTACTCCTTTTTCATAATAAACTTCAATGTTATGCTCTGCAGCTTTTTCTATAATTCCTTTTAGCGGTGTAATGGAATAAGCTGGTGTAACTCTGGCGCTTCCTCCTCCTTGAATTACTGATCGATTAGCATTTGGGCCAATTACAGCGATTGATTGTATATTATTTAGATTTAATGGAAGTGTATTATTTTCATTTTTTAATAAAACGATTGATTCTTCTGCCACTTTATTTGCAATCCTCTTATTTTCATCCATAACATTAGATTTTTCATAATTTTTCCCCAGACTAGTTTTTAAAATTAATTTTATCATTCTAAGTGAAGCTTCATCAATTTCTTTTTCAGTAACTAACCCTTTCTTAAGAGCTTTTCTTAATGGCTTCTCATAATATTTACCGGGGCCCGGCATTTCAAGATCAAGAGAGGCTTTTAAAGATGGGGTTGTACTTTTCACACCTCCCCAATCTGAAAGAAGAACGCCTTGATAGCCAAATTCCTTTCTAAGAATGTCATTCATTATATATTTATGTTCTGTTGCGTGTATGCCGTTTATTCTATTGTACGCTGCCATAAATGTATAAGGCTGGGATTTGGTTACTACTTTTTCAAACGCTGGCAGGTAGATTTCTCTTAGCGCTCTTTCAGAAATATTTGCACTAACACTCATGCGATTTATTTCCTGGTTATTTGCAATATAATGCTTAACGCTTGCTCCAACATGTTCACTCTGTAAGCCGTTAATATATGCAGAGGCAATTTCGCCATTAAAATATGGATCTTCAGAAAATGTCTCAAATGTTCTCCCGTTTAATGGCGTTCTAATGATATTCATTGTTGGTCCAAGTAATACCTCCACACCAAACGCTCTGCTCTCTTTCCCAAGCGCTATTCCTAATTCTTTAATTAGTTCAACATTCCATGTTGCCCCCATAGATATTCCTACAGGAAAAGCTGTGGCTGGTTCGTTGCTATTGCTTCGTACTCCATTAGGACCATCCCATAACTCTAATTGTGAAAGACCTAATCGATCAATGTTTTGAGTGTGATAAACCCCTTTGCCTGATAACAAACTGATTTTTTCTTCTATGCTAAGTTGGCTAAGAATATTCTCTGCCTTTTTTTGTAATTGATCGTTCGCAAATAACAAGGCCGTTATAGAAAGAAAGAAAGGTAAACATCTAAAAAATATGTTAATCAATTTAATTTTCCTTGATTGTTTCCAACATATCATATTGAAACAATAATCGCCATGCGCTACGCCTTTTATAAGTTATTTCAAAATGTTGTGATCCCAGATAACCTCGAAGCCTATTTGCTGTAGCGATTTTTCTAAATGCGTCTGATCTAATCGATATAAGATCTAATAATTCTCCATCGCCAAGCATTGAAGTTGCCATATTAACCTCTGACATATCAAAATCAGAGCCAATACGTTTTGTTGTGCCTAAAAATATCGTGTCACGATCGGCAATAAAACTTAAATGATTAGTAAATCCTGGGTATGATGAAGAAAAAAATGTCAAATCATAATAATCAGGGTCACAATCAAGTAAATTTCCATCACAAGATTTTGATACAGATAATTTTAATGTATAAGGTGGAATATTTCTTTCGACTAGATAAAGATCTCTAGTTGTATAAGTAGTTTTCTTACTTACTTCATTATAATAGAATGATAATGGTTTGATTTTTAGTCACTATTTACCCCCTGTTGGATTTCAGCATCACATAAACCGCACCCGCACCGCCGTGTTTAGGTTTTGCGCTATGATAGGCTAAAACGTCAGGATTTTCCATTAAAAAATGATAAACCATGTTCTTTAATATAGGCTTGGACTCTTTTGAGAAATGCCCCTTACCATGAATAATCAACACACAACGCCATTGCCGATATTTTGCCG
>NZXJ01000060.1 GCA_002701945.1 Fidelibacterota bacterium
AGGAACAGAAATAATGGCAACACCAATACCCGCTAAAACACTGTGAAACATATCTGCAAAAATAGCCATAAATGATAAGATTGCTAATAGCGCAATATGGCCTCCTGTCATATTAGCAGCCAATCGCATAGTTAGAGCAAAAGGCTTCACAAACATACCTATTATTTCAATAGGGATAAGAATCACATATACAAAAGCTGGAAGACCCTGAGGAACAAGATTTTTCCAATGTTGTACAAATCCATGTGCGCGAACTCCAGCAATAATTATAGAAGAGAAAGTGATAAATGCTAAAGCTGCGGTTACATTAAAATTACCTGTAGCAGTTGGCCCTCCATGCAGTAATCCATTAATAAAATTATGATTATCACTATATGGTACATGTAAAATAAATCTATTGATAACCCCAAGCAGGTCAAAGATAGGTATCATGCCAATTGCATTGGCGAAGAAAATAAAAAATAAGAATGTCAGTATAAGTGGAGCCCAGTTATTAACCCATTTAGAACCAACATTTGGTTTTACAATAGTATCACGAACAAAGGTTACAATAATTTCAATAAAATTCATGAGACCAGATGGAATTAATTTATTTTGCTTAACGAATTTTTGAACAGGAATGATCACAAATAAACCAACAGAAACAGCTACAATCCATAACATAAGCACATGTTTTGTTACAGACATATCTATATTATATAGATGAGGCAAGTGCAAGATAGGATGTTCTATATCTGAGTTGGAAACATGGTGAATAATATTATCACCAACTCGTTCCATCACACTTACCGCTTCATGGTCACCAGAGCTACCTAACATATAATCTTAAAATATAATCAACTGTTATTTATAAATGATTTTAAAACATAAGCTTCTGTTAAATGAAGCATTAAAAAATAGCTTGTGAAGCTAATAATAAATGGTATCGGATTAAAAGACATAAAACTAAAAATAGTGATTATTATTATTCCATAAAGAATCATTTTTGTTATCATAGCAAAACTAAAATATTTTGTTAGGTTTAATGAACCTTTATTATGAAAAAAATGAGTGAGTGAAACAGAAAATAAAAAAATAATCCAGGGGAAAATCATCCCTAAAAATATCTCTCTACTTATAGCAGGAAAAAAAGAGCTTAATAACCCCCATGTTCCAAAGCAAATCATGGTGATATATATAATTAACCTCATCATTTATTTAGGCCACAAAGTTTTTGCTAATTCATAAAAGCCTATTACCAATCCAATAATAAGCCCAAATAATGTAAACCATGGCAAAGTATCATAACGAGAATCAAGATAATATCCAAAAATACAAAACAAAGTCACTCCACCTATTAATGTATATGAAGCGGATGCAGCTGGGGCTGATTGTGCTAAAAATCTCTGAATATAATAGAAATAATTCTTACTAGAGCTTCCCTTTGATTTAGGCATTTGGATCGGCGGGTGAAGCCATGGTAAATCTAGGCTTTGGTTCCTTTAGAGATGAATCAATAGTATTCTCTTTATTACCAATAACACTACATGAACCTTGAAATTGAGCACCATCTTCAATTATTAGACTTGAGTATAATAAATCACCAATTATTTCAGATTTTCTGCCCAAAACAATTTTATTAGACACAGAAATATCTCCTTTTAAGCTACCGCCAATATGAGCATCACTTGCTTGAACATTGCCAAAGACTTTACCAGAAATAGTAATCCGTAAAGGCCCATCTGTTTGTATATCTCCATATACAGTACCATAAATAATGATTCCACCTTTTAAGGAGATTGGGCCGTTTACTACTGCTCCATTTCCAATCATTGTTTGAACATTTTTAAAATCTATTTTAGCCATTTTACTCTACACTTAAATTTTTCTCATTGTACTCAGGGAAGAATTCCAGAGGATCCAAAGGATTCGATCCCTCCCAAACTTCAAAATGTAAGTGTGGACCAGAAGAAATACCAGTATTTCCTGCAAGTGAAATCACATCACCGCGCTTTACAATATCACGTTTTTCTACAAGATTAACTTGATTATGACCATAAAATGTAAAATAATCGTTTCCATGATAGATAATTAACATATTTCCTAAGTCAGTTGACCAGCCAGAAAAGATGACTACTCCTGATGCTGATGCAACAACTGGATCACCTTCTTTTACAGAAATATCAATGCCATAATGATTACTTTTCCATATATGAGGCCGAATAATCATTCTCTGAGTTATATAACCATCAATTGGTGCCTTTGTAGGGATATTACTAATTTGATTTGTTGAATACTCACTACTTCTATTATTTATTGATGAAACTCCACTGATACTATCTAAATCATCCGTAAAAGAATATAAATCATTATCAGATCCAAGATTTTTTCTTAAAAGCTCATCCATTTGTTGCAGGCGTTGTAAATCATGGGACAGTTCCATTACCTTTAATCTTTCAGCCGCAAGCGTATTATAATCTTCTTTCATTTTTTGATATTCAATTGATTTTGGAATCAATAAATAGCCAGCAAACAAAATTATAGTAAAAATAGAAATTATCGTAAATACGCTAAGTAATAACCAGCTTCTTCTGAATGAAAAACTTTTTCCTTCTGACTCGTTATCAGGAATAAGTAATACTGTATATTTATTTGGTTTCATGAAATTAATTAATCAATAGATCTCAATAAATCTAAAATTCTATCAAAGTCATCATCAGAGAAAAAATGTATTTCAATATCTCCTCCTTTTTTTGAATGATGAATTTCTACCTTAGTACCTAATATTGTAATCAATTCGTCCTCTATCATTTTTAAAGGGGAACTTGACTTCCTTATTTTTTTAGAAGTAACACTTACCTTTTTAGTTGATTTTCCTTTTGCAATTGCTTCGGCTGCGCGAACACTTAGATTCTTTGAGACTATCAAATCAAATAATCTGTTCATCCCTCTGCTTGTTTTCATCATTAGGATAGCCCGTCCATGCCCTGCAGAGATAGTTTGACTACGTAAACTGTTTATTATATTTCTAGGGAGCTTTAATAATCTTAAGGCGTTTGAAACTGTTACGCGTTTTTTACCAACTGACTTTGCTATACTATCTTGAGAATGATTATACTTACTTTGTAAAACTGCAAAGCCTTCAGCTTCATCAATAGGATTTAAATTTTCTCGTTGAATATTTTCAATCAATGCTATTTCCATTAATTCTGATTCATCTGAAATAGATACTATATATCCAGGAATTTCTTTTAATCCTGCATGTTTTGAAGCTCTCACTCTTCTTTCACCAGCAATTAAAATAAATTGGTCATTATCTTTTTTGACTGTAATAGGAGTAATAACTCCTTTTTTTCTAATAGAAGCAATTAGTTCTTGAAGACTTTTTTTATCTAACCCATCTTTTCTTGGCTGTAATGGATTAGTCACAATATTATTAATAGGGATCGGCATAACTCCAGATTCTAATGGAGGTTTATTAGATGTTCCTTGAATTAATGCTTCTAACCCTTTACCGAGACGTTTAGTGGCCATTATCAATTATCTCCTCAATTAACTTCATGTAATCCTGTGTCCCTACTGAATTTGCATCGTATAATAAAGCTGGTTTACCATAGCTAGGTGCTTCACCAAGTCGTACATTTCGATGAATTACAGTTTTAAATAACTTATCACCAAAATAACTCTTAACCTCATCTAAAACTTGTTTAGATAGATTCAATCTAGCATCAAACATTGTTATTAAAACTCCTGCAATATTTAATTTTTTATTTAAATGTTGTTGGACTAATCGAACAGTATTTAATAATTGGCCTAAACCTTCTAAAGCATAATACTCTGCTTGGATAGGAATGATTAACTCATCTGCAGCAGTTAAACAATTTAATGTTAATAAACCAAGAGATGGTGGGCAATCAATAATTATATAGTCATATTTCTTTTTAACAGTTTTTAATGCTTTTTTTAGTTCTAATTCTCTTCCTATAACGCTCACTAACTCGATTTCAGCTCCAACCAGGTCATTGGTTGAAAGNACCGAATCTAAATATTTAAATTCAGTTTTTGATATAACCTCTTTAATAGGAATTTGTCCTACCANGGTATCATATATATTATATCCTGATTTATTAATAATTATTTCACTGATTCCCGTTGAAGCATTTGCTTGAGGATCCATATCAATAATTAATGTTTTAAACTCACTAACCGCAAGACTTGCAGCAATATTTACAGAAGAAGTTGTTTTACCAACTCCTCCTTTTTGATTTGTTAAAGCGATTATTTTGGCCATTATTATAATTAAGGAATATATTTATATACCAACAAAACAAGAGTAATTTAATTTNGTAATAAAGGTTTAACAAGTAGGTTGCTTGATATATTATTAAACTTTTATACGTTTAAGTAAAGATTTTTAGAATGAAATCATTAGTAAAAAATATTATTTTCTGATTAGAGTATCAATGAAAGCAATTGTAAAAAAATATTCTAAACACGGGTTAAGTATTGAAGATATGCCNATACCTGAAATTGGNACAAATGACTTATTGATTAAGGTTTTGAAAACTGCAATTTGTGGAACAGACAATCATATTTATAAATGGGACAAATGGGCTCAAGAGCATATTAAACCTCCCATAATAATAGGGCATGAATTTATTGGAATAGTAGAAAATATTGGTGATGGTGTAACTCATTATAAAAAAGGAGATTTAGTTTCTGGAGAAGGTCATATAACATGTGGNTATTGTCGTAATTGTCGTGCAGGAATGAGACATTTATGTCATAAAACTGTTGGAATTGGAATTGATCGAAATGGAGCATTCGCTGAATATTTGTCTCTNCCTGAGAGCAATATTTGGCCAGTTCACAANGATATANNNATTGATATAGCCTCATTTTTTGATCCNNTAGGNAATGCAGTNCATTGNGCTCTAAGTTATTCAATGGTTGCAGAAGATGTCTTAATTACTGGAGCAGGACCCATTGGATGTATGGCAGCTTCAATATGTAAAGTTCTAGGAGCAAGGAATGTGGTTGTAAGCGATAATAATAGTTACCGATTAAATCTTGCAAGTAAAATGGGTGCCNATAAGGTAGTAAATATAAGTAAAGAAAATATTGAAGACTGTTTTCAAGAATTAAAAATTTCTAATGGTTTTGATATAGGTCTTGAAATGTCAGGAAATCCCGATGCATTAAAAGATATGATACGTACAATGTATCATGGTGGGAAAATTGCGCTATTGGGCATTCTTCCAAATGACACGATGGTCAAATGGGATGAAATAATTTTTAAAGGACTCAAAATAAAAGGAGTATATGGAAGGGAAATGTTTGAATCGTGGTATAAAATGACTCAANTAATCCGTGGTGGGCTTGATGTTTCTCCANTAATAACACACAAATTTACACCTGACAATTTCCAATCAGCTTTTGAAAAAGTTGAAAGTGGTAAATGTGGCAAGGTAATACTTGATTGGGACTAACTTGATTAAAGAAAACAATAATTTTGNANAAGATTTAGCTAAAATAAAAGCTGAAGGATTATATAAAAATGAACGCACCATTACTACTCCGCAAGGTGTAACTATTAATACTGAGGAGCATGGTGAT
Source organism: Fidelibacterota bacterium (assembly GCA_002701945.1). GTDB lineage: Bacteria > Fidelibacterota > Marinisomatia > Marinisomatales > TCS55. The sequence continues at coordinate 5,596 of NZXJ01000060.1, forward strand.
GCATTAAATTTTTGTTCTAATAATTACCTGGGATTATCAAATAATAATGAAATAAAAGAAGCTGCNAAAGANGCATTAGAAAAATATGGTTTTGGTATGTCTTCTGTGAGATTCATCTGCGGAACACAGGATATCCATAAAAAATTAGAAAGAAAAATATCTAAATTTTTTGGTTCCGATGATACGATTCTTTACACATCATGTTTTGATGCAAACGGTGGGCTATTTGANACATTATTGGGCTCAGATGATGCAATTATTTCTGATGAGTTAAACCATGCATCGATAATTGATGGTATACGNCTTAGTAAAGCAAAACGATATCGATTTAAAAATAGAGATATGAATGACCTTGAATTAAAGCTAAGTGAAAGGAATGAATATCGTAATGTTATGATAGCAACAGATGGTGTTTTCTCCATGGATGGACATATAGCAAAAATAGATAAAATTGCAGAATTAGCTCAGCAGTATAATGCCATGGTTATGGTTGATGATTCACATGCTACAGGATTCATCGGAAANACTGGTCGTGGGTCTGCTGAGTTTGGTGGAGTAATGGATAAAGTGGATATTTGGACATCCACTCTAGGTAAAGCATTAGGAGGAGCATCAGGAGGATTTACTACAGGGAAACAAGAAATTATTGATCTATTAAGACAAAGATCACGTCCATATCTTTTTTCTAATACACTAGCTCCATCAATAGTTGCTGCAGGANTAAAAGCGTTTGAAATACTTTCTTCATCTACAGTNCTTCGAGATAGATTAGAAAATAATACTAATTTTTTTAGAGATGAGATGACCAAAGCTGGTTTTGAAATTAAAGTTGGCACCCATCCAATCATTCCTGTAATGATTCATGATGCAGTTTTAGCCCAGAAAATGGCTGAAATGTTAATAAAAAAAGGGATTTATGTAGTTGGCTTTTTTTATCCNGTTGTTCCAAAAGGTCAAGCAAGAATTCGNGTGCAAATATCTGCAGAAATGGATATGCAACAACTCACAAAAGCGATATCAATATTCACTCAAGTGGGTCAAGAACTAAATATTATAAAATAATATTGAATAAATAAAATTTGGCANGTCAATATTATGCTCATTATATTCGCAGGCTTTTTTATTAGTAATGAAGTGAAATAATTATGTCTAAAAACCTTACACCTAGATATATAGTAATTGGATTAGTCCTGGCATGGGCGCTTATGACTCTATGGCCGTCAGTTAAGTATCAAATGCTTTCTCCTAGTGATATAGAAGAAATGCGTGAAATGGGTACGCTTGAAAGCTTAGAGAATGATATCATAAAGCAAGGTTTAGATCTTAAGGGCGGTATATACATAGTTCTTGAGGTTGATCTTCCTACTCTTGTTTCAACTCTGGCAATTAATAAAGATTCAAAATTTGAGAAAACATTATCTGATGTCAGAAAAAGTCTGACAGAAAATACTCAACAAGATTTTTTCACTGTATTTGCTAATAGTGTTTCAACTAATGGACTTCGACTACCACGGTATTATGACGTGGACTATGGTGCAAAACCGGATGATATCCTTGCCAGTCTAAATGAGCAGGCTGATGATGCAATCAACCGCGTATTAGAAATACTACAAAACCGTGTAGACCAGTTTGGGGTTTCTGAACCAACTATTCAAAAACAAGGAAATAGAAGAATAATTGTTGAATTAGCTGGTATACAAGATTCTGATCGTGCCCGATCTCTGTTACAGAGTACAGCTCAATTAGAATTTTGTCTAGTAAAGTCTCCTGAGGTCACGAATGATATCTTATCACAGATCGATAATCTTGTACAAGATAATGAACAATTGGAATCCCTAGTTGCTACAATTAATGAGGATTATGAAAGTGCAGATAGCGATGAACTTGGTGTTAGTGATGATAAAACAGTATCAATTAGTGAACTTTTTGGTGATGATGCAGAAANATCAAAAGATACAAGNGACACTTCNGTTGTAGTAGATCAAAATATATTTCAAGAACGTCCTTTCTCTTCTTTATTAAGAGCTCTTGGTAATGATATTGCGGTGCCTGAGAAAAACCTCTATGCTGTTAAAAAAATTATTAATAGACAAGAAATCCTTGATAAACTTGCTTTAGGAAATGGTCAATTTCTTTTTGCTCCATCTGCTGAAAGTTTTTCTACTAATGATGGTATAGATGAAAAACTAGTTAATATGTATTATTTAGAAAAAGATGCAGATTTAACTGGAGGTGTAATTGAAGAAGCAAATGCAACGATTGGAGGTCAAGGAACTAGCGCTGTTGGTCAATCAATAGTATTATTAGATATGAATAGTGAAGGTGCTAGAACTTGGTCAAGAATAACTGGGGCAAATATTGGCAGACGAATTGCAATTGTTTTAGATAAAAAAGTTCATATGGCTCCATCGATTCGTACAAAAATAAGTGACGGCGGTACCATGATCGAAGGATTTGCAGGCATGGATGAAGCAAAAGATATTGCCATAGTACTTAGAGCAGGGGCCTTACCTGCACCTGTTAATATTATAGAAGAAAGAATTGTTGGACCATCACTTGGTGCAGACTCCGTTAAAAGAGGTACAAACTCTGTGTTGCTTGGTTTAGGCTTAATCATCGTTTTTATGTTCATTTATTATAAGTTGTCAGGCTCAATCGCTAATTTTGCATTAATCTGGAACATATTACTTGTATTATCAGTTTTAGCTTCACTAGGAGCAACACTTACCCTTCCAGGAATTGCCGCTTTAATATTAACGGTTGGTATGTCAATTGATGCTAATGTTATCATTTTTGAAAGAATTCGAGAAGAACTTCGAAAAGGAAAATCCGTTCGATCAGCAATAGATGGCGGTTATAATCGTGCACTAACAACCATTATAGATGCAAATGTCACTACGCTAGTTGCAGCTCTGGTTCTTTATCAATTTGGTACAGGTCCTATAAGAGGTTTTGCCACAGTTTTATTCTGGGGAATTATAATTTCAATGTTTACAGCAATCTTTGTCACTCGTACTATTTTTAATTCGTTTGCTGATCGAAAAGGTTTAAAAAAACTAAGCATATGAGAATAATTAAAGACACAAATATTCAATTTATGTCTCAATATAAATTGGGTGCTTTTTTATCGGGAGCAGTAATTATTTTAGGTATTATATCGCTAATTTTAGCTGGCGGTCCCTTATTAAGTATTGATTTTAAAGGTGGGACTCTTATAGCTGTCCACTTTGAAGAACCTGTTGATGTAAATGAATTTAGATCTGCAATGAGTAATGTAAATATTGAAGGGCAATCTTTTGATTTTAGTAAAGCTGAAATTAAGCTATTTGGCAGTCCCCAGGATATCTCTGTACGTATTCCACATTTGGATCAAGAACCAGAAAACTTTGCTCAAAAAATTGTTTCTCATTTAAGAAATTCTTTCTCAAGCAAAGTATCTGATACCGATTCTGATTTTATCTTATCAATTGAAAAAGTAGGTCCTAAAATTGGAGCAGAGTTAAGTAATAAAGCTATTTTAGCCATTGTTTCTGCATTAGGATTAATCCTATTCTATATTTCGATTCGTTTTGAGTTCAACTTTGCTCTAGGCGCAATTGCAGCTCTAACTCATGATGTATTTGTTACCTTAGGGATTTTTTCTATTATGGGTTATGAAATTTCTTTACCAATTATTGCTGCATTTCTCACTATTGTTGGATATTCATTAAATGATACGATTGTAATTTTTGATCGTATAAGAGAAAATATTAAATCTTTAAAAAGATTAAGCTATACAGAAGTAATTGATAAAAGTATTAATGACTCTTTAAGTAGAACAATTGTTACTTCTATTACAACTTTCATTGTAGTTCTTATACTATGGCTTTTTGGCGGAGAAGTAATTAATCTTTTTGCATTTGCTATGATGATTGGTGTGATTGTTGGAACCTATTCTAGTATTTTTGTTGCATGCCCATTAGTACTTCGATTACACGCAAGAAATAAATAATCTTTCCTTATCATCCGTTTTACTTTTTATTAATATAGTAGCCTATGTTGTATTATAGTATAATATCTTCCCCTATTGGCAAACTATGTATAGTAAAATCAGATATAGGGGTCCAAAGAATACTTTTCTCAAANAANATTCCATTTGAACAATATTTACANAATAATTTTTCTNAAGAAAAAGTAGTGTGTGATGATTCCGAATTAAAAAAAGCTGCTAATCAAATACATGAATATTTTGATTTATCNAGAAANAAATTCTCTTTAGATATAGATATCCAATTATCATCATATTATAGTAAAGTTTTAAAAAAAGTAGAAAGNATTCCATATGGAAAAACGTCTTCTTATAAATCAATTGCAATTAAAACTGGAAATGCAAATGCTTCAAGAGCAGTAGGAAATGCAAATGCTAATAACCCCTTACCAATAATAATACCATGCCATCGTGTAATTGCAAATGATGGNAATATTGGTGGATATGGTGGTGGCNTAAAAACAAANCGATTTCTATTAGAATTGGAAGGTNCCTTATAGTTAGATTCAAACCATAATAATTATGTGGGCATTTTTTAAACGAATAACATTTGCTGGCATATTTGCAATCGTGCCAATTGCTCTAACCTTTTATATAATTAAGATAATTATTGTTTTTCTTAATCAATTGACTGCACCATTTCTTGAAAGAGTACAGTTAGAGATACCAGGGTTAGGAGTAGTACTTACGATTTTNATTATATTTGCACTTGGTATTTTTGTGACGAATGTGTTAGGTAGAAAATTATTTTCTTGGGCAGAAAGATTAATATCATCTATACCTTTAGTAAAAAATATTTATAGTACAATTAAACAAATTACTAATGCCTTTTCTGGAGCAGTAAATACAGATAATTACCAACGNGTAATTTATATACAATANCCTCGCCCAGATTTATGGACTATAAGTTTTGTAACTGGTGAAAGCGTAGACAAATCTGGAGTAAGATATTATCATGTTTTTGTTCCCACGACTCCAAATCCAACATCGGGAGTATTTATCATAATACCCCAAGATGATGCTGTAGATGCTGAAATGACTGTTGAAGAAGGTCTAAAGGCAGTTATCTCAGGTGGNTTGCTTGCTCCNAANAGAAGTCCAATAGGCTCCTAGCTTCTTTGAAGCATTATCCACTTTATTATTATAATAGATAAATAAATACTTATGGAATTAATCATACTATTAATTATTAGTTATTTAACAGGNTCACTGCCTTCTAGTATTATTATTTCCAGNNTAGCTAAAAATATTGATATNAGAGANCATGGTAGTGGAAATGCTGGTGCAACAAATGTCTATCGTGTGTTAGGGTGGAAATATGCTCTTATTGTATTATTCTTAGATATATTTAAAGCTTGGCTTCCAACAGCAATATATGCTACAAAAATATTTCAAGGTATTTCAATACCCGATATAGGATTTATACAAATATTATGCGGTTTTTCTGCAGTCTTTGGACATACGTATCCTATTTTTGCAGGATTCAAAGGCGGAAAGGGTGTTGGATCATTAATTGGTGTATTACTAGCATTATTNCCTATTGTGTTTCCATTNTGTTTATTAGTTGGCATTATTGTAATTACGAATACGGGTTATGTATCTCTTGGATCAATTTTTGCAGCGATTTCTCTACCAATTATAATACTTATATCGCCGGGACTTGGTATTATCACTCCAGACTTATCTTTAATTGTATTTAGCCTACTTGTTCCTTGGTTCGTTATTTATACTCATCGTAGNAACATAAGTAGAATACGAAATGGAACAGAAAATCGTTTTGATAAAGCGATTATTTTCAAAAAGAAAAGTGTAGACTAAAACTTTTGACCAAATGCCAAGTGTAATGCTTGATCAATAAAACTTCCATCCCTATAGCCCCAACCATAATCTATTCCAACTGTTCCAATCATAGGAAATGGAANTCGAAATCCAATGCCCGTGCCAATCATGGGTNATTCATTAAATAAGTCTTTGTTATTTCTTGAAGTATACCCTATATCAAAGAATCCTATTAGAGTTAAACCATACTCCTGTTTCCAATCCATAAGTTGAGTTTTAAATACTTTTGTTGGGATAATAGTTTGTCTTAATTCTGTAGAGAAAACTGCTGAATGATTTCCAAATCTAAATTGTTTATCAACATTTGAATAAATAGATTGATTGGGTATTGACCAACCTCGAACATTTTGAGCTCCGCCTAGCCATGTAACAAAGACTTCATCTATATCACCAAAACTTGTTAAAAATGAAAAGTTAAAGCCCGCTGTCAATTTTTTTAAAGATGTATTCAAAGTATGGTATAGGCTATAGGACTGGACCCACCATAGATTATTTTTATCTTTTTCCAGATCAAGTATACTAAAAAACCCTTGAGCAATTAATACCCCCTTACTTGGATCGCGATATACATCTCTTGTATCATAGAGGTAGCTGCCCATAGGATTTATTGATAAATATTCTAATGTATCTATTCTACCTGTAAATGTTTTCTTTTCTAATTCAAATCCAATACTAGCTTTATGTTTATAACCAAAATATCGNCCCACAATAATTTCTGATGTAATAGTATTCTGTTCATAATCCAGGAAAGGATGATTAGTATTNCTCTGACCTGTCATTATTCGTAATGATACATGATCTCCCATTATCCACGGATTATTAAATGATAAAAAATATGATTCACGAGCGCCTGTAGATCCTGCTATAGTTAAATTTTCATTCTTTCCCCTAAAGTTCCTTACCATTAACATTCCACCAAACGACCAGCCATATTCTTCCTCATAAGCNGGACTNGCAGCCGGNAGTATTCTTAGAGAAGATTCAATAAGGTTATACTGTAAGATTATAGTTAAGTCTTCTAAAGGAACTATNGTCCATGAAACATCAGCAAAAATTCCCAAGTTTAATAAACGATCCTTATCCTCATTTGCTAAAGAGCTATCTAATGGAACATCAAGGAGATGTTGGATTTCTCTTTCAATAATATAATCCTTGGTAATTTTATGACCTTTAAATTCGATTGATGAAACGATAGGCTGATTATTAGCCCAGATCGATGATACAAATATTAATATTAAAAATAATTTATATAACATAATGGATCGACCTCATATTATAGTTGGGTCGATTAGGTNTTTTAGAGGTCGAAACTCTCCATGAGTTGCATTTTCTTATATTCGATACCTTGTTCNGAATATACATGCTCAATAGCATCTCGTAGGTCTTGTTCTACAACTAATCCACGTAAATTTATAGCAAGATTCCAATCATCCAGAATCCGAACATTCATTTCTGTAGNACCATCTAAATAACGATGCCAAGTACCATCAAATTCTCCTGGCGGACCATAGGTCATCATTATTTTATGTTGTAAAACATCTTCCGTAGTTACTTGAGGAAAGCCAATATCTTTAAGCTCNACTGTTTTATGAACACTTTCAAGTTTATAGTGCGAAGCTTCAATATTTGTTATACTATAAATAAAATCAATATTTATAAATCGAAGTTCAATTCTTTCAATAGTTAAGCGTGTTGTATACTCATACATCATTTTTGCACGCCTTACTGGTATACGAAACCCTGATTTTAATGTTAAAGGATCATCCCAAAACTCAGCAACAGATAATGAATCAGGAAAATATCCCATAACAGCAGATAAACTAGAATTCCAATCAGAGATAGGTTCCCGTGCAAGCACCCATCCATTAGGCAACGGTTTAATAAAGCCGTCAAGCAGTAACGGATCAGATTCGGNAACTTTTTCTTTTCTATTTTCTNNAGGAAGTTTNCTTACTTCAGCAGGAATGGAAGTAATGATATCTCTAATATCACGATCCCGATTAAGTAATTTTGGTCGTAAAGCAGTACAACTGGTTAAAAATAATATTAGGGATAAGATTGTTACACGCATCATGGTTGTAAAATTTATTACATTAAGAAATCATCATGAAGTTTTTTTTTATATAGTTTAAAGAAGTGCATTTTCAAATTAAAAACAATTAGTAAAAAAAAAGCCTCAAAATACTTTGAGGCTTTTTCTCAAAATCTGGTCAAGAATCTATTTACGACCCCGAGCCATTTTTGCGCGTGCAACATCACCGTTTTTATCGATGAANTAAAGATAGCCAGATTCACGACTTACGCCTGCATCAGCTACTTTTTCTGCATTGCCGCCACCTTTACCAGCGCGGGCCATTTTAGAACGCCATACGTTCCCATCTTTACCGAGGTAATATAGGTAACCACTTTCTTTTTGTACTCCACATGCTTTTACTGTTTCTGCCATGGATAACTCCTTTGTTTTAGTTAAAAAATATAAAAGAACTAAGTCTCCTCGATGAACGTAACATATTCAGTAGCAAAATGTCAAGAAATTTCTCGTCGGTCTCCCGTCGATAAATTTTACCTAATTTTCTTTCCATTCACATATAAATAGATTTGTATCTCCTTGTTTCTTCTGATTTCTGTTCGATGCAAAAACAAGATACTTTCCATTTGGACTAAACATAGGAAAACCATCAAAACCTTTGAAATAAGTTATTCTTTCCAACCCACTTCCATCTAGATTAATGGAGTACAAATCAAAATCACGACCTTTTGGATCATGCATATTTGATGAAAAAATAATTTGATCATCTTTAGGGAAAAAGAACGGTCCAAAATTTGCAGAACTATTATTAGTAATCTGCTTCTTATTTGAACCATCTGCATTCATTACCCATAGCTGCAAAGCCATTGGACGAATTGAATTTTCGGATAGTAGATATTTATAATCCGATATCTCTTTTTCTGTTTGTGGATAATACGCTCTCCAAATAATCTTTGACCCATCATGACTATAGAATGCTCCTCCATCGTAACCTAATCTATCAGTTAGTTGTTTTTTATCAGAACCATCTGAATTCATGGTCCATAATTCTAGATCACCACTAATTAATGAAGTATAAATAATTTTTTTTCCATCAAAAGAATATGTTGCTTCCGCATCATATCCAGGTGATGAAGTTAAAGGAGTGGGATTCGATCCATTTAATTCAGCAGAAAAAATATCATAACCAGGATATAACTTCCATACATACCCCCTACTATAATCTGGTTTTGGAGGACATGCTGAATCATCAAGGAAAGTAGATGAGTAAATTATTTTTTCTGCATTAGGATATTGAAAAAAACTACATGTAGTTACCCCTTCGCCATTTGAAACAAGATCAATTTCTCTTGTTTCAATATTCATTATATAAATCTGATCACATAAATCATCACCATCATGACCTTGGAAAATTATTTTTTTTCCATCTGGGCTGAAATATGCTTCCGCGTTTTCTCCAGAAAATGTTAATTGAGATATATTTTTAAAATGGTCTTCCCCATTTATAATTAATGAATTATTGTATGATAAATTTAGGTATTGTTCTTTTTGAGCAGTACAACTCATAAAAAAAATATTGATAATTAAAATATATAAAATGGGCAACATACTTCTCTTTCTATCTTGATATATAAGAATACATAAATATCAACACTAATGAATGATTTTTTCAATTTGATTATTTGCATCTTTAAAAAGATCATGAGTATGCAAGTATTTGAATTGAGCACTTCTTCCTAGTAAATGCAAATTTTTGAATTGTTCTAAATAGCGAAAAACTTTTTTAATATTATTCTTATTTCTAATTGATAAGATAGGATAAGCATACTCTATTTTTTCAGAAGTAGAATTAATAACTTTTTTTGAATCAATAATATTATTATCTATCAAAATAGTTTTTATTTGCGCAACAAATTCATTGTTTGATAATTGATAAATTGTATCGTCTGAATTACATGGAACTTCAATTACAATACATGTTTTTCCTTTTGGCGCTAAAGCTTCACTTCTATTTTTTGGTTCATAAATACGCGTAAATGGAAATATTGATTCTGGAAAATAGATTGATGCATTTTCGGAAAAATTCATTTGATCTAACGTAATAACACATAATCTTACACTTCTAAACTTAATTTGATTCACAATTTCTATAATTTCTTTTGGTGGAGCGGGTTGTAAAATATTAATTAGTATGTTAAGTGGAATTGTACAGAATAAGTGATCAATATCAAGAGAATCCATATTAAATAGATTTAAATTTTTTATTTTCTTCCCATCATGAATTATCCCAGTAATTATTGAATTATATGAAATCTTTTCATCTCCAATAGAATCTTTAATTGATTCAAAAATATCGCCAAACCCTTCAATTGGATAATAAAAAGATCCATCTAAATGTTCTACATCCATTGATTTGTTTTTATATATACTATTTATAACGGTCATTAGATTTAAGTTTTTTAATCTATTTCCAGAAATAGTAGGATCTAGATTGTATGAGTAATCCCCCCATAATTTTTCAGTATAATTAATTAGAAATAAATTGGATAAAGTCTTTCCATAATACTGATAAGCTAGATCCTTAAAATTCCCCACTGTATGTTTTATTTTAATTCGACTGATTATATTTTCCATAAATATTTTACCTAATTGAGAGTAATTCAACATTTGAAATATATTGGAGAATTCTAATGGAAAATTGATCATTTTTTTTCTGTAGTAAATTTTGCTTGGAGCGCTCACTTTTATAAGTTTATTACCAAGAATTGCTTTTATGGATTTAGTAACCTTATCATCTTTATCATGAAATCTATGCGCTCCTAAATCATATTTAAATTGATCAAAGCTTAATGTTTTACAATTTCCACCAACTGAATTAGTACTTTCAAAAACACGAAATGATAAATTGTTCTTTTTAGCATGATATGCTAATGATAATCCTGCTGGCCCAGCACCTATAATTTTAATATCCATTATTTTTATTTGATTAGATAATAAGTTTCAATTTTAGACCACATTCTATTTACATAAGGATTATGATAAAATATAGTGTCAGGTATTATGTTATAATTTTGCTGAAATAATTTTCTAAAGTCACCAATTACAATATTATTTTTTCTAATGTTTGTAATTTGATTAAGGTTGTGTTCTTTATGAATATCTATATCAACAAAATTTTTATTAACTCCATGCGTTTTTAAATAATAATTAATTAAAGGTATACTAATGACAT
>NZXJ01000061.1 GCA_002701945.1 Fidelibacterota bacterium
CTTTTTTCTTATCTCCTTCAATATCTGCAATATCTTTTATTAATTCTCTTAATAAAGTTAATCCAAAAGCTAACAGAGCAGGTATGATCATTGGATACATATTCCCATGGGAAAGCCCGAAGAAAATAAAAGATAAACCAAGAATAATTGAAACAACTACATTACCTATTAATGGGATACCTTTTAATTTCAAGCTATAAATTATCATCAAAGGCAAAGCTACACCGACGGATAAAAATATGGCTTTAAATGGTAGAATAAGTGATACTAAAGAACCAAGAAAAAATAAGATTATTGAAAATATAAAAGCCTCATTAATTGTTATTATTCCACGACTTAATGGCCTTTGAGGCTGGTTAATTAAATCAATTTCATAATCACAATAATCATTGAATGCGTTTGCAGCTCCAGTATAACAAACAACAACAATCAATGTATAATATTTTATTAGACTATTTTCAAAATCATCTAAAATATATGCACTCATAAAGGATGCAGAGCCAGAAACCATGATATTTATAGGCCTCATGACTATTATATAGGCTATGATTTTATTCAATTAATTGATGCTTTCAAAATTCTTGGGTCTCCATTTAAATCTGATATTATTTGTAAATCAGTGAAAGGTTTTACGCCAAAAATATTTTTTACAAGAGTTGGGTGCTGGTTTAGCCCAACCTCAAGAACAATCTGCCCACCAGGCTTTACTATTGTAGGGGCTAGCTTACTTATTCGCTTATAGAACAGTAACCCATCATTCCCATCTGTAAGAGCAATCTCAGGCTCGTACAATCTTATATCCTCCATTAACATACCCATCTCACTGATAGGAATATATGGTGGATTGCATACTAGCATATCCATTTTATGGTTATATGCAGTTGTTAATATATCTAATTGTTCAAAATTAATATCAACCTTGTGTCTTCTAGCATTAATCATTGCAACCTCTAAAGCTTTTTTAGATATATCTATTGCAGAAATATTTGCTTTATTAAGTTCTTTTGCTAGGGTTACAGCTATAGATCCAGACCCTGTACAAATATCTAAAATATTTTGGCCTGGAATATTGCCTAATATCGATAAAACAATATTAATTAATGTTTCTGTTTCAGCTCGAGGTATAAAGACATCCTTATTTACAATAAAACTTCTTCCATAAAACTCACATTTTCCAATAATGTATTGAATAGGNTCCTTCTTAATTCTCCTATTCATCCAAGTGTGTAGTTTATTAAGCTGCTTTAAAGATAACTGCTCCTCATACCNCAAATACAAATCAACTTTTTTACAATTTAAGATTTCTTCTAATAACCACTCAATTTCAATACGTGNGTTTTCAAATCCATTTAATGAAAAATAATTGTCAGCCCATTTAATTATATCTATAACCCGCGCNGGGCTGTTCTTTATTACGGGTGCTTGCAAAGCTTATTCAGTTTGAAGTAACGCTTGTTGGTCNGCAATTTTTAATTGTTCTATAAATTCATTTAATTGCCCATCCATAACGCCATCTAATTGGTATGAAGTAAAATTTATTCGGTGATCTGTTATCCTTCCCTGAGGAAAATTATATGTTCTTATTTTTGCAGATCTATCTCCTGTTGAAACCATTGATTTTCGCGCATCTGCTCTTTCTTTTGCAAGNCTCTCTTCTTCTTGAGCTAAAAGNCGGGACTTTAGAACTTTCATTGCGGCAGTACGATTTTTATGTTGAGATTTCTCATCTTGACATGTTACTACTAACCCTGTAGGAATATGTGTTATTCGAATAGCAGATTCTGTTTTATTAACATGCTGACCACCAGCTCCACTAGCTCTATAAGTATCAATTTTAAGATCTGACTCACTTACATCAATTTCCGCGTCTTCTGCCTCAGGTAAGACTGCAACTGTAGCTGCTGATGTATGAAGACGGCCTCCTGTTTCAGTCTTTGGTACTCGCTGTACTCTATGTACGCCACTTTCAAATTTCATCATACCATATACTGAACTACCCTTAACAGAAAAAATTATTTCTTTAAATCCACCTATTCCAGTGCCATTNCTTGCCATAACTTCTCGTGTCCATCCATTTATCTCAGCAAACTTACTATACATTCTAAATAAGTCTGCNGCAAANAAAGCTGCTTCTTCNCCTCCAGTTCCAGCTCGGATCTCAATTATAGTATTTTTATCATCATTTGGATCTTNAGGTATTAATAAAATTTTAAGTTCATCCTCCAGNTCAATTANTTCTTTTTCCATTTGTNAAATCTCTTCCATAGCTAAGCTTTTTAATTCATCATCATCGCTATTTAATAAAAGCTTATTCTCTTCAATTTCATTAACTAATACTAAATATCTATTTGCCTTAGGAATAACTATATTAATATGTGTATGCTCTTTAGCCGTCTCTTTTAATTTGTCATTATCAGAAATTATTTTTGGATCAGCTAATAGAGATTCTAGCTCCTTAAAACGATCTATTATTTGTTTAAGTTTTTCTTTCATATTCTTTTAAGAAAAATAAAAAAATAGCCTCATAAANAAATTTATAAGGCTATTAAATTAAAAAGCTAGCTACTTTGATGTTTTTTTATACTTCTTCTGATATTTTTCAATACGCCCAGCAGTATCAACTAATTTTTGTTTACCTGTATAAAATGGATGCGTAAAAGATGTTATATCACAGTACACTACATAATGAGATATACCNTCAATATCTCTTTTTTCATCGCTAGTGATAGTTGATTTTGTTAGAATTTCATCCCCTGTTGCAGAATCAACAAAAACAACTGGATGATAATCTGGATGAATTTCTTTTTTCATATTTACTCCTTCAATTTAAATCGTTTAATGCCANAACAACCCCATCAATACCACTTCGAATTGTTTCCTTNCTAACAGCATATGAGAATCTAATATGTCCAGGGGCTCCAAACCCATCNCCTGGTACAGTCACTACTTTTGCGGCATCTAAAATGTAATCACAAAGTTTAAAAGAATCGTTTATTATTTGTCCATTATTTTTTTTCCCTAAATAATGAGAAAAATCTGGGAAAGCATAAAAAGCNCCNCCAGGGACAACACAATCTACATTTTTTATTTGATTTAATAATTGAATCATTAAATCTCTTCTTTCTTTATATTTTTTTCGCATATCATTTACACATTTCTGATCACCAGTTAAAGCTGCAATTGCAGCTTTTTGTCCAATAGANTTTGCGCAGGATGTTGCCTGCCCCTGCAATTTACTCATTGCTTTAATTATTTTATGTTTTCCTACGGCATATCCTATTCTCCAACCAGTCATAGCGTATGTCTTAGATAAACTCATACAGGTTATTACTTCTGTATTATAACTATTAAGTTTTTCAGTACTTACAAATTTTTCATCAAAAACTAGCTTTTCATAGCATTCATCAGATATTACAATCAAATTATTTTCTTTAGAAATCTCTAAAATTTTATTTATTGCATTATTTGACCATACCCCGCCTGTTGGGTTAGATGGAGAATTAATTATCATCCCTTTTGTTTTACTATTTATTTTAGATAATAATTCATCGAAGTTTGGCTCAAATTGATTTTTGGAATCTGTTGAAACTATTACTGGCTCTGCATCTGACAATCGAACAAATTCAGGGAATGAAACCCAATATGGTGAAAAAATAATTACTTCATCACCTTTATTAAACAACGCCTGACAAGCATTGTACAGACTTTGTTTTTCACCGTTTGAGACAAGAACTTGATCAGGACTAAACTTTAAACTGTTTTCTCTTAAAAGCTTTTCACAAATTGCTTCCCTCAGCTCTAGCATCCCAGACCCAGCAGTATATTTAGTAAACCCCTCATCCATAGCATCTTTGCCCGCTTGGATTATATGCTCAGGNGTNTTGAAATCTGGCTCGCCGACGCTNAGATTAATTACATCTACNCCTTTAGAGCGTAATTCAGCGGCTCTACTTGTCATTTCTAAAGTAAACGAAGGCTTAACCTTATTAACACGATCAGANAGNTTTAGGTTNGACATATTTTAAACTTTATGCTGCTTTTGATGNTATAATTCAGTATTAAAATTAGGTTCATCATTATTTTTTTTATTACTAATATGATTATCTTTATTGATTCTTTTTGATCTATGTGTTTTTTTCCTTCGCGATCTATGTTTTCTTTTCTTTTCATTAATATTTAATTTGAAATCATTAATATCAATTTTTAATGAATCAGATTCGAAGTATTCATTCTCATCAAGTTTAGTAAAACCCAGGGTGTCTAAATCCGTCAATTGAGAAGAATCCAGNTTCAATAAAGTCCCAAATCCTCTAGTTATTCCATTTCCTAGCCCAATTAAATTTGGNAGATTGATATTGGATATAAAATTTCCTTCAAAGCCCCCCCATTTATCATCTATAGGTGAAGATTCAATAGACTTAACTTTTATCTTAGACATAAACTCATCAGGTGGATTTAAATTCAATTCATTAGATATAAATGCAAGGTTTTTCCCAAGTAACTTATTTAAAAAATTTGCTTTGTCTTTTGATTCTAAGTTNTTATATGTTTTAAAAGAGTTTTTATTTAAAGCTGCCCAAGGAGTCAGAAAACTATATTCAATTGTATCTTTATTAAATTCAAATACATTTTTGTTTTCCTCATAATCTTTGTCCAATATCTCAAAAGTTATATCTCCAAAATCTAGTGTTTTTATTTTTTCTGTTAATTGTAAAACAGGGGCAACACCATGACCAATACCAATGATAAATATTTGTTCGTTTATTACCTTTACTTGCACTCTTGGGTATAAATACCTATCACGNTATTTACCGTTAAGCATTGGTATTATNTCNAAAGATGAAAAATTACGCATAANGACACCCTTAATTTGATANGGTGTNTTCTTTACAGGCTTATCTGTAATTAAAGATNCTACAACAGCTTTATGCTCTGATATTTTATTAATGTTGATTATCCTATAGAAATTGATTAAAAATGAAAGATTATTGACTCATTGTATCAAGGAATTCATCATTTGTCTTTGTTCTTCTTATTCTTTCTTGTAGGAACTCCATAGATTCAATGGTATTCATCTCATTCAGTAATTTTCTTAATATCCACATTCTCGCTAAAGTTTTTTTATCAAGCAACAACTCTTCTTTTCTNGTCCCAGAGCGCACTAAATCAAATGAAGGGTAAATTCTTCGATCGCTCAAACGTCTGTCAAGCACTAGTTCCATATTACCAGTTCCTTTAAATTCTTCAAAAATTACATCGTCCATTCTACTCCCTGTATCAATTAATGCCGTTGCAATTATTGTTAGGCTACCNCCTTCTTCTGTATTTCTTGCTGCACCAAAAAATTGTTTTGGTTTTTTAAGAGCATTTGCATCAACACCCCCAGATAAGATTTTACCACTATGAGGGATAACCGCATTATGGGCTCTTCCCAATCTCGTAATACTATCTAGAAGGATTACAACATCATCACCAAACTCTACCATTCTTCTTGCTTTTTGAATAACCATATCCGCTACAGATACATGACGTTCTGGGGCCTCGTCAAATGTTGAGCTTACAACTTCTGCATCAACATTACGTTTCATATCAGTTACCTCTTCTGGCCTTTCATCAATTAATAAAATAAGTAATTTAGTTTTTGGATGATTAGACCTTATTGCATTTGCAATTTTCTGCAACAAAATTGTTTTTCCTGTTTTTGGCTGTGCAACAATTAATCCACGCTGACCTTTACCAATAGGAGATACAAGATCCATTATTCTTGTAGACATATCTTTTTTATCTACTTCAAGAGTGAATTTTTCCTCAGGGTATAGTGGTGTAAAATTATCAAATAAAGTAGCCTTTTTTACATTATCTGGGGGAAAATCATTTACAGCCTCTAATTTTAGTAAAGCATAGAATCGTTCTTTTTGTTTAGGAGGGCGAATTTCGCCAAATACCTGGTGACCTGTTCGTAAGCTAAAACGTTTAATTTGAGATGGGCTAACATATATATCATCTGGTCCAGGAAGATAATTAAAATCAGGACTTCTTAAAAAACCATATCCTTCTTTTAATACCTCTAAGACCCCGCGAGCTTGAAGAATGCCTTCTTTTTTATTATGAGCTTCAAGAATTTTTACAATAAGCTCTTGTTTGCTTAAACCTGAAAATTCTTCAACCTCCAATTCATTTGCAAATTTAGTTAACTCCCCAATATTTTGGGATTGTAATTGATTAACATCCATAAGACGATTCCTTTAAATAAATTATGTAAAAAATACTATTAGGGGAAAATTTGTGGCGCTTCGAAGTCACCCAGTTATATAAATTACATTATATAGTTACATTGTCAAAATTAATTTCAAAAAATTTATAAATTGATTTTGCCGCATAATGACTACCAAAAATGATGCTTATAGCTCCATTCTCAGCTTGATTAGTCATGTATTTAAAAGCTTNCTCAATAGGATTAACCGTTTTGCATTTAATATTATTNTNATTTAGATAATTAAANAGTTTTTTTATGCCCATTAACTGTGAATCAGGTATTGTAGAAACAATTAATTCATTAAATAATCCATTTAAAGAATGAGCTATATTATCAATATCTTTATCTTCTTTTAATATTATCAAGCCAACTTTTTTATGTACATTTAAATATTTTAAAGTATTTCTAATGGAGTTAATCCCTGCCTGATTATGGGCGACATCATAGAAAATGGGCAGCTTTTTATCAAGAAGGTGGAAGCGGCCTGGCCACACTGTATTAATAAGACCATCGNTAATAATATTGTAGTTTAGTTTTGGTTTAAAAATACGTACAGCTTGAATTGCTAAGGCTGCATTATCAGCTTGATGCTCTCCTAATAATGGAATTGAGTAACTTTTATTATTTACATTAAACCTTGTTGAAAAGTAATCAATAGTAATTTTTTCAGGCTTTTGAGATATAATTATTTTAGTATTTATAGATTTTGCCCGATTACTTAGAATTTTCATTACTTCTTTATGCTGATGTGAAGAAATAACCGGAGTGTTTTTTTTTATTATACCTGCTTTCTCTGATGCTATTTCTTTAATAGTATGTCCTAGTATATTTTGGTGATCAATATCAATAGGAGTAATAATGGTAAGATCAGTATCTAGAACATTNGTTGAATCTAGCCGNCCCCCTAATCCAGTTTCAATAACTGCGACATCAACTTTCTTATAGTTAAAATAATATAATGCTAAAACGGTTGTTGTTTCAAAAAAGGTAGATTTTATTTCATCAATATCATCGTTGAATTTTTTCATGAAATCAATAATAAAATTATTTGAAACTTGAGTTCCGTTTACTCTAATTCTTTCATTAAAACTTACTAAATGTGGTGATGTATATAACCCAACTTTTAAACCAGCATTACGTAAAATACTTTGAACCATAGCTGCTGTAGACCCTTTTCCATTTGTGCCAGCTAAATGAATAGTTCTTAGATTATTATGAGGNTTACCACATCTATTCAATAATTCATAGGTATGTTCCAATCCAACTTTTATTCCTAATCGTTGTAATCGAAATAACTTTTCTAAGGTATGATTTATATCAGCTGATTCGTGCTGTTTCAACATCTTTAATCGGATACCCTAAAAATCTTTTTGCTACATTAGAAAAATTTAAAGGAGAATCTGTTACATAAAATTTTTTCTGTCCCTGATTATTATTATCATTAATAAAATTATTATTTTTTAGAATCTCATTTGTTTCATTTGCAACTGAATCTGCTGAATCAATTAATGNAAGACCTTTTGTAATAGTTTTTATTGCTGGTTTTAATAATGGATAGTGCGTACAACCTAATATAAGTGTATCTATTATTGATAAGTCAAGATTGTTAATATAATAAGTTATTATAGATGAGACTATTGCCCCNCTTAATAGACCTTCCTCTACAAGGGGAACAAATAAAGGACACGCTTGGGAAAACGTATTGATTGAGGGGTTTATTTTAATTAATTCTTTATGATAGGCCTTNGANTTTATGGTTGCAATTGTACCAACCACTCCAATATTATTGTTTTTTGTAATCTGAGCTGCAGCATTAGCNCCAGGACTTATTACGCCAACTACAGGAATATTAAACTCATTTTGAAGTGTGGGAATAGCAAGAGCTGAGGCAGTATTACAGGCTACGATAATTAATTTTGCATTTTTTTCTAAAAGAAACCTTGTTATTTGTGAGGCATATTTAATTATAAGTGGTGCACTTTTGTTCCCATATGGTACACGGGCAGTGTCCCCCACATATATAATATTTTCATTAGGCGTCTTTCGATTTATAGCGTCTACAACTGTAAGACCGCCCAATCCTGAGTCAAAAATTCCTATGGGCCTACTATCTGGCATTATTTAGNAGATGTTATTTGTTCTTTTGATTGTCTAAAACGCATAATACCCGCATATATACCCTTAGCTATTTTTTGTCTATATGAAGCTGATTTTAATTTTCTTTCCTCATTTGGATTAGAAATATATCCTGCTTCTACTAGTACGTTTGGCATGCTTGCNCCAATTAATACATAAAAGCCAGCCTGTTTTAAACCTCGATTTGGAGAATCTAATAAAGGATCTAATTCATCTTGTATATAAGCAGCAAGGTCTTCGCTTTCTTTCATAAACATGCTTTGAGCCATTGTTGCCATAATTAAATTTTCTCCAGTTAAAGAGCTATACTTATTTCTTGATTTTCCCTCCTCCATTCTAATGGCTGAGTTCTCTCTAGAAGCTACTTCAATTGCATCATCAGTCTTGCCGGGCCTGAGTAAGTAAGTTTCAAACCCTCTTACATTTCTATTTGGATGAGAGTTTACATGAATACTTACAAATAGCTTACCATTTGTTTCGTTTGCTATTTGGGTTCTTTTCCAAAGAGGCACAAATACATCTTCTTCTCTAGTATATACGACCTTTATATGACTATTTTTTTCAATCATTTGNCCAACTCTTTTAGTTATATCTAAAACAATATTTTTTTCTTTTGCNCCTCTTTTACCAACAGCTCCCCCATCTTTTCCTCCNTGTCCNGCNTCAAGGACTACAGTNTCTAGTCTCCATNGATTTTTCATCTCTTTTATATGAGANGNTAACTTTTTAAATGGTGTTCTNAGAGTAATAACGATTGCATTTGGATCGCTACTTTGATAAACCTCATGCCCNATNATATCAGTGCGTACACGAAATGCTAGTTGGGCAGATTCATCAAATTGATTTGAAACAACTTTTGTAATAGCTCCTTTAGTTTCTGTTTTTTTAATCATAGAAGTGTCAACTAATCCATCTTTAATTGTTAGATAAAACCAACCGTTAGTNTTTATAAAAGAACTGATATCACCATCTGAAAATTGTTTTGTGGTGTTTACTTTCAATATTGTTCCGTTTGATTTTTGCTCAATCCCAACACTATTAATATTAAAGTTAACTATATTTATGCTTAATAATTTTTTATCTGAATCATACTCCACTCCTGGATAAATACTATTTTTAATTATTGAAAAAAATGATTTTGCAGGTACATATATATCATCATTTTTTCCTATAGCATTTTTGGTCATTTGATAAATTTTATCATTAACAACTATAAAACTAGATAAGTTTGATATTTTTAATCTATTATCTGAAAAATAGAGAACAATTTTTTGGCGTGCTGTATTTTCAAAAGGTTTTCTATCTGAAAGTATTCTAGAGATTTCTTTTACAGATATATAAGGTTCCCCTTTATAATTTAACGCAGATAACTCATCTTCATTTTTATCTACAATATTTAAAACACCGATTGTTTTATCTACTGCAAATATTTTTGTAAAAANTGATAAATANATAATANATATATAAAATAATCTATGAACTGNTCTTTGCATTATTTGGAATTTACCAATATCAAGTTCAAAAATAAGATTCTATATACTAGACTTAATTTGATTGTTTGCTGAAGTAAGAAAATAATATGAGTTTCTAAACTGATAAAAAATTTTTCTATGGTTAATTATTTTTATCATATGGCTTTCTCCGGAAAATATGCCTGATTCATAATGTATAAATAATTTCTCACCATTCTTATTATACCAATAATGACCTGAATCTGTATACTTATCTTGGCATGTATATTGAAATTTTCCATCAGAATGTAATTCTAAAATATAATTTTGATTGAACTGCCGACTCTTAAAATATCTTTTATCTNAATTNTTTATATTAGAGTTACTACTATCTAATAATGAAGTTACATATTCTGCATTATCTGGCGACCAATCAATACCAGAAATAAAATTATTATTACCAACTATTGTATTCAGCAGTGTTTGGGCTGATAACTGTAATAATTCTAAATCCCTAGTGCTATCCATTAATGTCCACTCCTCATTAATAACTCTATCTAAAGTTTTATTATCGCGAATCATACATAAAACGTTTCCTTTAATTAATGGATTATAATTTTTATCAAATAAAGTCCATTCTTCAATCAATAAAGGTATAGATTTACTTATTAATTTACGTGTGCCTATAAATCGTCCATTATTTGACCATATTGGTAAAATAAAACTTGTATCATTTAAGCTCCCTTTAAATTCTAAACTTCCATTTTTATCCCACCAATAATAATTATTATTCTCAAAATGGAAACGAAGTTGTCCATTTTCACGCCAAATATTGCCATTTATCATTTTTAAACTATCATTAATAATAAGTTGTGAAAGTCTTTCCCCCTCTGGGTGCCACCATATAACTGAACTAAAAGGGTCTAAAGCTCCATTTGAATAAATTGCTTCATGTTTTAATGCGCCACTATTATAGTATCGCAATTCTTTAATTAATTCATTNTTCATAATATCATATGTTCTTATAACTGCAGGAGATCTATCTTTATACCATCTAGTAATTCTTTCTTTAAATCTNTTCGGGATTAATATTGATAAATCATTTAAAGGAATGTTATTAATTCTCTTTCCTGAAAAAGAAAGATTTTTATCACTACAATTGACTAAAAATAAAANAAGTAATATTATGTTAATAAAACGCATGCAATAATTNANAAATTATTTTTTTGATCAATAATTGAATATTTGAAACTAAATAAGAAATGATAGCGCCCCATATAATGGGGCGTTATCATTAATTGCTGAGATAATCGGTTTATTTGTTCGGATACATCATATAAATCAGATACAGNACTAATAAACCCGCTAGGCCATTATCGCCAATTTGCGAGAATAAATTTCCTACACCTGCAATGACACCGAAAGGATCGTTGAATAATATTCCAACGATTACTCCGAGGANCACCAAACTAATAAGTAAATCTGTTAGTTTTGAAATCCAACCGGTTAGCTTTGCTATCGCATCATTCATATATTTCCTCCTATATGTTACGTAAGGGCTAGGACTCTTATGACAAAGAGTCCAACATCATCCCCTATTGTTTTAACCTACAGGAAAGAAACAAATATTAATAGTGCGAGTAGGCCTGCTAAGCCACCATCCATAAAGGAATTAACTAATTCAGTTAACCCCAATACAGGGTCCATTCCTGTTGGATATAGTATATTAGCAAAAACAAAGAAAACCACTAGTCCTTTGATTAGACTAACGATTCCACCTACTACGGAATTAACGGTTGAAGCTACATCAGCCATATTGTTCCTCCTTGATTTGGTTTATAATAAAAACGGGGACAAAACCCCCCGTTTCTTGGTATGTGACGTATTCGTTTTTTACGAATATTTCCATGCTTNAAGTAAATTTAAGAACAATTATATATATTGCAATATTATAATTAATAAAATGTGCAATCTCAGTTTTACCATNAAAAAATTAATTATCGATTCCTATATCCTCGTATAGCGCTATAAATAACCAAATATTTTGTTAGAATGATGTTTGGCAAATAATAATTTAAAAACTTAATAATACTTGCAATAAACCTGTTAAAAACTAAAAGTCCTCTAATGCTATTTATCCAATTTGCTCCCAATTGCTGTGCATGTTCAGGGTNTCGCTTTAATAATATTGGAAGATTATATTTACCATAAATTTCCATTTGTGAACAAAATTTTTCTAATGTCCTCTTGTGATAATGTTCTGCAGNAATTTGNGATGTATAGTAAAANGAGTTTGGGAACAGATCCCATATTCTAATAGNTAAATCTGTATCTTCACCACCATAATGAATTATTTTTTCATCAAAAAGNTTTGTTTTTTCAATCGCACTTCTTTTAACTGCTGAATTATTAAATAAGAACCATGTAGGGCCAATTATTGAATGTTCACCAAATTGGCGCGCACCGCGTAGCTTNCTATAAAAATAATCATCTAATCTATTTGGGCTTTCCTCTTTTGGCAAAGATACTTCTCCAATAACTCCAATGATTCCTTTTTTTTTAAATATTTTTTCTATATTTAATAACCAATCTGGCTGAACAACCATATCGCTATCTAGAAAGCATATAATTTCTGAAGTTCCTTTCCTAATTCCATAATTTCTAGCTGCTGAGAGCCCTTTGTTTGATTCTAAACTGAATAAAGNAAGATTCTNTTCAAAGCTGAATCTNTTCAAACATTTTAATGTNTTGTCTGTTGACCCATCGTTTATTACTATAATCGAGAATTTATCTTTTGGATATTCTTGNGATAGAACGCTCTCTATAGATTTTTCTATAATATGTTCTACATTATAACATGGTATAATGATATCGAACTTAGTATTATAGCTCACAGCCAACCGAGATCTTCATAATATTNATACAANACATTAGACGTATTATTATAATTATGGTATTNTTCTACCCATTCATAGCCTTTTTGTTTGTATTCAATTATTTTTTCTTTATTTGTAACTAATTCAGATAAAACATCGAATAAAGATTTACTATCTACATTAATAAAGGGATTATCTGGAATGAAATCAATATATTCTGGAATTAGCTCTGTTACACAACATAATCCCATTGAAAGAGCTTCTACTGAATTCATTCCATAGCCCCANCCCCCTCTATTATGAACTTGATCAATTAAAATATCACATGATTTTTTTATTTCTTGAGCTTCATTAAAAGATTTATTTTCTATCAATATAAATTCAATTTCTTTTTCTTTAGCTAANCGATTGCATATTGGAATAATTGTTTCACTTCCCTTGTAGTATCTATTTGTCGGCGCATGACAAATCCTAATTGGNTCATTAATTTTTATATCAAATGAAAATTGTTTTGTATCGTANGGTAAAAACATATAATNCAAATTAGGGTGTTTNCTAAACAAATCTAATTCACTAGTAATATTTAANTTACTTAAATCATTTAATGGTTTTAAAACTCCTCTAGTTCTTAAATCTTGTCCATGATAAGTACATGAAATAGGTTTATTTAATTTTTTTAGCTTTTCTACGAACCTACAATCACGATAAAATTCTAACCCCCATTCAAAATGATATATATCATAATCAAATAAGTTATTTTGATTTATTGCAGGTTCTACATAAAAACTCCAAAGCCAATCCCTAAAATGAAAAAAAGTTTTTTCAAATCTATTACTTGGTGACCAAACTGGCGGGTAACCATCCTTTTCTTTATAATCACCTAAGCCTCCTCTAAATATTTGATAGTATTTATGCCTCCCATACATATACCAATATTTTGAATAAACTAAAGGAAGGTTTAAGCAAATACCTGGATCAAAATTATTTCGTGAATTGAATAATGTAATAAACTCACATTTATTTCCTTTTTCTTCG
>NZXJ01000062.1 GCA_002701945.1 Fidelibacterota bacterium
CTTGGATTAGATTTTTGGATCAATTCAAATCCATTTTCAAAGTCAGGAATTGTATCTAATGAAAATAAATTATCATTTGTCGTAAAATCTNTTTCAGTTCTTACTATTCCCATTGCATTCTTTAAACTTAAATATGCATTTTTTAATACAGCTTCATTATTTATTACATCCACACGTGTCTGCCCATATCTAACTTCTGCTTTTAATAAATCTGTCTTCCTGGCGGATCCTAATTCAAAACGTTGCTTTGTTAAGGCCAATTGCTGCTGTGAACTGTTAAAATTACTTTGAGCTACATCAAGCAATTGTAAAGATTTTAAATAGTTAAAAAAATTCCTATGTACTTCCCTTATTATGTTAATTTTTACTTGCCTATTAAACTGCTCTGCAATTTTATAGCTATTTTTTGATTGTGCTATACTATTCCACCACTTTCCTCCATCATATATATTTTGTGATAAAGAAACTCCTGCTGAAGAACTCTTAAGATTACTTATGCTNCCCAAAGTAATTTCTCCTGTAGTGGGGTTATACCCTCCTTCTTGTTGCGGGAAACTTGATTCACTTACNTTACCGGATAATATTAGTGAAGGTAAAATATTGCTATACGACCCTTTAACGCTTTGCCTTGAACTTTCTAGATCTAATGCGGACGCCTTTAATGCTTCTTTATTTGTAAGAGCAATTTGTATACAATCAGATAGNGATAAGATTTCTTTTTGAGCATAGCTNAGCGAAATAATAAATATAAAAATTAATCTTCTATACATAATTATTAAGTAAAAAGTGAGCCAAGTAATGCAAAAATGCTAATTTGAAATAACCAATAAATAAAAACACCTATAATAAAAGGTTTGGCAGGTTTACTAAAATAAATACCCATTCCAACACCAATAAGTACAATACGCCAAAGACTAAAAAGATCCATAGATGCAAAAAAATTATTAATAAATGTTCCATCTTCACCAATATTAAGTAAACCAAGACCAGTATGTACATTAATAGACCATTTATTAAGCATTAATGGTATTTTTATAACAGTTTCAAGAACGTTTACCAAATAAGAACATGAAATAAAGGGTAATAATTGTGAATAACTTGTCTTTTCACCAAAGAAGAACTTCACTATCAATAATACAATTAAAGTCATCATGATAACTCGGAGAGGCCCTGCAAAAATATTTGTTAACCACATCATCATAACAGAAAATGTAGAAGGATTCTCAAAAGATTCATAAATACTCTTTAATGCATCATCTTTTTGGTCATCAGGTATCTGTGAGCTATTTTCAATCCATTTAACTGACTGCTCAAGTTGAACATCATAATACAGATCCTTTAACAACAAAAGGCCTATAGCTCCTAAAACCATTAATACTGCTAATGGCATTAGAGATATTTTCCAATCATTACCTTTTTTCAACTCCTGAAAAGAAATAGTTGGATCTGTAAAAATATTTATAAATAAAGCTAAATATTTCATAAAGCTAATTACTACCTCGGTTAATAAAATAAATTACGAAATATAATCGTCTTTTATTTGATATAAATAAGTAAGTGCATTATCATGGTCATTATCAATTTTTCCGTCCAAAATAGCTTCTTCTATTGCTTTTTTGATTTCACCAATTTTTTTACCTTCATCCAAATTACATATTTCCATAATCTCTTTCCCTCGAATTGGTGATTGAAATTGACTAAATAAGTCTCTTTCTTTTACATCTTTCATCTTTTCATCAACTCTTTCAAAGTTTTTCATATATTTATTTACTTTATTTGGATTTTTAGTTGTGATGTCTGCCCTACATAATATCATTAAATCATCAATATCATCTCCTGCAGCAACCATAAGTCTTCGTATAGCAGAATCGGTTACACTTTTTTTTGCTAAAGCAATTGGCCTCAAATGTAATAAAGTCATTTTTTTTAAGAATTCACCTAGATTATTAGATAGTTTCATTCTTCTAATAACTGTTTTTAATATTTTTTCTCCAACAGCATCATGCCCATGAAAGGTATATCCTTTATCCTTATCTACACGCCTAGTGGCCGGTTTAGCAATATCATGTACTAATGCTGCAAATCTTATTTCCATTTTTTGGCTTAATTTTGCAGCATTATCTACCACTTGCATAGTATGAAAGAAAATATCTTTGTGATGCCATTCCGGCGTTTGATCCATTCCATACATTTCATCAATTTCAGGAAAGATTAATTTCATTAAACCAGTTTCCTGTAAAACGGTAAGACCAATTGAAGGTATTGGTGATGATAAAATTTTACATAACTCTGCTGTGATTCGTTCTTGAGAAACAATTGAAATACGTTCTTTTTGACGAATAATTGAATCATAACATTTTTTATCTATTTCAAAATCAAATTTTGATGCAAAATAAGCTGCTCTTAACATTCGCAAAGGGTCTTCAGAAAACGTATCATCAGGATTTAATGGAGTAATAATTTTTTTAGATTGTAAATCTACTATTCCACTATACGGATCATGCAGTTCTCCATAATTTTCTGGTAATAAATCAATTGCCATAGTATTAATAGTAAAATCTCTTCTTATTAAATCACCTTTTAAATCGGTATAGATTACTTCTTTTGGCTTTCGTGAAGTATTTTCATATGTTTCTAACCTGGCTGCTGCTACCTCTATATCAATTTTTTTATATGGTATTTTTGCAGTTGAGAATTCTTTGAAAGGTATAACTTTTTTCACCGACAAATTTTCTGCTAACATTTCTGCAAATTCTATTCCATCACCAACAATCATTAAATCAATTTCCTTTGGTTTATTTTGCATGAACAGATCTCGCACAAACCCTCCTACAACATATAATTGTTTATTATTTTTTGATGCAATTTTACCTGCACGCTTTAGTACATATTCAGCTTCAGGGTGTTCAGATATTAAATCTTTAACATTACTCATACTAAAAATTAGCTATTTAAGTCTAAAAAATGAACTAGAGTTGAATTATGAAATATACTTGCCAGTATTATATGCTGGTTCTATTTTCCAATATTGTGGAAAAAACAAAAAAAGAATTAATCTTTTTTATTATTCTATCAGCATCATTATTAAATGCCCAATTTTCAAATATAGATGTTACCATGGATGATAGATTATTAAAAAATGATGATCGACAAGTTTTAATAAATCTAAAAAATGAAGTTTCAAGATTTTTCATAAATAACTCATGGGATGAGGAATGGAATGATTTAGAAATTGATCTGAATATTCAAATTATATTTGAAGGAACAGCTACTAAGAATGGAAAGAAAAATTTTCTCGCACAGGTTTTAATATCGACCAATGATGATCAGCGTTTTTTTGATAATTCCCTGCAATTTCATTTCAATCCAGGATCTAGTTTATATTATGATCCTGTGATGTTTGAACCACTTCCAAGTTTTCTATCATATTATGCTAACATGATTTTAGCTGGTGAAATTGATACGTATGAACCAAATGAAGGCTCAAAGCAATATGAAATAGCTAGATCAATAGCTCTTCGTGGTACCTCGAGCAATTTTCCAAAAGGTTGGTCAAAAAGAGTACAACTCTCTGATGATATGTCNTCTAACTATGGCCTACGGAAAGCTCGCTTTGCATATTACTATGCTTTAGACTTATTTAAAGATGGAGAAATTGAAGAATCAATTAAACAATTTAATGCAATGATAAAAGGGATTGATGAAGTCTATGATAGAATTCCAAGAGAACATTATACTTTGTATTTTTTAAAATCNCATGCTAAAGAATTATCTCAAATATTACAAATATTAAGACAAGATGGTATTNTACAAAGCCTTATAGATCTTGACCCNTCNAATAGAGATATTTATGAAGAGGGGCTGAAATAGATTTCCCTAAAAGTTTTTTTCCTTCTTATATANTGATCCCAAATAATACTCCCTTTGTGCATTGATTTCATTATTTCGTAATCATTAATTAAACGAAGACGTCTAATCTTTCTCCTCCTAATAAAAATAATATGTATGTGGAATAACAACCATAGATGTGCCTGAATTACGCCAAACATATGTTTAAAATCTAATTTTGATAGAGCATAAATAATAGCAATCAACTCTAGAGAATATCTTATAGGAAATAAATAAAGAGTAGTAAAAAGCTTGTAATTACTTAATAGCATAATAATTGAATTTCTATGATTTAGCATAAACTTTTTCAATGATGTCATAGGTAGTGAAACAGCATTTTTATGATAAACAACTGATTTTGGGTTTACATAAACTTTATAACCTTTCAGTTGAAGTTTCCAGCATAAATCAATTTCTTCCATATGAGCAAAAAAATTTTCATCAAATTTTTCAACTTCAAGAAAATATTTTTTTCTAACCATAATTGCAGTACCTGATGCCCAAAANCATTGGGTNTCATCATCATATTGNTTNTTATCTATTTCTTGTTCTAAAAACAATCTTCCTCTAGCAAAAGGATAACATAATACATCCATATGTCCACCAGATCCTCCTGCATAATCAAACTTATCTCTCTCATAATAATTTAATATTTTAGGTTGAACAGCCGCGCAATCNGGATGGTTATTCATAAATGAAACCAAATTACTAAGCCAATTTTTTTCTTGAATTGTATCATTATTTAAAAAAACAATATAATCTCCTTTTGATATTTTTATACCACGATTGCATCCNCCTGCATAACCATAATTTTGATCATTCTCTACAATATTAATTTTGGGGTGATTATTATTTATCCATTTAACGCTATCATCAGATGAGGCATTATCAACTACAATTATTTCGAAATTAGAATATTTAGTATTGTTTAAGGAATCAATGCACTCTGATAATACATCAATTCCATTCCAATGGGGAATTATTATGGAAACTAGCGTATCCATAGGGAAATGCCCTAATAACTAGGGAGAGTTACCTTTTAATTCATCAAGTAATTTTTTAGCTTGGCGGTCGCTAGGGTTTCGTTCNAACCAACCAGTTAAAACGGTTTCTGCTTCCACATTCATATCTAGCTTTTGATAGGCAATAACTAAATGGGAAACAATATTTGAATAGTTATTTTGCCATTGTCTCCATGATTTTGAAGAGAGNCCTGCTGATTCTAGACCTCTAGTTTGNACTATTCTTTCAGTATTATTAAAAGAGTTATATAATGTTTCATATATATTCTTTGCTATATCTGGTTCATCTAGTTCAACAAGATATGATTGACCATAATCTAATCTATCTTTTATTGATATATCTTCTCGCAATAATAAATTATCAAGGACATCACGTAGTTTATTTTTTTGACCTACTCCAAAATACAACCTACCCATTTGATAGTATAATTCTTTTGAATCCATNCGAATTGTATTNTCAGGAATATTCTCATTCATTTCATCAAGTATAAGCAAAACTTTTGCCTGTAAGGATTTCCCTTTATCACCTTCTTTTTGATCTTTGGGAAGTTTTTGATAATCCATAAAATAATGTACAGCTAGCTGCATATATGCACTTCTATAATTTTGAAGTAAACGAATTATTTGTTCATTATAATAAACATCTTCATTGCCTAAATGTCTAAACAAATACCTAGGGTCATAATCTTTAAACCAAACGCGACCCTCATCATCATTCCATTTTCTACTATTAAAAGATTTTGACCATTCATCTTGTCCAAAATCAGTGATCAAGTGTTTTGCCATATTCTCGGGATTTATACCTTTAGTTTTATAAGGACGTAAACGATAAGCTAATCCATCCATTTCTAAATAGGGCTCAAGACCTAATCGGTTACTTGGTGATACAGTAACAGCAAAATAAATTGGTGATGTCCATTTAGAATCATTAATTATTTGCATAATCATCATATCTTGTATTTTTAATGCTTGTCCAGCATATGTAGGCTTTACTGACCAAGTGATCTTATCTGGGGTATCAATAGGTAANGTGACATCCCTCTTTTTCCAAGGGGTTAACCCTCGTGTAAGATCTCTTATTTGTTTGTCAGATAACTTAATAATTTGAAGAGAAGAGCCATCAATAGATACAAATCTATGNGTTTCAAATTCTCTTATTTCTCTGAGCTGTCTGATATACCATGGAGTATTTAGTAGACTTAAGTTNGCGACTGTTACATCTGTCCTTATNCCTTCAACTTCCTGTAAGTACCAAAGAGGAAATGTATCGTTATCTCCGTTAGTAAATAAGACAGCGTTTGGTTCACAAGACTGTAATAGGTTATAACTATAATCCCATGCAACTAAATTACCTGATCGATTATGCTCATGATAATTTGCTTTGAGCATCATCCCTGGAACAGCAAGTATTTGAAAAATTACTAATAAAGAAATTATTCTTATNCCATACNGTTTATTTTTGAAAAAATTTGAGCACCATTCAATTATTGATGCACTTCCAATACCAATCCATATTGAGAATGCCAGAAAACTACCAACGTAAGAATAATCTCGTTCTCTTGGCTGGGGATTATCCTGATTGAGATATAGTATTACAGCAATACCCGTCATTAAAAACAGAGTAAATACTGAAAAGGCAAGTTCTCCATCTTTATTAAAATGATAAAAAATTCCTACGAGACCTAATAATAGAGCTAAGGGAAGTCCAAAATGGAACCAGTAGACACCATCTTGAGGAGATGGGTGTGCAGGAGAATTAGCGCCAAAAGAACTTACTCCGGGATCACCNGATGGCCCTCTACCAGCAAATTGCCAAAGAAAATAACGCCAATACATTTTTTTCATTTGATAACCCCAGAAAAAGTCCCACTGTGTTCCGAAATTATGAAACATATATTTACGATTTTGCCTGCTTGAGAATTCTCGATAAGATTTACCATTATTAGTTTTTACAGTTTCAGGATTCCCAACAATTTGAGCCTTATGAGATGGTGTGCCAACTTTGTTTTTAATGTATTTTCTAGGGAGCTGGCCAATTGCGCCATACTGTTCTCTTTCTAAATAAGATATAGCACGTGAAATTGTTTCAGGATCATTTTCATCAATCATTGGATCTTGACCGGATCGAATAAATATGGTTGCATAACTTGAATAACCAACAAGAATTAGAATTATCGAAGTAAAAATAAGAGACAGTAATTGTTGTTTATTTCTTATCGTCCAAATCACTACTGCAAAAGTGATAATGACCAACAATCCTACACCCTCCAAACCAACTAATTTACTCATTCTTGGCAACCCTTTTATGATGCCATTATGAATAACTAGAAAAACAGCTGCGGTTAATCCCATAGTTATGAAAAATGTTTTCCAATCAAAATTTGTTTTTCTGAAATAAATAATTAGAGCTAAAAATGGAAGTGTTAATAAGTTTAAAATGTGGACTCCTATTGCTAGACCAAACATATAAGCAATAATTAATATATATCTTTCACTTCCATCATTATCAGCATTTTCTGACCATAACAAAATTAACCAAACTACTATTGCAGTAAAAAAAGTACTCATTGCATATACTTCTGCTTCGACAGCGTTAAACCAATGACTATCTGTAAACGCAAAAGTGAGAGATCCAACCAAAGCTCCTCCAAATACAATAAGCAAATCAGTATTATTTTTTATTTTCCCTCTCCAATGCAAGATTATCTTTACAATAATTAAATATAATAACATACAAGCTACGGCGCTGACTATAGGAGAAATAATATTAACTCTAAACGCAATATCGGGGTTTGTTGGTATCATAGAAAAAATTCTTCCAAGTAATAAATAGAGAGGACTCCCTGGAGGATGAGGAACTCCTAGTATAAATGATGTTGCTATAAATTCTCCACAATCCCAATACGATACTGTAGGGGCCATTGTAAAAAAATAGATCGTAAAAGAAATTGCTAGAACAATAGAAGCAAAAATTCTATTTAGTTTTGTATGTTGTATAGAAAGATTCAAGTTTCTTGCTCCTCATTATTACTGTTGTCACTATTTGATTCATCAGAATTATTTTTCTGGTCATTATAACTCATCTTTAATGCATGGATATTTTCACTAAAAAATTTTTCTTCTTCTTCAGATAAATTTCCAGTCATTCTTTTATATATCATATCAAGCATATCTATTTGAGTAGAGGCTTGCTGTAAATCCTTTTCAAGCTTATTATTCATCGGATTATTCATAGTTCCCAGATAAACCCAAGCGCTATGAACAAGAGATGAAACTAGCTGGTCAAATAATTGTTGTTCAGTTAATTTACTTTCTAGAGCCATAAATAATACTATTTAATCTAAATAAAGTCAGCAAATATAGAATTGTTGAATATAAAATGCTCTATGCATTCTTTTTTATAATAAATATAAGAGAACTACACTTATCTTTGGAGAAAATTGATAATGTCCATGATTTAAAACCATTTATTAAACCACTCATAAAAGATTTTCCCATATGTTTTGCGCTTAACATTGAAACATAAAAGGGATCAAAATTCATTCTATATATTGATTCTATATTTAGCCCATGAGGTTTTATAGTTTTATTCATAGACTTTATTGTAAAATGATATAGATGGCGAGGAGTATCATAAGCAGCCCAAAACTCTTTATATATTTTTGCATCTGTTGATTGATAGTTAGGTAATGCGACAATTAAAAATCCATCCAGTGTTAAACTCTTTTTTATTTTATCAAGATATACCCAAGGTTCGTGTACATGCTCTAGACTGTGCCAGCATGTAATTACATCATATTTTTCTTTATTATTTATCCAATCTTTAGGATCCATTACTTTAATATTTAACTTCTTATTTGCTATTTTTCTTGCCTTATTTGACGTGTCTACGCCATTTATATTCCAATGATTTTCTTTCATGTATTGCAAAAAGTCACCCGCGCCGCATCCAATATCAAGAATTTTACCATTCGATTTATTAAAATATTTTCCAATTAATTTCTTTTTCTTATTTAATTGATAGGTACGTACTAATCCATAAATACTATCAAATATTCCAGATACNTTATCATCATGTGATATGTAATCATCTGAAGAATAATAATTACCAATTATTTTTTTATCTGGGAATGGTGTTGTAGTTCTTATAGANCATGCTTCACATTCAACAATATCAAAAGATTCGCCAGTAACTAAATAATCTTTAGTCGCAAATTTAAATTTCATTTCTGTAGTGCAAATAGGACAAGAATTCATATTTGTTAAGTTATATTTATTGTGTCAAAATATTGAGAATAATCATTTATCAATCTTTCTTTCATTAATAAATGATTATTCAATTTTGGATCATCATTAATAATCTTTTGAGCGCAAACCCTAGCCTTTCTTATAATTGCCCCATCATTAATCATATCTGCTAGCTTATAATTAAAATAACCACTCTGTTCTGTGCTAAAGAATTTTCCAGGACCTCGCATTTTTAAATCCTCATCAGCAATGATAAATCCATTACTAGTATTTTCCATTATTTCTAAACGTTTTTTTGAGTTTGTGGATACATTCCTCTCAACAAGAATGCAATAACTCTTAGCTTCTCCTCTACCAACTCGACCGCGCAACTGATGAAGCTGTGTTAAACCAAAGCGTTCAGAATTTTCAATAAGAATAACAGATGCATTTGGCACATCGATTCCTACTTCTATTACTGTTGTTGAAACTAAAATATTTATATTATTATTTTCAAAATTTTCCATAATTCTTTCTTTATCACTATTTTTCATTTTACCATGTATTAAACCTAAACTAACGTTATTAAATAATTGTTTCAATTTTTCATACCCCTCCGTTGCAGCNGCTAAATCAGACTTTTTTGTTTCTTCTACTAATGGAAAAACAATAATACACTGTCTTCCAGCTGCTATTTCTTCTTTCATAAAGGTATATACTTTTATCAAACGTTTATCATTAACAATTTTAGTTATAATCTTTTTCCTATTTTTTGGGATTTCATCAATTATTGATAAATCCATATCTCCATGATAAGTAATTGCCATGGTTCGAGGTATAGGTGTAGCAGTCATCGCTAATAAATGCGGATTAGCACCTTTTTTAATTAAATCACCCCTTTGAAGTACTCCAAAACGATGTTGTTCATCCACTATAATTAATCCAAGTTTTTTAAACTTAACATTTTTTTGTATTAATGCATGAGTCCCTATAATAACATTAATCTTTCCATCTTTTAANGCAGNTAAAACCTTATCTTTTTCAGACGCCTTTTGTTTACCAACAATTAATGCACAATTTATGTGGATAGTATCTAAATATTTTTTAAATGATTTATAATGTTGATGTGCTAAGATTTCAGTAGGAGCCATTATTGCAACCTGCATATTATTTTCTACAGAAACTATTGCTGTAATAATTGCAACAATTGTCTTACCACATCCAACATCACCTTGTAGCAAACGATTCATAGCACTATTACTAGATATATCTTTATTAATTTCTTTAATTACATTTTTTTGTGCATTCGTAAGGTCAAATCCTAAATTATCAATTATTTTTTTTACTTTTTCCCCTTTTATTTTAAAAGGTTTTGAATTTATAGTTTTTAATGAAGATCTTCGTAATACCATTAATAATTGAAGAAAAAAATGCTCATCAAACTTCAGTCTTTTGATAGATGCTTCAAGATCCATAATAGATTCTGGGAAATGAATGTTTTTAATNGCCCTTTTTAAAGATATTAATTTTTCTTTATTTAAAAATTCGCTTTCATAATAATCTTTCATTATTTCTATATGAGGTAAAACTTTTTTCATTAAACGTCGAAAAAAACGATGTTCAATCTTTACCTTTTTNAGATCACTAGTTAAAGGATAAAGTGAAACTATTGACCCTGTATTTATTGGGTCTATATCTGAATCAATTTTATCGTAATCTGGATGTAAAATTTGATATCCATTAAAAAAATCAATTTTCCCATGCACTGCTAAACGGTCATCTTTTTTAATTGAGTTCTTAATATATTTGGCCCCATTAAACCAAACTAGTTTTACAAGACCTGTCCCATCTGAAATAATGGCTTCAAATAACGTTCTATTTTTTGTCCTTCTTATTCCACATACTTCAATATTTCCTAAAATAGTTACATTATCATTTAGCTTTAAATCTTTAATTAGCTTTATTGTTGTTCGATCTAAATATCGTNGAGGATAATAATTCAATAAATCAATAACTGAATTAATAGAAATATTATTAAAGGCTTGTAACTTTTTAGGGCCTATACCCTTAATATTATTAATAGAGGTATTTAAACTATTTTTAATTTCTGACACAAGGTATTAATTCCATTCCTTGCGATAAGTATATGTTGTGGTAATTTTTTTGCCCTTTGGCACTGATANTAGAAAATGTATTGTAGTAGCATCTTTTTTTATGTAATCGTTCGATGCTTCCTTTATAACCCAGTCTCCAAGTATTTTTTCTTCTAATCTTATATCAATATCTTCGTCTTTTGTATTATTTATTAATATTTCAATGGAAGCTTCTTCACTTTTCCTTTGCCTATCAAAGTTCACAACNCGTCGTTTACCAATAATATCAAATGATCTACCTGCGCGAATAATTAGAGTTTCACCTTTAGGTGTTTGTTTTATATTATTCTCACCAATAAANCCTAAGTCTTTATCAGAATATTCATAAAGNGATATGCGACCTTGTGGAAG
The DNA here is from genome assembly GCA_002701945.1 of Fidelibacterota bacterium. GTDB lineage: Bacteria > Fidelibacterota > Marinisomatia > Marinisomatales > TCS55. The sequence continues at coordinate 11,642 of NZXJ01000062.1, forward strand.
AGGTATGCCTAGATTATTCTCTATCGTATTTTTTAATTGAAATTCTATTTCTAAAGGTTCATCTTTTTGACTCTTTTCACTATTGTGAAAAACATAAATTTTGGTATAATTNATTTGTCTAGAATCATACAATCGGATAGTAATATGTTCATTACTGCCAAATTCTATTCTTTTAGGATAATTATATATATGGAAATCTCCAAGAGTAGCATTTTCGCCAAGCTGTGTATCCATTTCATTATTTCTAGAAATAGAGGATGATCTTCTATTCAATCTCATTGTATTTTTGCTGGTATTACCTAGTGTACCCTCAACTAATTTAATTTTCAAATTATTAAATGCTACACTACTATTATTCGACACATATGCTTCAGGAATCAATGATGCTTTCGAATTATCAATCAAAACCATTCTATACACTGCATTCCAGGCAAACCCGCTGGTCATGTATACTAAGTCACCTGATATATTNTTTTGATTTGATGATACATCCCATTGTAANGCTGGTCTTAGCATTGGATTATCAATGATCTTTCTTGANGATATTTGTTTTACTTGATCTTTTTTAATATGAACTACATCACGACGTGTTTGAATGCTATACCCATCTGAAGAAATAGAAATTAATTTCCCAAATTGATCTTCATCATCAATAGTAGTTATTGTTACAGAAGAACCTAAAGACTCTTTAAAAAGTTTTTTTTCTGAAAACAAATTTTTATTCAATTTTTGATTTAAAACTTTCCCATTTAATAAGCTAAGATACGGAGTGCTTTCTCTTATACCTTCAGGGAGCGTTCCNAATTCTATTCTACTAGATCCATCATTAATTGACCAAGCTACAGGCTGTTGAATTAAAGNTAATCCATTTTTATATATAGTCATTGTTGCATCAAATGACTGAGAATAAACAATTACAGAAGTAAATAATAATATGATTTTCTTCATTTAATCATATCATAGTTTTTTGTGATTTTTTCTAGCTCTAAAACCATATCCTCTTTTTTTTCTTTTTCACGATCGACAATATTCTTTGGGGCCCGTTTTAAAAATTCTTTATTTTTTAGTTTACTATTAGCACCAATTAAATGATTNTTCAATTCCTTAATACGTTTTTGCAAACGTTTTTTCTCAATATCAAAATCAATAATCCCTTTTAATGGTATAAAAATTTCCATGTTATCTACAATGGCAGTCGCAGATTGAGATGGTTTCTTACTATCTTCTGTCATTTCTATAGTTTCTATTTTAGCTAATGATTTAATTATTAGACTATGAGAATTTAAGATTGATTTTTGTTCACTATTACATTGAACAATCATTTTACATAGTTTATTTGGTGGAACATTCATTTGAGAACGGATTGTTCTAATAGATGAAATTAAACTTTTTAATATCTCCATTTCATCTTCTAATGATTTATTAATCCATTTATTTTCTATTTTAGGCCAATCTTTAACTATAAGGTCAGAGTCATTATGTTTTTTTAATTTTGACCAAATCTCTTCAGTTACAAATGGNGAATATGGATGAAGTAGTATAATTATATTNTTCAGTACGTATTTAGAAACACTTTTAACCGTGTTCGTATACGATTCGTTATCTTTTTTAAACCTTGTTTTTGAAATTTCAATATACCAGTCACAATAATCATTCCATGTAAATTCATAGATAACTTTAGCTGCTTCATTAAAATTAAAATTATTTAAATATTTATTTATTCTATCTATTGCAAATTGCAGACGGTGTAAAATCCATAATTCTGGAAGCTTTAAATTATTTTCTGAAAAATCATCTGACATATCATCATCAATATTCATTAATATAAATCTAGAAGCATTCCATAATTTGTTTACAAAATTTCTACCGACCTCAAGACCTTTGGATGAAAATAAAACATCCAATCCTTGAGGNGCCATTAACATAATTCCAAATCGAACTGCGTCAGTTCCATATTCATCAAATAANGTAAAAGGATCCGGTGAGTTNCCTAATGATTTACTAAATTTTTTACCCGTTTCATCTCTTAAAATACTGGTAAAGTAGACATCCTTAAATGGTAAATCATCCAAAAATTCATAACCAGACATAATCATTCTTGCAACCCAAAAGAATATAATATCAGGACCAGTAACTAGAGATGCAGTGGGATAGTAATATTTTAAATCATGATTATTTTTTGGCCATTCATGAACTGCAAAAGGCCATAGCCATGAAGAAGCCCAAGTATCNAAAACATCCTCATCTTGAGTCCAATTCTCTATATCATTAGGCCCACCAACAGAGACATGAACTTTTTCTTTATCTTCTTTATGATACCATACAGGTATACGATGACCCCACCACAATTGGCGACTTATACACCAATCATTAATATTATTCATCCAATGATTATATGTTTTAACCCAATGCTCAGGATGAAATTTTATACTTCCATTATTTACAGCTTCTATTGCAGGCTTTGATAATTCATTCATTTTTAAAAACCATTGACTTGACATATAATATTCAATTGGAACGTTGCCGCGTTCAGAAAATCCAACTTTGTGATTATACTTTTCAATTTTTTCTAATTGATCATTTGCTTTTAAATCATTAACAATTTTCTCTCTCGCAGAGTCACGAGATAAATTTCTATATGATTCTGGAACATTTGAATTCAGTGAAGCATCTTCATTCATAATATTTATAAACTCAAGATCATGCTTTTTGCCAATGTCAAAATCATTAGGATCATGCGCAGGAGTTACCTTAACACATCCAGATCCAAATTCCATATCAACAAAATTATCTCCAATAATTGGTATCTCACGATTTGCTAATGGTAAAAGAACTGTCTTACCAATCAAATGTTTAAATCTTTTATCTTTTGGATGCACCGCAACAGCTGTATCTCCTAGCATTGTTTCTGGGCGGGTTGTTGCAACAATTAATACTTCATCAGAGTTTTTTATTGGATATCTAAAATGCCATAAATGNCCGTTTACTTCTTGATGAATTACTTCTTCATCACTAATTGCTGACTTTGAAACTGGACACCAATTCACTAAACGAAAGCCTTTATAAATCAGACCTTTATTATATAAAACTACAAAAGCTTCTAGCACAGAATTAGTATAATCATCATCCATAGTAAATCTTTCCCTGTCCCAATCACAAGAGCAACCCAGTCTTTTAAGTTGTTGTATTATTATACCTCCATATTTTTCTTTCCATTCCCATGAGTACTTTAAAAATTCATCTCTTGATAAAGATTCTTTTTTTATCCCTTTATCTTGTAACATTTGTACTACTTTAGCTTCTGTTGCAATAGATGCATGATCAGTCCCGGGAATCCAACAAGCCTCTCTACCTTCCATTCTTGCTTTTCTAATTAAAATATCCTGTATAGTATTGTTCAAAACATGACCCATAGTAAGCATGCCGGTAACATTTGGAGGAGGGATTACAATTGTATAAGGTTCTTTATTAGGATCTGGCTTAGATTTGAAATAATTATTCTCTAACCAATATTGGTACCATTTTTCTTCGATGTTTACTGGATTATATACTTTATCTAGTTTAGATGTAGACATGAAAAAGATTTATATAATAAATAGTAAAAGTTATCTTTCTAAAACAAGACTAAATGCTGTCGTCAATTTCAATACATTTTGATTGGTCTCTAAAACTTTCCTGGAAAGGATCTTTGCAAGATTCATCATCACTTTATATCCAATTTCATTATTATCATTACATATTGCGAATAAATCATCTTTCATTAATTGGCTTAAATGACATTCCGTAATTGCTTTAACGCTAGCACTTCGGCGGTCTTCTTTATCAAATAGTGACATTTCACCGAATAAAGGTCTTAGATTTGCTGATAAATTAATAATTGCTTTTTCACGATTATCTAGCCCTCCCTTATGCATTGAAAGAGTAAGAGCTTGATTGATCCTTACATTCCCTTTTAATAAAAGATATATTGAATCTCCAACATCTCCTTCAACAATAAAATTTTCTCCTTCTGGAACCGTAATCTCTCTCATTTTTTCTTTAAACAATGAAACTTCTTCATCATTTAACTTATTAAATATTTCAAATTGTTTTAATTCATTAACATCCATAAACACCTCAAGGAATTACAATGGCTCGTTGGCCTTCTTCAATTAAAAAATTACTTTTTGGGTTAATTACTGTGGTTACTTTACTCTCTTCTTGTAAAGAAATTCCTCCCTCATTCAATTTTCTTTCAATAAATGCATCTAAAGCAGATGAATCCGCAGATAAAACTTCTCCAATTCCTAAATTTTCTTCTTCAGAAAATAATCCAACAAGAATTGATCCATTTGTAGAACGAAAATAGTTAAATAAATCATCAAATGGTCTTCCTATAAATTGTGATGGAATATCTACTCGTTTCAGTCTTTCATCAGAACTAGCATTTAGCAATCCTTTTGTAGTTTGGGGAATCCCAGGATCCATAACGTGAGAAGCTAACATATAAGCTCCAAAATCATCACTTAAGACAACCTCATCTACATTTGCTCTACGTATATGGGTTAGATTCTCACGCTGCATCAGATATGCTACGACACGAACAGTTGATGAAATACTCTTTATAGTAAGTGTTGCAAAAATTGTTTTTTCATCTGGTGAGCCTATCTTTTCATCATCTATATTCGGAATAACAACAACAGTATTAGCGTCTTCAATACTTGCTCTTTTTAATATCTCTTCACTAGTAAAATCTCCAGCGACAAAATGTAAATCAATATCTTTATATTTATTCCTTAAATGATTTACAATATCTTCGTGAATATCATTAACTAAGACTAAATGAAGTGAATCTTTTTCAGACAAATTTCTTAATGAATCAATAATTGATTCTGCATTTTGATTCCAACCACATAAAACAATGTGATCACTTATATTTATTTTTTCCAAACCTTTATCCTCCCTAATTCTTTTTGCTACATATATAGATGAAATAGATGCAGTTAACAGAGAAACTAGCGCAATACCTGCAAACATTATAAAAACTGCAAATAATCTACCCTCTGGAGTACTAGGAGAAAAATCACCATATCCAACTGTAGTCATGGTGACAATAGCCCACCAGAAAGGAGTTTCTTTTTCTGTAATAGAACCAGCTTCTAAATACATAATAACTACCCCGCCGATAATCATTACTATAAATAAACCAGCTCCAACCTGGAAGAAACTGTTCCGTATAAGTTTTCTAAACCACCGTCTCATAGTTAAAAATTTAAGTCTAGAATAATTAAGATATAAAGGATGGATTTATAATAATTATTTTTTTAATAAAGCAACCGTTTCAATATGTGGAGTGTGTGGAAACATATCTACTAAGGTCATTGATTTTAATTTCCAACCAGATTTAACTAATTGAACTATATCGCGAGCTTGAGTAGTTGGGTTGCAGGAAACATATACAATCTTTTCTGCATTTAATTTTGGCAAATATTTTACCATATCTGGGTGCATCCCAGCTCTTGGTGGATCAATAATGACTATATTTGGTTTTGGAATCTTTTTTGGTAATTGACCTGATTTAAAAAATGTATCAAGATTTGCTTTAAGGAATTGAATATTTTTTATACCGTTACGATCTGAATTTATTTCTGCATCATCTAAGGCAGACCTTATTACTTCAAATCCATAAACGTACTTTGCATTATCAGCAAGATAAAGTCCAATCGTACCCGTACCGCAGTATAAATCATAAACAATCTCTTTACCAGTAAGACCTGAAGCCTTCTTAACTTCTTCATAGAGGGTTTCACCCTGTGAAGTGTTTGTCTGAAAAAAAGAATTTGCTGATATATCAAAAACTAGATCTCCTATTTTTTCTTGAATAAATGGTTCTCCATATAAAAGAGTTTCATATTCTCCAAAAGCAACATCTGATTTTCGTGTATTCACATTATTTACTAGTGAAGTTATTTCAGGTATTTGTTCAAGTAGAGTGTCAATTAATGGAGAGAGCTTATTAATATCATCATATGCTGTAACAATATTTATCATTAAATGTCCTGTATTAATGCCAAATCTCAGTACTAAATACCGTAAAAACCCAACATGGGTTTTAGGATCATAAGGCACTAGCTTAGGATTCTCTAGACAAACCTTTCTTGATATTGAGAGAATTTTATTCCCAATCTTGGGCTGAATATGACATTCGTTAATATCTAATATCTTATCAAAACGCCCAGGAACATGTAATCCTAGGGCGAAAGACCTGTGTACCCCCTCAGGCTCAGATGAAAGCACCCATCGATTTGGTGAGAAAGTAAATTCCATTTTATTACGATAATGATAAATTGGATCCGCACCTTTTATTTCATCTAATTTAAATTCTGATAATCCGCCTAGTCTATTAAATATATCCTCAACTTGTTCAGCTTTCTCTTTCAGTTGTTCAGGGTAAGATAATTTTTGATTCTTACTGCATATCCAATAATGGTTACAGCAAGCTTCTACCGCATTAGGGGATTCAGTAATTATTTGTAATACTCTTGCTTCTGCATATCCTTTTCTTTTTTTATAAATACGTACAGAAACTGTTTGTCCAGGTATTGAATCTTTAACAAATATTACAAAGTTATCTTTCCTTGCTAGACCCATTCCGCCATAAGCTAGAGATTCTATTTTTAGCTCTAGCTCAGCACCTTTAACTACAGATTGATACATTAAAAAACTTAGCTTTTAATAACCTATAGGATGCCAGGTTGTTTTGATTTCTTGGCAATCCATTATTAAGTAAG
>NZXJ01000063.1 GCA_002701945.1 Fidelibacterota bacterium
CAACCACTTTTTCCATTATTTAAATCCCATTGAGCTTTTTCTCCATTTTGAATATATGGTTCTAGGAAAGTTAAATTCCCATCTCCATCCGTGATCGTGTAGGCATCATCAAATTGAAAGTCAGTAGCACGATATATTTTATATCCTTCAAAATCATATAAATCCACACCATTGGTAACTTCNCCCATGTATTTATCNANCGATTGTTCTGCGCTTTCATCCCAGTAAAGAGTTACAAAACCATCTCCAGTTACCGATGATACCTTTGGAGGATTGGGAGCTTTAGCAAATTGATAATCAAAATCATACGTGGTTTGAGCNACGGCTTTATTNCGAAGNGCATCNGCNACATCATTACCAAGTGTAACCGACATAGCAATNCGTTCAGTTTGGCCAGCCTTTAATGGAAAAAATCCCGAAGTAACAAATAAATCATAATCACCAGGTGGTTGTCCACCAGCAGGGGGTTGCCAATAGGTTCCTGGGGTCATATAAAATAGCCAGAGATAATTATCACTAGTGATTGGAATGGCGCCGGCTGGATCATACCCTACAGCAGTAAGCCCCATTTGATCGGATTCTGCTACATCNGTCTTATCNATATTGGGTTCACCTGGAAAGCCTGTCCCCGAGCCAGAGGTAGGCTTTTGATCATTAACTCCAGCAGCAATTCCTCCCGATTCATCTCCATTGATACCTACATCATCACTTGGATCCCAATCNTAATCATTATCAATGAAATCATCTCTTGATTCATCAATCATTTCATCAATTCCCTCATCAATTCCCTCATCAATAGCTCCGTCACCATCATTATCAATTCCATCTGCATAGGGTTTACCTAAATCTTCTGTATTTACGTCATATAAAATAATATTTGAATTTGGTACTGCATATCGTTTCCATTCATCNGTTGCNGCAGCAGCNATNATTTCTTCAGNAATTAAAGGNGAATTCACATCAGCTCCGTACCCATATGGGTATTCCAATGCATATGGATCATCAGGATTAGCATTATTATCAATATTGTCTGCATATGATAAGCCAAGATCGTTATCATCAAGACCAATAAGATGAATAATAGAATCTTGCATGGAATCGTTAGAAGGAGGCCATATCTGCCATTGTGAATATGCAGCATTAATCATTTCTTCTGTAATAACTGGACTATTTNCTTCTCCATCTTGATCATTATCAATATGATCTGCATAGGTAACTCCAGACTGATCTCCAAAGGGGACATGTGTCATATTTTCATCGACTAAACCATTTCCGTTGTCATCAATAGCGTTCCCTAAAANTTCATCAATAATAAAAAACTCACTAATAATCGGNCCATTATCTTCACCATCACCATCATTATCNATTCGATCTGTATTATTNCCAGGTGTCTCAATAAAAGAAGTTGCAGCTACGCCNACTTGATCAGTTCCAAAAGCTGCGTTTCCAATACCATCACTATCCATAGACCANGCAACATCATATAGTAAATCAAAATCNGGCGTATCATCACCACTATCACCATCGCCTCCAACCAAATCAGCAAGCCACATGGAAAAAGATACCTTTTCATAATCATAGGATGCATCATTTTTGATTTCATGNAGNATAAAAACCACATCTTCAATAAGAACTTGNTTCCATTCTAGCACCCGAACTCCNGCCATTAACCCGGCACCTTTACGGTTGATATCGGTTACATCTGGGGTATAGGGAACACCAACAATAAAATTTCGATCATCAGAAGCCTTGTAATATATTTCTTGCTGTGCATTAAACTGATTCTTTCCAAAATATCCATTCCAAGAATTAGACCAACCAGGATCATTAGAATCATCCATTTTATCAGGCCAAGAAGTGGGCCATGTGCTTTCATCATCGCTGATAGCAATTTTTTGTGAATTGGGATTTAAATAACCAGGTACTGGTTCCCANGTCATGGAATTACCTGATTGATCTGAGCGGAATGGTATGGTTACNANAGGTCGTATATCACCTTCATCTGTTTTCACTTCAGCNCCAACAGCAAGAGCTGTCATTGCTATATACATTTGGCCAGAATTAACCGGCCATTCATATGGAATTTCNCCCGGTGTAGCAGATTGACGTCCGGTAATACCATAATTGAAGATGGTAGTTCGAACTTTATTTACATCTATATTTGTAGAACGTCGGTAATCCGGATCCCCGCGTTCATCAGATTGAGACCATAAGAAGGTCAAAAATAGGAAAATGAAAGAAATAAATCTTACCATGACAACTGAAACCCAACTTGTATTTCCCTAGGTTCATCGTACCAGTCAGGGCGATTATAATATTGATAAATAGAATTTGGTCTAAGTGGTTCAAAAGGAGAGATAATTTCTGCTCGTGCTTTTTCAATGGTTTCATCGGTTCGACCGGTATCACCATAGACAACAATCATATTTCTTCTATCAAGCAAATTATAAATATTCATATACAGTCTTCCCTGCATACCGGAAATTTGTATTTGTTTAAACAATTTTAGATCTATACGAAAAGTCGTTGGTTTTCTACGACTATTACGTATTAATACATTGGATAACACTTCACCTTGTTGTTCATAGTTTGTGATAAAAGGAGTATATGGATAACCGCTTCCATATTGAAATATGGTATTCGCACCCCAACCATTATATCCAAATTGAATGGATCCATTTAAATTATGCGTTTGGTCCCAATCCAAGGGAATAATTGAACGGGATGGCTCTTTACCAGATAATACTGCACCAAACTCCTCATCTGGATTAGAATTGGACCCTTCAGCTACTTGATAGGTATAATCTATATTCCAGCCAAGGAAATTACTGAATTGTCTATAGAAGGAGAGTATGACCCCTCTAGAATTAGAATAATCCTTATTTACAAACGTATAATAATTTTTACCATCTCCAAGATCAATCGGAATACCACTCGATACGTAATTTCTTGCGTCACGATAAAAGCCTTTTAATTCTAAGCGAGTATTTGATGCAACTTCTTGTCGTAAGCCAAGTTCATAGCTAATGGTAGTTTCTGGTTTTAAATCAGGATTACCAAAAATACCAAAATTTGTACCACTTTCTGTTAATCTGTATTCCGTATTATTGTATAGTATAGATAAATCAGGAATTTTATAAAAATAACCATAAGCAAAATGGATGACCCCTTTATCTGATATGGGGTATGCAACTGCCAAACGCGGGCTTAATTGAGACTTTTTTCGAGTATTTTTCCACCAACCCTTTTTCGTTGCCAANTCAGGTTGGTCATTAAATCTTNCATAGTATTCTGCATAGCTATGACTCTGGGGATTACCCAAACTATCTTCATCNATATANGATATNTCNCCCCATTGAATATTTTCTAATTCCTCTAATGATAATGTATCCAAAGCAGGGTTTCTTGGGTCGTAAATATATGGCTCATGAATATTAGTGGGTATTTTTGCTTTAGGGTCAAATATCTCATAACGAAGGCCAACATTGATNATCATATCTCCATATTCAATTTTATCTTGAATATAAAAGGATATTTCCTGCGGATTAAATTCATATGTAGATCGATTAAAGCTACCAATATCAGGAATGATAGGAGAAAATACTTGATCTGCTTGTGANGAATCCAANAGAGCATACGTATCCAATGATAATTTGTAGTTTGTAAAATCAAAACCAAATTTTATAAGATTGTATTTATTTATTTGACTAGTTGCATCCATTTTTATACTTCTATTGATTGTTTCTCNTTTAAATCTATTGATATCAACGCCCCAACGAGAGAGAGTATATTGTGGAAAATAATTTACCTCTGATCCATACTTATTTATTATTTCCTCTGGTAGTGTGCCATCAATATGTGCCCAATACAGACTGTCAGGAGTCTTATAGCGNGTATCCATTGGATCAGCAAATAAATAGGACTCAAATGTGCGGGTATATTCTGTTACATACAAATCAATGAAAGATTNGGGAGAAAACGAATGTGAAAGATTCATTCCAAGAAATGCACCCGAATCATGGTTTTTGTTTCTACCATCTTGTGACATTTGTCTAAAGTGATCATACCCTTGAGATATTCCTGAATTAAAGATAGTATTAATTTTTAACCTAGTCATGGGTCTTAGACGAAATGTAATTTTATTTTGCGTTGACCAATTATTATACCAATTGAGGCTACGATAGGATGGATTTTTTAATGGTTCATTATTATCGCGATAATCATTATTGTTGTAATCTTGAAAGAGGGTATCCCCATACATTGTAAAAGTATGCAAGCCATTTAACCATCCAGAAGATTGATTGATTCTTCCAGAAGAATAAAATGTAATAAGCCCTGGAATAATTGGTCCACTTACGTTACCAGAAATAGAATAATCATTATCAATTGAATAAGAATCTAAATCAGAAAAAATTGTGTCGCTGGTAGTATGGTCTCCAGAGTAGACATTTAGGGAACCTTCAAAATTATCTCCACCGTCTTTGGTTACCATATTGATTATTCCAGTCAGTGCTTTTCCATATTCTGCATTAAACGTGCCNCTAATGACTTGTAATTCTTGAAGGTTATCATTTTCAATCTGTACGGATATACCGCCACTATATGAATCGGTCATCGGTACACCATCAACCATATAAGCAATTTCATTGCTTCGACCACCGCGCATATGCAATCCTCCACCAGCATCNTGNGTNATTCCTCCCTGCAAACGTAAGACATCGGACACTTCAGCTACCGGCATAGATTCTAATTCTTCTGCAGTAATTCTTGATTCTGATTGCGTTACATCAAATTCAATTAATTTACGTTCCGCTGTTACNGTTATTNCTGAGCCTTCAATNGCTTCAACCGCAAGTTCGGCATTTAATTTTGTCGTTCTATCTACAGATATTTTGACATCATTTATNATGANGGTTTCATATCCAATCATTTGGAATCTAACCGTATATACACCGGGTGGTATATTCAGAAGAAAATATTCTCCTTCGGCATCGGAAGCCGTTCCAAGATCTGTATCATTAATAAGAATATTACATCCAATAAGTACGGTGTTAGAATTAGCTTCTGTAACCAGCCCTGATAATTTTCCAGTTGTACCCGCAAATAAAAAATGTAACAGGAAAGCAGATAGAAGTATCAACCTACTATACATTTAAGAACCTTCTCCAAGGGGTAATATAAAATTCTTTACTACCGAGCTATCAATAGAGATTGAAGCATGTTCAGCTAATCCATCACGAAATGTTTTATAAATTGATTGTTTTAAATCAGGATCATGATATGTCTGAGTATTATGATCAAATAGGTTTTCTAGACATTGATGAACAAGATAATTATGATACTGACGCTCAAGTGATTCTGTAAAAGAAGTAGAAGTTGAAAGGCGCAATTCCTCTGCTTGTAAAAGCATTTTTTCACGAACAGCGAGGCCCTTAAGTATATTGGTAAGATTATCAATATCTTGAATACGTTTAAATTGTCTAGATGAAAGATTATCTAACTTTTCGTACGTTTGTTTTGCAGTCCAATAATGTCCATTTTTGAAGGATAGTAGAGGACGATTACTATAGATATTTTTTGATTCTTTGTTTGCAATGATAGCCGAAAAGAATTCATTTAAATCATTTTCGTTAAAATCTATTTCCATTTCTTGTACCATCATATCAGTAAAATCACGAATAGCTGGCATTTTTTTATATTGCGCAGCCATTAATTGAAGCCAATCCTTTTCTAGCTGAAATTCCTGTTCAGTAAGAAATCCATCTTTTACTTTCTCTAATACTTGAATAATACTATATCCATACTGAGTTTTTATTGGCGATGATATCTGCATATCTTCAAGCTGGAATGCAGCAGATTCAAATGCTGGATCCATATCTCCCATACGTATCCAGCCTAGATCGCCTCCATTAGATTTCAAAAGAGAATCTTTAAAAGACATTGCGGCACAATCTTCCCAAGTTTTTCCATTTTCTAGATTATCTTGTATATGTCTAATGCCACTGAAGTCTTTGGCGAATAGATGTCGAACATGAAGCGTTGTTTTTGACCATACGAAAAAAGTTCGTAATTCCTGATTGCTTGCTTCCATTTGTGGTTCAATAGTGAAATCATAATATTCATTGAGCAGAAGCTGATCATAGATTCGCTGTTTTTGTCTATTATATATAGAATTATGCTCCGAATGAGTACGATACATATAATCAATGATTAAAACTTCATCAATTAACGAATGCAATAATGTGTATCTATTTGCGAGATTATCCTGCAAACTTGTCTGCTGTAGAAAATCCTTATATTTATTTATATAAGAGTTTAGAGTAATCACTTCATTATTAATTTCTGCTATTGGTCTCTGCGTTGATTGATCGCAAGAATGAAATAGTAAAAGAATAAAACAGAGTAAAGTGAAGGGTTGTGTAATTGGAATTAGTGGGCGAATCCGTTTTCTCATTTTACATCCAAGACGAGTGCACTTTTACCTGGAATATATATATCTGATGAAAGCTCATATATTTGTTTATTAAGAGCGCTTATTCCTTTTGTTTTATCCTCTAACATTTCATAAAACCGATCCATGGAAACGTTTTTATCTGATGTATTATTATTTAATAATATCATCACCAATTCTTCCTTGAATTCTCTAAAATATACATAGATACCATCTTGGGGTTTAAAATGAGTTAATGTTCCTTCAGTGACAGCAAGATTATTTTTTCTCCAATTTAATAATTGTTTTGTGAAGCGTTGTGCTTCCATTTGATCATTGGTTAATCCAAAACCATTAAATCCATTTTTCATATCACTATCCCATCCACCTGGGAAATCAGTTCGGAGAGTTCCATGATCTGGTGGTCCTTCCAGTAATATTTCTGTTCCGTAATANACCTGTGGAATTCCTCTNGNTGTATAAATGAATGTCATNGCCATTTTATATAAGGATAGCTGTTCATTTAATTGAGTNTAGACTCGTTCCATATCGTGATTATCAGCAAACACCACTAAGTTGTATGGATTGCCATACAAAAAATCATTTGATAGAGCATCATATACATTTACTAAACCTGAATTCCAGTTTTCTTTTTCTTGTAAACTTCTTGCAAGAACACCATTTACAGGAAAGTCCATCATACTTGGAGTATACGATATATAATCATCATACCTGGGGCTATCTTTCTGCCAGTAAGATACAATAGCGGGATTTAATGACCATTCTTCTCCAACAAAATTAAAATTAGGATATTCATCAATAAGACGTTTGCCAAAGTCTGAAATAAATGTTTTATCATGATAAGGGTACGTATCAATACGAAATCCAGATAAGTTGGCATTTTCAACCCACCAAATTGAGTTTTGAATTAAATAATTAGACATAAATATATTTTTGTGATTGAGATCTGGCATAGTTGGGACAAACCAACCATCTACAAAATTACTAATTTCAGAATTGGTAGTGTGAATATCATGTAAAGATACCCTATTATGACTGGTTTGACGATATTTTCCCTCATTATTTATCCAGTCTTTTGAAGGAAGGTCTTTCATCCACCAGTGTTCAGAACCACAATGATTCAGCACAATATCTTTAATAATCCCAATTCCTCTTTTACGTGCTTCTTCTGATAATAATTTATACTGATAATTACCTCCAAAACGTTCATCAATATTGTAATAATCGGTCGTTGAATAGCCATGATAAGAGTATTTTGCATGATTATTTTCTAGCATAGGGTTTAGCCATATTTGAGTAAATCCCATTTCTTCTAAATAATCTAGATGCTCAATGATGCCTTGGATATCACCACCATGTCTACCATCTTTATTATTNCGATTTACTTTTTCTTTTAGATTAGGCGTGGAATCATTGNCTGGATCACCATTTGCAAATCGATCTGCTGTAATTAAATAGATTACATCAGNAGGTGAGAAGCTGTTTCNCATTGCAGAATTAGGTATTCTCTCTAATAAAGNGTACTTATGGTTGAGNACTATCTGATCATTCTTTGTAAATCCAATGATGAAATCTCCAGCTACAGTATTGTTATNTATTAATATATCAATAAATAGATAATTTGGATTGGTTACCTGGTGAATAGCTGTAATAGAAAGGCCAGGGTAAGATATTTGTGGTTTTAAATCACTAATATCATCACCATGCACCATCAGTTGCAGCGTAGCATTAGACATATTTGTCCACCAAAATGGTGGTTCTAAGTGTTTAATATCATAATTATTACCGCTCTTTAATGGAGTGATATAAATGAATAGAATGAATAAATAAATAAGATAATTATCATTTTTCATCAGATTAAAAAGTTAGTAATATTATTTTGAGTTGCCGATAATAATTTTGTTTAGCTTAATATTGATGCTATTTAGATATTGATTAATGATATCTATTAAAACATTCAATGTGTAGTTTGAGTATAATGAAATCAATAAGGAATAATATATTTTTCATATTCTGTATGTTAGCATACCAACAGACGGTATATGCAGAAGTTGTGTATTCTGACCCGAATTTTGCCACGGAAATAGANTCNATTACTGTGTTTTTTAATGCAGCNNNGGGNGATCAAGGTTTAATGGATTANACGGATGATATCTGGGCTCACACTGGNGTCATTACTTCTAATAGCACTCATTCANCTGATTGGAAATATGTAAAGACTAATTGGGGAGAAAACACCTCTGAGACGCAATTAATNTCTTTAGGTAATAATTTATGGAAATTNAATATTGGGTNTCCCCNTGAATNTTATGGTGTCCCAAATAATGAACAAATTTTACAATTAGCATTTGTATTCCGTAATCATAACGGAAGTGAATCAGGGAGAGATGTAGGAGGATCAGATATATTTTTGGATCTATACGATGTAGGCGTTACTACAATAATTGTACATCCATCAATTAGTAATATATTTAATGATACTCGTAGAACGCCTGTTTTTTGTCAGCCAATGGATACACTGGATATTATGGTCACAGGTGCAGCCATAGGGACTGAAATAGATAGTATTGAATTATTTATGGATGAAAATATCCAATTACACACAACAAGCAATGATTCATTAACAGTTCAGATTCTTCTCCAAGATATAGCGTTAGGTATGCATTTAATCACAGCTGTTACTCAGGATACTTCTGGTCTAAGGGATAGTATAGAATTTTCTGTTATGGTTCATAATAAACCTGCCAATATCCAGCGTCCTAATGGAATTCGAGATGGAATAACTTATAATGATGACAATCATCAATCAGTTACGTTGTCATTATTCGCTCCATACAAGGAGTATGTGTATGTGATAGGGGATTTTAACAATTGGCTTGTGAGCGAAAGTTATTATATGCATATGGATTCAGGGTCAACTGATTCTAGTCATTTTTGGATTACAATAGATGATTTGTCGCAAGGGACGGAATATGCGTTTCAATATTTAGTTGATGGAGAAATTCGTATAGCTGATCCATATACTGATAAAATATTGGATAAGTGGAATGATAATGATATATCCAATATTACCTATCCAAGTTTAAAGCAGTATCCATTTGGACTTACAGATCATATTGTTTCCATATTACAGACAGCGCAAACTCCATTTAATTGGGATTATAGTGATTCATTTATTCGTCCAGATAAAGATCAATTAATCATTTATGAATTATTGGTGAGGGACTTTATTTCCCGACATGATTTTCAAACATTAACAGATACGTTNGATTATTTGGAAGATTTAGGAATTAATGCTATAGAAATTATGCCTTTTAATGAATTTGAGGGAAACTCAAGCTGGGGCTATAATTCTTCNTTCTATTTTGCTCCNGATAAATATTATGGTTCAAAGANGATGCTGAAGTCTTTCATTGATGAATGTCATCGCAGAGGAATAGCAGTAATTATGGATATTGTATTAAACCATAGTTANAGTCAATCTCCATTTGTACGATTATATAATTATGGAGAGTGGGGGTCGCCAACAGATGAAAACCCATGGTTCAATACGGAATCAAACTTTTCTAATCCCGATGCTCAATGGGGAAATGATTTAAATCATGAAAGNATCCATACAAAGCAATTAGTAGATAGAATAAATCGTTATTGGATAGANGAATATCATGTTGATGGTTTTCGATTTGATTTCACTAAAGGGTTTGGAAATAATCCAAAAGGATCCAATGATCCATGGGGTAGTCAATTTGATGCAGATCGTATAGNGCTTTTAAAGCGAATGACAGATCAGATTTGGGATATTGATACTACAATCTATATTATTTTAGAACATTTTGCGGAAAACTCAGAAGAGATAAACTTGGCNAATTATGGCATGCTACTTTGGGGGAATTCTCAGTATANCTACGCAGAAGCTTCCATGGGCTACCACACCAATGGTAAATCAGATTTTTCATGGGGTTATTATGGTTNACGTGGATGGAATAAACCGCATCTTGTAACCTATTTTGAAAGTCATGATGAAGAACGGTTAATGTATAAAAATCTTACTTGGGGCAATAATGCAGGGGATTACAATATAAAAGAATTACATACAGCTATNAATAGAGTAAAAGCTATTGGAGCTTTTTTCTTTACGATNCCTGGACCAAAAATGATATGGCAGTTTNGTGAANTGGGATACGATAACAGNATTGATGATCCTTGCCGTTTATGCGAAAAACCAATATTATGGGATTATTTTGAGGATTATGAAAGAATAAGGCTATANAACACCTTCCAAGCATTNATTCATTTGCATCGACANTATCCAATTTTTAATAACTNCACTACTGAGGTNGATCTGGATTTNGGNAGCNCTACTGGNAAGAAAAGAATTCGNTTGAGTTTTAATGATCAGAAAGCAGTTATNATTGGAAATTTTAATGTAGTAAATCAATCTATTGATCCTGANTTTTTTCATNCTGGAACATGGTATGATTATTTTNCAGGNGACAGTATTATTNTTTCCGATTTGAATGANNCAATTAATCTAGATCCAGGACAGTTTCATATATATTCTAACTTTTACATAGATCCACCTGAGGATAATCTTCTATCAACNCATNCNCAAAGCGTTTTGTTACCGAATTCTATAGAAATAAAGCAAAACTATCCTAATCCATTTAACCCATCGACATTAATTCAAATTTCTAGTAGTGGAGANGAACAAACAAGCTTGCAAATATTTGATATAAATGGAAAATTGGTAGATACATTGATGGATCGAAACTTTATTTCAGGAATAAATACATATCAGTGGAATGCTTCTTCCCATCCAAGTGGTATATATATTGCCAGGCTATCATCAGGCTCAATTACTAAATCTATCAAGATGCTATTAGTAAAGTAGTTCTTTTTTGATATATATAAATATGCGTTTATTAGGATTAATTCTCTTTTCTTCTCTTATTATTGCTGATGATAGTTGGATGGTATACGATGATTCATCTGTTTCCAGAGTTGATATATTTGTTGACTCTCTTGCTTTAGAATGGATGTATGAATATGATAATGTGGAAAGTGACTCGTTGCATATGGCATATATTTATTACCAGAATGAATATATTAATGATACCCTAGAACAGGTAGGCTTTCGGTTGCGAGGAAACACTTCTCGAGTATCTGAGAAGAAATCATTTAAACTTGATTTTAATCATTTTGTACCCGGTCGAGATTTTTATGGAGTTGAAAAAATCAATTTAAATGGAGAGCATAATGATGTATCTATTGTTCGTAGCAAATTAAGTTGGGATATTTTCAAGTCAATTGGAATGGTGGCTACAAGAGCCAATCATATTGAAGTATATATTAATGATAATTATTACGGTTTATATATTTCGGTTGAACATATCGATGATACCTTTTTAAACAGAAATTTTGAAAATGATACCGGGAATCTATGGAAATGTCTGTGGCCGGCGAACCTAGGCTATAGGGGACCAAACCCAAGTGATTACCATCCTTGGGTAGATGATAATCGACCTTATGACTTAAAAACAAATGACGATGAATATGATTTTACACAACTAGCAAGATTAATTCATATTATAAATAACGATCCTGATTCTCTTGAGCATGTATTAGATGTTTCTGAGTTTATAAAATACCTTGCAATTAATATTTTAACGGGCGGATGGGATGATTACCGCTCTCTTCAAAATAATTTCTATTTATACCACCAACCAAATATTGATCGTTTTCTATTAATCCCTTATGATTATGATAATACTTTTGGTATCGATTGGTTTT
>NZXJ01000064.1 GCA_002701945.1 Fidelibacterota bacterium
TTTGGCCGACCACAGGCATATTGATTCTATTGTTATTAATACTCAGCTTTGGAGAGTCTGTATTAAAAAATACAATTTCTTCAGGTTTTAATCAACCCAGGACACAGGATCCACGTGTAGTTCAGGCCATTAACTCTTTACGTTGGGATATGTGGTATAAAGATGCATGGGCAATGCTATTTTATTTATCTGCAACTCTAACATTATTATGGACATTTTTTAGTGATAAGGTATCATTGAAAACTTTTTCAATTTCAATCACATTATTATTACTAATAGATATAATGGTAGTAGATAATAAAATTATTCAACCTAAGAAAAATTCAGGACGATCATCTCAATTATTAAACAGATCAATTATTGATAGATATTTTCAGCATGATCAAATATCAAAAATATTAAGCAGTGATAAAGAAGAACCATTTCGTATTTATCCTGCAGGACAATTATTTGGTGAAACTAGGCTTCGCGCCTTTGGTATTGAATCTGTTGGAGGTTATCATCCTGCAAAATTAGGGGTGTATAATAACTTTTTAAAACAAACCAATAATGCAAGTACTCTACCTTTGATGAGTATGTTAAATGTTAAATATTTATTAAGTACACAACCTATAAATTTTCCAGGGCTTATAGAAGTCAAACAGGCGAAAATGAAATCGGGTAGAGGAGCTATTCCTATTAGCCTTTATCGTTTATTAAATTATCAAAAACGCGCATGGTTTGCTAAAAATATAGAAGTTTATCCTGATAATAATTTCCCATGGGAAATTATTAAGAACCAATTATTTGATCCTAAAAAAACAGCTTTTGTAAGCGATAATGACATATCAAAAAGTATGACATTTTCAGAGGGGGAAATAATAAGTTATAAAAATTCATTGCATACAACAGAGATTGAAACAAAATCTGATTCTATTGGTTTTTTAGTTGTTAGTGAAGTTTTTTACCCGTTACGTTGGAATGCAACAATAGATGGCGAGTATATAGAATATTTTAAAACTAATGGAGTTATCAGAGGTTTAGTTATCCCAAAAGGACAACATAAGATTATTTTTAGTTACGATAGATCTTCTTTCAATTTAGGAATAATCATTTCTTTATTTTCATTTTTCATTACCATTGGAATGATTTCTTTTGGTTATCATAAATCAAGATTATAAATATGGATCTTTTAAAACATAGTAGCAACATAAAAGCAGCATTATTCCTACTTGGTTTTATTTTAGTAATATTTTTATTTACTTATACACAAGGTATCGTAAATGAATTAAGAAAAGATAATGGAGAAATAGTAAAACTATATGCTGAAATAATTGCGCAAACAATTTCTGATGAAAATGATACAAACCTTGACTTTGTTTTTGATGAGATTATTCAAAAAGCACAGTTTCCAATCATATACTCTAATAATAAAAAAGATCCAGTTTATTCAAAAAATATAAATACCGATAAATCAAATCTTAGAAAAATCCAATCAACAATGGATGAACAAAATGAAGCAATCCCCTTAAGATATGCTAACCCTCTGACAAACGAAATAATATTAATAGGATATTTACACTATGGTGATTCAAGTCAGATAGAGAAGCTAAAATGGCTTCCTTTTATAGAAATTGGCGCAATAACATTATTTATATTATTGGGATTTATAAGTTTTTCTATTATCAGAAATAGTGAAAAAAGAAATATTTGGGTTGGTATGGCAAGAGAAACGGCTCATCAATTAGGAACACCTATATCATCTTTAATGGGTTGGTTAGAGTGGATGAAAAACAAACCGAATGATCAGGAAAAAATCATTGATGATATTTCATTAGACTTGGAAAGACTCCAACAAGTTAGTGATAGGTTTAGTAAAATGGGATCAGAAACAAAGATAGAAGAAGTTCATTTGTCAAATATTGTTGATAACATAGTTTTATATTTTAATCGACGAATTCCATCAATGGGGAAAAGTATTATTATTGAAAATCAATTAGAATCAGATTTAAAAATAAGAGCAAATGGAATATTAATTTCATGGGCAATTGAAAATGTTGTTAAAAACGCAATTGATGCATTAGATAATGAAGGCATTATATCTTTAAAATCTAAATTTGAGAAAAAAAGTATAATTATTGTAATTGAAGATTCTGGTAAAGGTATATCAAGGAAAAATTGGAAAAATATATTTAGGCCTGGATTTAGCACTAAAGAACAAGGTTGGGGATTGGGGCTATCTCTCACTTCCCGAATTATAAATGAAATACATGGTGGTTCTATTTATGTATCTCAATCAAAACCAGGTCAAGGATCTACAATTGAAATATCACTACCAAAATTATGAATCGTTAAGTGAAGCAAATCTTGTCATTGCTTGTAATAGTCAGTAATTTTTTCTTCTAAAATTAAAGGAGTTTTTTGTGGATATTCTTTACGGTTTTGCTACAAATCCAGATGCACCTCAAAGTGGAGGCGGAATTGCAGCTTTTTTACCTTTTTTCTTAATAATGTTAATTATCTATTTTTTAATGATACGTCCACAAGCTAAACGTCAAAAAGAAAAGCAAAATATGTTGCTTGCTCTAAAAAAAGGTGATAAGGTAATTACTGTTGGAGGTATACANGGCACTGTGGCTGGTATAAAAAATCAAGGTAAAGTAATTGTGTTAAAAGTAGATAAAAGCTTAAATATTAATATAAATAGATCTGCTATTTCAGGATTAGCAGATGGTAAAGTACCGGAAGATTCAAACCTAGGAGATATTAACTAATGGCTGTTTTAAAAGTTGTTCACTATGGAGATCCTATTTTACGAAAAGAATGTAAACAGGTAACGGACTATAAAGTTCTTCCAGAAATAATAGAAAATATGTTTGATACTATGTATGAGGAAGAGGGCATAGGTCTTGCAGCAAATCAAGTTGGAATTGATATGAACCTTATGATAATTGATGTTTCGCATACGGATGAAGCTGAAGATGCTAATATTTTTGTTAATGGTGAAATAATAGAAAGTTTTGGTTCTTCTGAAATGGAAGAAGGTTGCTTNTCTATTCCAGATGTTAGACTGCCTGTTAAAAGACCTGAAAAAATTAGATTTAAATATGAATTACCTGATGGATCAGAACACATTGGTGATTTTGATGGTTTACTTGGAAGAGCTATTCAGCATGAGATGGATCATCTTAAAGGAATTTTTATTATTGACCGAGTTAATCCTATATTAGCTATACAGTATAAGAAAAAGTTAAAAGAAATTGAAAATAGCTCAATTATCCTCAAAAAATCTGAAAACAAAAAAAGAGACTTCGTACTTTAAAAATATTAAACTTCCAGAGTTATTAGATTCTAACATAGTGGAGTCTCAATATTCTTTATCTATAACAAATTTTTTCAATCAATTATGAAAATTATCTTTATGACAAATTCAGAATTTTCTTTCCCTAGTCTTAATTTATTAGTGAAATCTAATTATGATATTTTAAGTGTAGTTACAAATCCTCCAAAAGCAATAGGTCGTAAAAAAAAGAATATCAGTAATAATATTATATTAAAATGTGAAGAATTTGGAATTGATATTATAAAGCAAAAAGACTTAAGTGATTTAAATTTTGAAAATGAGCTAAAAAAGTGTAAACCTGATCTATTTGTTGTTGTAGCTTATCGCATTTTACCAAAGTCTTTATTAAGTATTCCAAAGTTAGGGAGTATCAATCTACACGGATCATTATTACCAGCTTATAGAGGCGCTGCGCCGATCCAATGGTCTTTAATTAATGGAGATACTCAGACAGGATTAAGTACCTTTTTTATTGAATCTAGAGTTGATACTGGTAAAATAATTAGTCAAAAGAAAATAAAAATATTAGATAATGATAATTATGGTTCTCTAAGTGCAAAAATGGCTCTAAAGGGTTCAAAATTATTACTTGATTCAATTCAATTAATTAGTAATGGAAAAACTTTACTTATTAAGCAGGATGAGGACTCTGTTTCTTATGCGCCCAAAATTACTAGTGATATTACTGATATAGATTGGAATTCTAGTGCATTAAGTATTCATAATCTCATAAGAGGTCTTACTCCTAATCCAGGAGCAAAGTCAAAGATTAATGGTAAGCAGATCAAAATTCAAGACACTATTTTAAATTATAATAACTTAAATATATCTTCTTTTAAACCTGGACAAGTTGTTGATATTTCAAAGAATAATTTATCTATTCTGACTGGCAATGGAGTATTATCTATTAACCGACTTCAATTAGAAGGGAAAAAATCTTTAGATATAAAATCTTTTCTGAATGGTTATAAAATAAATATTGGTGATTTTTTAGGTAATTGATTTTGGATGCGCGTTTATTATCTTTCAAGGTTTTATGTGAATATGAAGGGACAGATCTTTGGCTGAAAAATATTAGAAACGATCATTTTGTTAAGTTAAAACCAACAAAAAATATTGCACAGAGAACTATTGTTTTAACTAATGAAGTAATGAAATGGAAACGATTATTAGATAGTATAATTGATGAAAATTTAAATAAAAAAAATACAAATATAAAATTTCGTGTAAGGAATATTCTTCGTCTAGCTATCTATGAGCTATTGATGGATAATAAATCTCCCAATTATGCAGTTGTAAATAGTTATGTAAAACTTAGTAGTAAAATAATCGGCGTATATATAACTGGTTTTGTTAATGCTATACTTAGGAAAATCTCACTATCTGATCAATACATTTTTAATAAAAAATCCCCATATGAAATTAATGATATTGGAGTGGGCTTATCTTATCCAGATTGGATTATAAAAAAATGGATAGATAAATATGGTGAAGAGAAAGCTGTAGAATTATGTAAATATTTTAATATGGCTTATCCTATAATGGTTCGAAGAAATGAATTAAAAATTGGACATAATACTTTTGTAAGAGAACTAGTTAAAGACAAAATCTTTGTTCAACAATATAATAATTCTAANAATTTNTATTATTTAGTTAAGGGGACAGGATTATTATTTAAAAATAAACTATTTAATAATGGTTCATTATCTATACAAGATCGCGCAGCTGGTGCTGTTGTTGAACTTTTGAGNCCAAAGCCTGGTGAAGTTATTTTAGATGCNTGTTCAGCTCCTGGGACTAAAGCATTCTATATTGCTGAATTAATGAAATATAAGGGGAAATTGATTGCCTCAGATATAAGTACAAGTCGTCTTAAAATGTGCTATGAAGATAGCGAGCGCCATAAAATTAATTGGATAAAATGGTGTGTAAAAGATGCTCAAAGAGAACAATTTCCTTTATTAGATAGAGCGCTTATTGATGCTCCTTGTTCAGGGACAGGAACAATAGGAAAAAATCCAGAAATTAGATGGCAGTGNAATAAAGAACAGATAGAAAATTTTAAGAGAAAACAACTAAAAATATTGCTTAATATTTCTAATTATATAAAACCAGGTGGAGTAATTTGTTATTCTACCTGCTCACTAGAGCATGAAGAGAATTGGGATGTCATTAATGCTTTCCTTAAATTGAATAAGAAATATAAAATAGATAATGCAAAAAATTCTTTACCTAAAAATTGGTTCCAGAAACAAAATATTATGGAGATTTTTCCTCCTCAAGATAAATTAATTGGAATGTTTGCAGCTCGTCTGATCAAAGATAGATAATGAATTTAGTTAGATTAATACTATCTATTATTGTAATGATATTTATTTTTTCTATTGTTGCTGAGTATTTAGTAATGCCAGTATATACAAGACAAAACCAAAATAAAGTTATGATGGATGTAANAAATAGAAATTTAAATGATGCAATTAAATTATTGAAATCTGAAAATTACAGGTATGAAGTTTCAGATACTTTATATACTAATAAATTCTCTTTGGGTACAATTATTGATCAATATCCAAAGCCTAATACGAGAGTTAAATCTGGTAGAACAGTAAGGTTAAAAATTGCTCATCCAGAAAAATCTGTTGCTATACCTAATCTTATTGGGCAATCAAGAAGAAGTGCAGAACTTGAGTTGAACCAGATGGGATTACTTATAGATACTGTATATACTGAGTATAATCCTGAATACCCTAATGGTACAATAGCTTGGCAGTATCCTAAGGCTGGAGATAGAAGAAAGAAGGGTATGGGGATACAAATTACAGTAAGTAAAGGTATGCCTCCGAATTTCTTTCAAGTTCCTAATCTTATTGGGCTATCAATTAATCAAGCTAAAGATCTTATATTTAAGTCTAGATTAAAAGTTGGAAAAATTTCTTATCATCAAGATCAAGATTTAGTTCCGTATACTGTTCTTGATCAATCAATTAAAGATGGAACTGTGCTNGATGTGTCTGCTACAATTAATTTAGTAGTAAGTGTGCTTGATATGCAGGATATTTTCAATAGTTTAAATAATGAGCCATAATTGATCTACAAAAGCGAATTACTTAGAAAATTAATTCATCTTTGTAACCTGATTATCCCATTTACATATTTATTTTATTTTCATTCAAAGATTGAGGCTCTTATAGTTTTGGGACCAATAACTTTGTTTGCATTAATAATTGAATATTTAAGGACAAATTCTTATAGGGTAAAAAATATATTCAATAAGTATTTGTTTGCGATGCTTCGAAAACATGAAAAAAATGGTAAATACACAGGAGCAACCTGGGTATTTATAGCTTCAACAATTTCAATTGCGGTTTTTCCAAAAGAAATTGCAGTGATAAGTTTGGTTTTCATGGCAATTGGTGACACTACTGCAGGTTTAATTGGTAGAAAAATAGGCAAAATAAAATTTTATAATAAAACACTTGAGGGAGCCTTTGCCGGTTTTGTCATGTGCTTAATCATAGGGCTCTTAATGGATTTAGACCTACCAAATATAGTTATAATATTTGGTGCTTTATCTGCAATGATAATTGAAATAATCCCAGTTTCAATTGATGATAATTTAAGGATACCTTTATTCTCTGGAACAATTATGTATACTATGAGTTTCTTCTTGGTATGACGTTTTTATCACCATCTATTCTATGGGCATTGTTTGCAGTTTCAATACCTATAATAATACACTTAATTAGTCTAAGACAGACAAGGTATGAAGAGTTTAGTTCNTTAAGATTTATAAAGTTTTTAGAGCATAAAACCATTAGAAGCNTAAANATAAATCAATGGTTACTTATATTTTTGAGNACTATTGCTATTTTATGTTTAATACTAATTTTTTCAAGACCATTAATAAAAGGTGATTCTTTTAATTATTTTGTAGGAGATATTGAATCTAGAGCAATTGTGATAATTGATAACTCTGCAAGTATGAATGTAAATATAAATGATTATTCCTTACTCGATAGGGTGAAATCATCTATACCAGAGCTATTAAATGTTTTAGAAGGTCAGAGTACACTAGAAATTTATCAGACTAATCCACCGCAAAAGTTATANGATGGTTCTTATTTAAACACTTCAAAGATTATTTCAAAAATAGAAGGTATATCCCAAACAAACTTATCTGATAATCTTTGGGAGTTTACTGATTCATTAATTTCCAATATTAAGGCTTCAGAACCAAATTTAGAATGCTATATNTTTAGTGATTTCCAAACAACTCCTAAAATTCATAATGATAGTCTTCTTAATTTCAAAAACTGGAAGTTTTATTGTATTGATCAGCCAAACGTGAACAATAATATATCTATTACTAGTGTAGATATATTAAGTGAAATTAAGCTACCAAATCATCTAATTAANTTAAATACTAATCTTGGAAATAATGGTGTATCAGAAGTTAAAAATATTCCTATCGAGCTATTCTTAAATAATGACCGTGTTGGCCANGTAGTAAGTAAGTTTAACCCGGATAAGTATAAAGACTTTATGTTNCAAGTTTTTCCAGGTCAGACCGGAATTATAAATGGTAAAATAGTTATTCCAGATGATGATTTTTCATTAGATAATTATCGAAATTTTGATTTAGTTATTCCGAGTCAAATAACAATTAAAATTATAGGNAATTCAGAAGAAGAATTATTACTTCTTGATCTAGCTTTAAATGCNATAACAGGAAATACAGGATTACTTAAAGTTGATAAACAATTATCTTCAAAAATTGATAGAATATTTTTAAATGATATCGATATAATATTAATTCATGATNCTCCAATACTAAGTTCTAANGCTATAGANGATTTACAAAGATTTCTTATGAGAGGAGGAGGNCTAATATGGTTTACAGGAAATGAATTAGAACAAGCTGAATCATTATTATGGCCTTCTCTACTACGACTTCCAGAATTAATTCAAAATGTTACATTAGAAGGGGAATCTTTCTTTTCAACTACAATTGTAGAAAAAACTAATTCAATATTTAATGATTTTGATATGAAAAAAATTGAAGACGAATTGCCGCAAGTATATTCTTATAATGAGGTTCGAATAAAATCTAATCATGTACCTCTTTTAAAATTAAATAATGGCCATCCNCTCTTAATACAATCTAATTCATTTGGTAGCACTACATTTACTTTCACTTCTAAATTAAATCTTAGATGGAATGATTTTACTGTTAAGGGGTTGTTAGTACCTATTTTACATCGAATGCTCATTTTACTTGCAACGAAAGAATTCAATTCAAAATCTATTATAGTTGGTAGTAAAAAAATTATTGATATAAGAGGACAAAATATAAATGATGATTGGACTGTAATTACTCCTAATGATAATGAAATTAAAATAATCCCAGATTACACTAATGAAAAATTATATATTCATAATACGAACCAATTGGGTTCATATAAAGTTTACATTAATAGAGAGCATTTTTCATCTTTTTCAACAATTCTTTCCTCAGATGAATTACCAATAAAAAAGAATGAAGTAATTTCTGTATTAAATAATAAATCTTTAAAAAATGTCAAAATTATTGAATCAAATAACAATTTTAGTAACGTATTAAAAGATATTAGATATGGAAAGTCGATTTGGAGGGTTTTATTAATAATTGCTTTAATTTGTTTAATATTAGAATCAATACTAGGAATTCCAAATAAAGATAGACTCAAAACTGATTTAGAGTAATTATTGAATAATAATATTCTTAATAATGAAAGGGCATTACTTATTGGTGTCCAAAGGGATGGNCAAGATTCAAACATATTAAAAGAACANCTTGCTGAGCTAAAACTTTTAGCTGAAACTGCGGGTGCAGAAGTAGTTGATGAAATTTATCAATCCATAAAAANAATTAACTCTCAGTTTTTCGTAGGAAAAGGAAAAGCNTCACAAATTATTGAACAAGCTAAAGANCTTGAAGTGAAATTAGTAATCTTTGATGATGAACTAACACCAAGTCAGGTTAAAAATTTCTTAAAATTATCAAAAAAAATAAAAGTAATAGATCGTAGTGGATTAATATTAGATATTTTNAGTAAACATGCAAAAACAAGAGAAGCAAAAACNCAAGTTGAATTAGCTCATTTAGAGTATATGTTACCNCGNTTATCNAAGCAGTGGTCTCATTTNGAAAGACAGATGGGTGGTATTGGAACNCGTGCNGGTATGGGNGAATCACAAATTGAGNTNGATAGNAGATTGATTCGTCAACGAATTTCTAAATTAAAAAAAGATCTGATTCAGATTGAAAAAGAGCGAAGAATTCAGAGTAAAAAAAGAATAAGTAAATATAGAGTATCATTGGTTGGATATACAAATGCTGGAAAATCAAGTTTGATGAAATGTTTATCAGGTGAAAATGTTTATATACAAAACCAATTATTTGCGACATTAGATACAACTATAAGAAAAGTTGATCTTGATAGGTATCATTCAATTTTATTAAGTGATACTGTTGGATTTATTAGGAAATTACCACATGATTTAATTGCCAGTTTTCAAAGCACATTATTTGAAGTAGTTGAATCTGATTTAGTTTTAATTGTATTAGATGCTTCCTCAAATCAAATCAAGGAACATATGAAAACAATAAATAATGTATTGAATGAATTAGGTGCAGAAGATATAGAAACTTTAGTTGTT
Organism: Fidelibacterota bacterium; assembly: GCA_002701945.1. Lineage (GTDB taxonomy): Bacteria > Fidelibacterota > Marinisomatia > Marinisomatales > TCS55. Next base: position 10,022 of record NZXJ01000064.1, read on the forward strand.
TTAAATAAAATAGATTTAGTTGCTAGCTCAAATAGAATTAAATATTTAAGTAGTAATTATCCTGAT
>NZXJ01000009.1 GCA_002701945.1 Fidelibacterota bacterium
ATATATTAGAGCTATTAAATTGGACTACTGCTTCACGGAATAATAGTATGGCAACTGTTTCGGTATCTTTTGAAAGAGATAGTACCTATTTCGTATCTATTCGTGCTATTGATAGTGTTTCAAATGTATCCAATACGGTTACTTCTGATGGATTTACAATTGATATGGATGCACCACAAATTTATTATGTGAATGAAGGTTCAATTTCGAATGATATTGATATACAAAATATTGATAGTGTATTATCATCCAGTTGGCAGGGTATAGATGTTAGTCCCGGTTCTGGTGTATTACATTATGAAGTAGCACTTGGTTCTGCCAGGGAAGATTCAAATATTATCGATTGGTATACAATTGAAAATGCTTACACCTTAAATATGCTTAGTGATTCTGTACATTTGAATGATGGTTTAAATTATTATGTATCTGTTCGAGCAACAGATATAGCTGGAAATCGTTCTGATTTATTTTCTGGTGATGGGATTCTTATTGATTTAACACCACCATTATTAGGTACCATTCATGATGGATTGAACACGGATATTGATTATACACAATCCACTACTACATTATCTGCAAATTGGACAGGGTTTACAGATACGGTTAGTAATATTGTGAATTATGAAGTAGCCTTTACAGATGACACATCTAGATTTGATAATATTCCTAGCTGGGATAGTGTTGGTCTTTCTTCCAATTATGTAATAGATACGTTATCATCATTGGCCGATCAGGAAACATACTTTTTTCTTATAAAAGCTACTGATTTAGCAGGTAATGTTTCAAACGTCTTTTCTTCGGACGGAGTAACGATTGATTATGGAACACCAGTGTCTGGTATTGTATATGATGGTTTGGCTGGAGATACGGATTGGACAAATAGTGATAGCACATTAGATATTTCATGGAGTGGATTTATTGATACAGTAAGTGGTATATCTTCCTATGAGTATGCCATAGGAACTACACCAGGCGCTACGAATGTTTTAACTTGGACAGAGAATGGATTAGATACAAATGTTACAGTAAGTAATCTTGATCTTATTCATGATGCAACATACTATGGATCGGTAAGAGCTACTGATATTGTAGGACATATTTCACCTATATCAACCAGCAATGGAATAGTAGTTGATATTTTTGATCCAACAGTAGGGGCTCCTAATGATGGCGGACCTGTTGATCTAGATTATCAAGGACCTTCGGATACATTGGGAATTTATTGGTCAGGAAACGATACTCGAGAGATTTCATTTTATGAGTATTCTGTTGGAAGTTCTCCTGGAGACACGAATATAATTTCATGGACTGATAATGGATCAGAAACACAGGTAACTATACCTAACTTTTCCCTTACACATGAGACAGTGTACTATGCAAATATCCGTGCGTACGATATGGCAGGAAATGTATCAACGGTAGAATCCAGTGATGGTATTATGGCTGATTTATATCCACCAACTGTAGGGTTTGTTTACGATGGTTTACATGATGATGAATCGTATACGCCTTCAGATACAAACTTAGTAGCAAACTGGGAAGGCTTTGTTGATACTACTAGCGGTATACTTCGTTATGAATATGCTGTAGGGACTACTCCGGAAGCTATTGACATAACAGGAGATTGGGTTTCTGCGGGAGAAAATATAACTATTTCAGCGAGTCTTGGATTGGAAGAGAATATCACTTATTACTTTTCTATTAGAGCAGTAGATCAAGTAAATAATATTTCACCAATAGTATCTAGTAATGGGATTATTACTGATTTTACTGGTCCTGCTGGTATATGGGTATTTGATGGTGACTCTGTAGATATAGATCGACAAAATTATATAAATATATTTCAAGCTAATTGGAAACAGTTTATAGAGGATGGTTCTGGATTCTTAACCTATGAATATGCATTGTATGATATGGATAATTCTCAATACATAACTCCTTGGACACAGACCTTGGATACATTATGTACTATTAGCGATCTTTCATTAGAAGAAAACATTACTTACAATGTTCAAATTCGTGGAATTGATAGTGTGTATAATGTTGGTGAAACTCTTATAAGTGATGGGGTGCTGATAGATCTATCTGCTCCTTCTATTCCTATGAATTTGGTCGCGTGGTTTACTTCTGAAAGAATTTTTATTGAATGGGANCATAACCAAGAAGTAGATCTAAATCATTATTCAGTATATGGTGGGACTGATGAAAACCCGACGNCCTTACTTNTAACAACAGCCGATTCATCAGCTGAAGCTTTCATGCCAAACTTTGAAGATGGAAATACATATTATTTCCGCATAACAGCAACCGATATNCCTGGNAATGAAAGTCCNTTTACAAGTGATGTTATGGGTATNCCGCAATCAGCATTAATTACCAGAGCAAATCCNAACCCAATNAACTTCCTGAATGCTGCGGATAGNACTTTGACTATNCACTTCACACAACCATTGTCAGATATTGGCGATATCACAGCATCAAGTATTGCTTATGATAATATTAATCTTTATTCAACCTANTCTGCAGAGGATACTGCAATAATAATTCACTTTTTAGAACCACATGGATCTCTTGATACTATAAATATTGAAATAAATAATATTTTAGATTGGTCTGATAACGAAACAGACTCCAAGGAACTAACATATACAACATATTTATTAGCAGATTATGATAATAATTTTCAGATTGATGTCTTAGACCTTAATGCATTTAAAACTGCGTTAACAAATCAAGATTTTGCATATGAATTAGGACCTATATCAGGAACGGTACCTCATTTTATACCTACACCAAATAATATTTTTGATTTACGTGATATTATGGCTTTTGTACAAATGTGGTATTGGTCAAATAGATCATTACCCTTAATTACNGGATCCATGCCAGAAATAGGAGGTAGGCTTGCTGTTGAACAGATAGATAAGTCAATTGTTGTATCTTTACCTGAAGGTGCGGTAGCTGGACAAATATTTATTGAATATCCATCTAATAGTAAGAGATTTTCTACTAAAAGCGATATAACTACAGAAGACAATATTTATTTAAGTAGTANTGATGAGTCTGTTGGAAAGATTTTAGTAGAGTGGGCTAACTCTATTAATACAAACCAAAGTGAAATTATTTTTGANAGTAAATCATTTGATCGTAATGANACTCCAATTTCTATTGGATATACAATTTATGGAAATGATGAGAATATTATTAGTCAGGGTATGAAAAGCATGCAAATAAGAGCAATACCAGATGAGTATTCTTTACATCATAATTATCCGAATCCATTTAATCCATCTACAACCATTATGTATGATTTACCTGAGACAGGATTTACAAGATTANTGATATATGATTTGCTTGGTAGGGAAGTGGTCACACTAGTGAAAAAAGATATGAAAGCTGGATATTACAGTACAAGATGGGATGGACGTAACCAATATGGACAAAATGTTGGAGCAGGTATGTATTTTTATTATTTACAAAGTGGTCCATATCGTAAATCATTAAAAATGTTATTAGTGAAATAAAACTTCAAATATGTTAAAAATTATAATTAATGACCTTTCCATTTGCCAAAATCCTAATATCCTGTAAATTCGCTGACATTTTTCATGAAAAAATTATAGAGGAAAATTATGAGTCGAGTTTGTGATGTGACTGGAAAAAAACCAATGTTTGGGAATAATGTGAGCCATGCTAACAATAAAACCCGAAGAAGGTTTAATATAAATCTACAAAAGAAACGATTCTGGCTTGCCGATGAAAGCCGTTATATTACTTTAAATGTTTCTACTCAAGGAATGCGTCTAATTGATAAAAAGGGGATACGTCGAGTGGTAAATGATTTACGCGCTCAGGGAAAGAAAATTTAATCTTTAGTACATTTAATTCGTAAAAAAAACAGCCCTCTATTGAGGGCTGTTTTTTTTTATTCATTCCTAGATATAGTTGTACCTTAGCCAACCAACAACTATATCATGATCTAGCCTAATAAATTATCTATTTAGTCCTGTTGCCTGCGNATAAAAGCAGGTACATCCAGGTCTTCTCCATAGATTGCAGGATTTGTATCATCAAACTTAAAAGATGGTTTAGGAGTTTCCTGCTGTGGAGCTTCAACAGTAGGCTCTTCTGGGTCATCTTGTTGTTTAAATACAGGTTGATTCATCTGATCTAACAACTCTTGAGTTGGGCGTTGTGGTATAGGAGCTGCAACTTCTTCAACTGCTGGTTCTTTTTCTGATACATACTGACCTTGATTGAACCCTGTGGCAATAACTGTTACTCGTATTTCATCACCAAGAGAAGGATCTATAACTGCACCAAAAATTATATTTGCATCCTTACCAGCTTCTTCAAATATGATATTTGTTGCCGCATCTACTTCTAAAAGTGTTAGGTCTGCACTTCCGGTAATATTCACTAATACACCTTGTGCGCCGCTAATAGAAGCATCATCCAATAATGGGCTTGATATTGCCTGTTGAGCAGCTAATACAGCTCTTTCTTCTCCTTGAGCTACACCTGTACCCATGATTGCTTCACCCATCTTTTTCATAATTGTTTGTACATCTGCAAAATCAAGATTGATTAATCCATGAACATTAATCAAATCTGATATTCCTTTTGCAGCCTGATGAAGAACTGAGTCTGCCAATTGAAAGGCTTCTACAACTGTAGTGTCTGTTTCTACAATGGACATCAACTTCTGATTTGGAATAGCAATAACTGTATCACATGCTTTACGTAATTCAGCTATACCTTCTAATGCCCTATTCATTCTTTTTGGACCTTCAAAATTAAATGGTAAGGTTACGATACCGACAGTTAATATTCCCATCTCTCTTGATAGCTTTGCTATCATTGGAGCTGCTCCAGTACCGGTTCCGCCACCCATACCTGCAGTTACAAATGCCATATCAGCATCTTCCAAGATAGCTTCTATCGCTTCTTGATCAGATTGAACTGCTTCTCGGCCCACCTCTGCTTGAGCTCCTGCTCCAAGTCCTTTAGTGAGATTTTTACCAATTTGTATTTTATTTTCGGCAGCATTATTCTCGAGATCTTGTGCATCAGTATTNATTGCAATAAAATCTACTCCTTGCATACCAGCTTGGATCATACGGTTTGTGGCATTTCCGCCAGCACCTCCGATACCGATTACTTTTAACTTAGCTTTTTGTTCTGCTAGACTATCGAATTCAAACAGCATTTCACTGCTCCTTCCTTGGTTGGTTAGGTTTGGTATTGGTCATGTGGTTCATGTAAAGAGTCCTCTGACCCAATCTTTTATGTTTGTAACTGCTTTCCCTATGGGAGTNACAGTTATATCTTTCATTACCATATCTCTGGTAACGCTGTTCCATTGNGTTAATCCAATGGCTGCTGTATAATCTGCAGTAGAAGCGATATCTACTGCACCGCTAAAATTTTTGTGCTGACCTATCCTTACAGGCAAATTAAATTTTTCNTGTGCAAGAGGAACGAGATTCCGCANCATNGCTCCTCCACCAGTTAANACTACACCATATGTTAATTGTTCATTTATATCAGCTCTTGAAATTTCCCTTCCNACAAGTTGCATTAATTCAATCATTCGAGCTTCGACATAGCGAGATAATTCATGCTCTGATACTTTACGAGCAATCCCACCATTTTTGACNGGAAGATCAAATTCAAGTTCTGTTGATGACATAGAAGCTTTGGCAGAAGCATANTTCATTTTAATCTGTTCCGCNTCATCCATGCCTATTTGTAACATAACAGCTATATCATTTGTAACAGTGCTTGCACCAACATCTACTACTGCTGAGTGTCGTATTCCACCATCATAAAATACCGTTATATCAGTGGTTCCTGCGCCAATATCAACAACTGCTACACCCATATCTTTCTCATCATTATCGAGTGTTGCAATTGATGACGCAAGACCTTGAAAAACTAGACCTTCAACATCAATAGCAAGTTCATGAACACAATTAACTAAATTTTTTGCAGTTGTAGCCGCCATTGTGATCAAATGAACCTTTGCTTCAAGTCTTCTGCCTGACATTCCAACTGGATTTTTTATACTATCCATGGTGTCTATAAGATATTCTTGTGGCAAGATATGTAATATTTCTCTATCTATTGGCAATGAAACAGCTTTTGCAAGCTCAAGCACTCTNGAAACGTCGTTTTGTGTTATCTCTTGTTCCATTGGNACATTACTTGCTGATCCTTTTTGNACAGCAATTGCACCTTGAGTATTTATTCCCCTAATATGATTGCCTGATATAGAAACTGTTGCATGATTAACNTTTACTCCNGACATNANCTCNGCTTCACGNACTGCAACTTCTATAGANTCCATGACTTTATCTCNATGGATAATTGAACCTTTTTTCATCCCTTGNCAAGGTGCTTTTCCAACTCCTAATATTTTATTTGATCCTTCATCAGTTTTAATTTCAGCAATTAGACAACATATTTTAGAAGTACCAATATCAATTCCTATTTCAATATTTTTTTCGCTTATTTTCATATGTTTTTTCATACNCGTTCCTTAGCGATNACTTGATTTGTATAGCGTAGATCAAGATAATTATAATCACTTAATTGACGCTTATTTCTCAGAGAGTTTTTAAACTTTCCCAATATTTCAATCTTTGACCATATATCAATATTTCCCAAAATTACTTTAGTTGGATAATCTGCAAGAATAATAACATATTCATCATTAGCATTAAGAGTTACTTCGGATATATTACCATATAGTGAAGGATATGTATCTACTATCCTAGTAATTAANTCCATTGTTTCTTGTACTTTTACAGAAATTGTTTGTTGACCAGCNGGATATAGTTCTTTNGCAGGGTTAAATCCGGATAAAAATGGAATAATGTAATCATCCGCTTTTCCTTGATCTGGCAAAATAATTCCATCGCGATCAAGCATTAAAATTGGATCTATATTTAGCATTGCAACAGGCTGTCTTTCTACAATTTCTACTGATAGGGTAGAAGGGTATTGGCGAGATACTCTAGCAGCTTTAACATATGGATGGCTTTCTAATAGAATACTTACCTCTCTTAAGTTAATTTCTTCTAATTCTACTCCTTTTAATGGTTCTAGCTTTGAGGAATATTCTTTATCAGATATAATAGAACTACCAGAGATCCTTATTTCTTTTAATTGAGATAACTTTGTATAACTTGACCAGCTAAATGATACATATATTAGGAGCATAATAATCAATGAAATGGTGGAACAAATAATTAATTCTATTTTATTTTTTTTCTTACGCTTCATACTTTGAATGTTCCTGGAGCAAACCCCAGTGTCCTAATTTCTAATTCTAAGTTCACATCAAATTTTTCTAAGACTACTTTTTTAGCAAGCAAAATCAGACTAACAATGTCTTTAGCCTTAGCTTTTCCGTGGTTTATAAAGAAGTTTGCATGCTTTGTTGATATTTCTGCATCTCCAACCCTTGTCCCTTTTAATCCAGCTTGATCTATTAAATATCCGGCTGCTAGATCAGGTTTAGGGTTTTTGAATACACTTCCAGCTGAACGAAAACGAAGTGGTTGGGTATCTTTTCGGCCTTTACTTGCCTTGGCTCTATCATATTGAATTTCATCTGTTGATTTTTCTTTTAAGTTAAAAGATGCTGATAAAAGAATTTCATCTTTGGGAAAAGTAGAATTACGATAACTAAAATCTATATCATGCTTTTGGTAAATTTTTGTTTCGCCAGTCATTAACATAACAGTTATTTCATCAAGTGAATTTGAAATTTCTCCCCCAAAGGCACCTGCATTCATAATTAATGCTCCACCCAAGGTTCCAGGAACCCCAATCATACTTTCCATCCCTGTAAGATTTCTCTTTATTGTTTCTTTAACTATCTTACCAAGCATAACACCTACTTCAGCTACTACTTTATTACCATCTATATTCAATTTGGTAAATGATTTTCCAAGCGTTATTACTATTCCTTCATACCCTTCATCTGCTACTAATAGATTTGACCCAGACCCTGCAAAAAATGTTTTAATTCTATTATCTTTAGCAAAAAGTAATATCTGTTTTAAGTCTTTTTGATCTGANGGAGTAATATATGCTTGCGCAGGCCCACCTATGCCGTATGATGTGTGCTTTGCCATTGGCTCATCTGTTAAAAATGACCCTTTAACTTTTTTATTTAACATATTAATTGCATCCAAATCAGGCTGCTTCCCCTAAATTATTTAAATGATTCATATAAGACTCTGCATACCTCCAAATATTTCCGGCTCCAATTGTAATTATCATATCATTTGGGTGANNNAGGTTGTCTAGCTTCTTTTCAAGGTTTTCAAGTTTTTCAAGATAATAAACATTTTTATGTCCTGATTNTTTAGCAAAATCNGCAACCATTTTACCTGTAACACCTTCAATTGGTTTTTCGCGTGCNGGAAATACATCAGTAATAATTAAGATGTCTGCTTCNATAAGGGCTATTGCAAACTCTTGATAAAAAGCTTTNGTTCTTGAAAATAAATGTGGTTGAAATACAGCTATAATTCTACGGCTCCAGCCATTTCGAGCGCTATNNAGTGTTACNCGAACNTCTGTTGGATGATGAGCATAATCATCTACAACCATTATATCATTTGCTTCTCCTTTTATATCAAATCTTCTCCTGACACCTTTATAAGATTCCAGNCCTGCAGCAATATCATGGAATGGGATATTCATCTCCACACCCAGAGCAACAGATGCAAGAGCATTTAAAACATTATGTTCACCTGGAACTTGTAAATGAATNACCCCCAGTCTTTTTTGTTTATAAAAAACTGCAAANGTTGTTTCAGATTTATTNTGTNNTATATCACTAGCATAGAAATCGCTNTTTTTNGTTAATCCAAAAGTGATTACTGGTCTTTTAATATTTTGAATAATATCTGCCGCTGCTGGACTTTGATTGCCAATAATAACCGCACCATAAAAAGGAGATGCATTTGCAAATTGTGTAAAAGCATTTTGTAAATCATATATATCCTCATAGCAGTCAGTATGCTCAAGTTCAATATTTGTTATAATTCCAATTGTAGGTTGCAACGATAAAAAGCTTCTATCAAACTCATCTGCTTCTACTACTATTATTTCACCTTCACCTAGTAATGAATTGGTATTAATATTCCGAACTAGACCTCCAACTACNAAAGTAGGATCTAAGTTTGCTTTNCTTAACATTGCACCCACCATTGAAGAAGTACTGGTTTTACCGTGAGTACCAGCAACCCCAATGCTTGTTTCTTTTAATGCTATTAATTCGCCAAGCATTTCTGCTCTACGAATAATAGGTATATGCTTATTCATTGCAGAAATAATTTCTGGATTGTCTCTATTTACTGCACTGGAATAAACTAATACATCTGCATCAGTTAAGTTTTTAGTATCATGTCCAATAAAAATTTCAGCACCTTTATCTTTTAGGTTTTGAATGACTTTTGAATCATTTATATCTGAACCTGTAATTTTAAATCCTTGGTTCAAAAGTAATTCAGCNATCCCACTCATCCCAATACCGCCAATNCCTACAAAATGCAATTTTTTCACATGTCTGAACATTAAACTTTAGCTACCTCTAATATATTTTTTACAATATCCTTTGTAGCACCTGGTTTTGCTATCCTAAGTGCGTTTGCACTCATGTTTTTTAATTTATTTTTGTCATTAATAAGTTCAATAATTGTATTTCCAAGAATATCATTATCTAACTCATTTTGTTTTATCATAATTGCAGCACCTGATTCTACCATTGTTGCAGCATTTTTAGTCTGATGGTCCGCGGTAGCGGTAGGAAGGGGGAGGAGGATGCTAGGCATACCGCAGACCAATAACTCAGACAAAGTCAATGCACCTGCTCTTGAAATAACAAGATCACAGATTGCATATGCTAAATCCATTTCTTTGATATATGGTTTAACTTTTATTTTATCAGTCTCAAGACTTTTTAAACTTTCATAATTTTTTTCACCTGTTTGCCATAAAAGTTGAATACCATTTTCTTCAAAAAGATTTAATATTGAACGTATAGCATTATTAAGGGGAACAGATCCTTGGCTACCGCCAAAAAGAAACACAGTTGGCATTTTATTATTTAATTGAAAAAGATCATACCCTGTTTTTTTTAATCCTTTTTCAATTCCATTTCGAATTGGGTTTCCTGTAACATTTATTTTACTATTTATATAAGATTCTGAATCTTTAGAACCAGCAAATACTGCAGTTGCTTTATTAGCAAATAATCTAGTAGTTAAGCCAGGATAGGAATTTTGCTCTTGTATCATAGTTGGTATATTTCTATCTAATCCAACTTTTACGGGTATTGCACTTGCATATCCACCAGTTCCAACAATTACTTTTGGATCCATTCGATCAAATAAAGATTGAATTTTTCTGATTGATAGCGGTATACGAAATATCAAAGATAAATTTTTTAAAATACTTTTAATTGATAATGATCTTTGAAATCCACTAATTGGAATAAGCGTATGAGATAGACCCTTACGTGGAAATATATTTGCTTCTAGTCCAAACTCTGAACCAATATAATGCACTTTTACATTTGAGGTGCGTTGCATAATCTCTTCACCAATTGCTAATGCAGGGTATAGATGTCCACCGGTTCCTCCTCCAGCAATCATTATGCGTATCTCCTCATCCATATACCCTCGGGCTCCACCCACTTTTATGAATCAAAGATCGTTTTGCTTGACTAATATTTAAAAGTATTCCCATACTTATCAGGTTTATTAAAAGACCAGAACCACCATAGCTAATAAAGGGCATTGGCAGTCCTGTAGTTGGGACAACACCAGTAACAACGGCTGCATTTATAAAACCGTACAGTATAAAATTAAAACTAATACCGATAGCAAGAAGGATACCAAAAGTGTCAGTACTTTCCTTGGCTATTTTTATGCCTCTTTGAAAAATAAAGACAAAAGTTGTCAAAATAAATATCGTGCCTAATAATCCAAGCTCTTCACCTATAATTGCAAAAATAAAATCTGTATGTGGAGTAGGAAGAAATAAATTTTTACCTAAGCTATTGCCTAAGCCTAAACCTAAAAAACCTCCATTGCCTAGACTAATTAAAGATTGCTTTATCTGATACGATTCTTGTACTCCAGCAGATTCTCCATAAAAAAAAGTTAATACCCTTTGTAAACGATATGGCTTCATTAACATAATGGGCGTAAGAATCATAAGTGAAACAGCACCTGTTGCCATTAAATGAGAAATTTTTGCTCCTCCAACAAATAGCATCATAAACCCAATTAAACCAATCATTGCAGCAGAACTAAAATCAGGTTGGATTACAATTAAACCCATTGTAATTGCTAGAATAATAATTGGTATTGAAAAACCATTATAAAAATCCTTTATTCTATCTCTATAATGATCTATATAAGTAGCTAGAAATATAATTATAGATAATCTAGCAATATCTGATGTTTGAACAGAAAACCCACTAACGTATAGCCATCTTGCAGGTGAGTTATTTCCTTGGAGCCAATAACTAATCTTGGTTATAAGTAATAACATTATTGATCCAATTAACAAATATCTTGCAATAAATTTCAAATTTCGGTAGTCAACGAACATTGCAGAAAACATTACAAAAGCTCCTAATAATAATCTTTTTAAATGTGCTTGTAAATAAAGGGTGGCTGTAGCTCTTTGTGATTGATCTAAAGATATAGAATTACTTGCGCTAAATAACATTACTGTTCCAATTACGCATAGAAGCACAACACCACCTAGAAGATAGTGATCATATTTCTTTGATATAACATCAATGTATTTCATGACTCTACTACTATAGTATTTACTAATTCTTTAAAATGATTACCACGTTGTTCAAAATTATTAAACTGATCAAAACTCGCACAACCTGGAGACAATAAAACAATATCTCCAGGTTGGCTGTAGTTCTGGGCAAGGCTTAGGGCTTCATTAAGATCCATTGCCGAGGTAGATCTTACCGCATCCCCAACTGCTAGGAGTATTATTTCCTTAGCTTGCCCGAATGCGATCACTGTTTTGAGGTACTTGTGGGTATGAGGAAGGAGTGATCGAAAATCACC
>NZXJ01000065.1 GCA_002701945.1 Fidelibacterota bacterium
ATTTCAAATCCTTATAGTGATATAAATCTTAAGCTCTATTATAAAATGAATAATAGATCAGCTTCGGTTATTTACGATTATAGTAGCAGCGCTGTTCATGGGGCCAACTCTGGAGGAGTATCTTGGACCAATGAATCTGCTAGCTGGACCATTACGCTAGGCCGAGAAGGAGAAACCACATGGTCTGGCAATAATGATGTAGACGATTTTCATACGCTTAGCTTTGTAGATGGAAATTATACAGATCTTGATGCTGGAAACGATAACTTTACTGGGATTGGAGGGCGCATTTATGTGAAATATGTTTCACTGAATACAAGTGGCTCACCATATACATTTGATGATTCAGCCACACCTACAGATTATAAACAAATAACCGTAAAAGTTGGACTGCCTGGTTCTGCGGACTCCACCGAGCTAAATGCGATTAAATCTTCAAAAGCATCACAAGGGTATACATTAACATCAGCGCCATATGGGAATTAGAGCAATAATAAAAAAACGATTCAATCCTAGTGGATTTACTATGATTGAAATGATTGCCGCAATGGTGTTGGTTTCTATTTTAGTTCCAGGAATATCTGTGATTGTAAGAGGTTCCTTAATGAACGTGGCTTTTACCAATATGGCTGTTCTAGCAAATATGGAAGCGAACTATGCGCAACGAAAATTTATTAAAGACATTAACGGAGTATCTTCCTTTTCTAATGGGTTAACTGATTCAACTTTGATATTTACCAGCTCTTTTAATGGCAGCGAGTATGAATATGTCATTGATAATGGAACTAATACAATAAAGTGCAGTAAAGATGCTGGAACTCCTGGCCTTTTGATCCAAAGAGTAGTTAAAGATACAACAATAAACGCAGTTAATTATGCCAGCAAGTTTACATATAAAGATGAAAATAATAGCGACCTAGGGGGCTCCCCAAGCGCTGCGGATGTACATGGAGTTGAGTTCACCTTTTATTTGCTTAGAGGAGAAAGCTTTTACAAATATACAACTTATGCAACCATTGATAACAACCAGTTGGATTTGTAGCAATGATTAGAAATAAAGCACAGGAAGGAGTGTTTATAGGTTTATTTGCCCTAGGGGTGTTGGTGGCAATTAGCCTTGCAGTAAGTTTTATGGGTAATAGAGTAACTGATTTATTGCAGATTCAGGGACAGGTAATGGCAGGAAAGCAATCATACTGGTTATCCTATTCTGGCGTTGAAATTGCAGCAACTAATCGTTTTGCGAGCATAGCTGCAGGAACAAATACATACTCTTTAAGCAATGGATCAATTTCAGTACTTGGTGAAACAAGTGCTGATAAATTTAACGGAGCCAATAGAACAAATATAATAACAAGCACAGGATCTATTTCTGATGGAGTAAGAAACATAAAATATACATTGGGGACTTCTTCAGAATATGCGCTTTTCTTTGATGGAGGAGCAGGTGACTATGTAGATATTGGCAACATTAATGGCAAAATGGAAATGGTAGTAGATGATGATACACAGGCAATAACATATGTTGATGGTGGCGCCCAAGCAGATTATTCTATTTCTTTATGGTTAAAGCCTGATTATGCAGCAATGAATGATGATTATGCTTTTTTCTTTTCATCTAATAATTGTGGAGACGCAGGACACAGTGATTGTAATAATGAACGTGGTATTGTTATTGGGTTGAGAAAGGATAATAGCTATTTGCGAATTTGGCACTCAGACGGAGAGGTAGATTATAATCAGGCCCTAAGCGCTGATGCTTGGCATCATGTAGTCTACACTCGGTCAGCTGCAAACCCAGGAGCAGGTGAAGGAAAAATATATTTAAACGGGGCGTTACTTGGAACAGATAATTTGGACAACAGTTGGTTCAAGTCTGCCGCTGAAGGAGAACTTTGGCATTTAGGGGCAGATATAGATGCGGGCCCTACTAAATCAGAGAATTATGCAGGGTGTATGGATGAAGTAGCTATTTGGAGGGCTGTTTTAGGCTTGTCTGATGTTCAGACTCTTTATATTCAAGGGAAGTCATTTGATATTGCGACACACATGTCAACTAATTTGGTGGCGTATTGGGATTTTGACAACACGAGCAATGATGGATCTGGTAATGGTTTTAGCTCAACAGTGACTGGCGCTATTTACACCGGATATTAAAAAACATGTACCTAAAATTTTTCACATTCTTAATTATATCAACAAATTTATTTGCTGATGCGTCTATAAGGCCAATATCCACTTATTCTATCGTAGCTTATGATGAAAAAACGGGGGAATTAGGCGTAGCGGTTCAAAGCCATTGGTTTTCTGTGGGCACTGTGGTCCCTTGGGCAAAGGCAGGGGTAGGCGCAGTAGCCACACAGTCTATAGCCGAACCTTCATACGGTCCAAAAGGACTTGCTTTAATGGAGCAAGGCATGCCGGCAGATGAGGTTTTAAAATCTTTATTAGCAAAGGATAGTGGTGAAAANGTTCGTCAGATAGGCATGGTAGATGCAAATGGAAATGTAGGAGCACATACTGGGGNCCGCTGTATTCGTTATGCGGGGCATAAGATTGGAAAACACTATTCTGTGCAAGCCAATATTATGGAAAAACCCACAGTCCCAAACGCAATGTCCAAAGCGTTTGAAAATGCCAAAGGAGATCTTGCGGAGCGAATGTTAGTAGCCTTAGAAGCAGCAGAGAAAGAAGGGGGCGATTTACGCGGAAAACAATCTGCAGCTATATTGGTAGTAAGCGGCAACCCATCTGGAGACGCATGGAAGGACAGGNTTGTTGATATACAAATTGGCGACCATCATGATCCGCTTGGAGAATTACGGCGCTTACTCAACATTAGNAAGGCATACCACCATGCTCAAAAAGGGGATGAGTATATGGAAAAAGATAAAATGGATTTAGCATTACAGGAATATTCATTAGCAGCCAATCTATATCCTGAAAATCCAGAACTACCTTTTTGGACAGCAGTGACATTGGCTCAAACAGGAGAATTGGAAAAGGCTCTACCAATATTTAAAGATGTGTTTAGTAAAAATAAAAGTTTACGAGAATTAATTCCTCGAATTATAGAGTCAGGATTTTTAAAAGATGATCAAGAAATGGTTGATCAGATATTAAATCAATAAAATTATGCAGTATATATATACACTAATTTATGCATTATTTACTTTCATACTGTTGAGCTGTGATCCTTTAGTAACAGAATTTTCTAATGATGAAATACCTAAAAAGTATACTTCAAAAACACTAACTACACCTCCCAACAAAGACACTCTAACGGTTGTTTCCTGGAATATACGCTTTGGTATTGGCCGAGCGAAATGGTTTGGAGATTCTTGTGGAGATTTGGTGTTATTCGATGATGAGCAAATAAAAGACGGATTAGAATTGCTCGCAAATAAAATATCAGAAATCGATGCAGATATTCTTTTATTACAGGAAGTTGATATTGAATCAAAACGTTCAGCATACGTTGATCAAGTGCAATGGTTGTTGGATCACACAGATCTAAATTATGGAGTATATGCTTCTATGTGGGAGGTGCAATTTATTCCAAGCGATGGCTTAGGCCGAATGGATGCAGGCAATGCAATTCTTTCTAAATGGCCTTTAAGCGAAGCTGAAAGAGTTCAATTATCCCTGCGCGGAGATCAAGATGCACTTACAAAGGCATTTTATGTCAGACGCAATGTTTTGAAAGCAGTTGTGAATTATCCTAGTAGCCCCTTTTGGGCGGTGGATATCCATGCTTCTGCATTTTCCAATGANGATACAAAGCAAAAACAATTTCTTGAATTCAAAGATGTNNTAGATGAAATNGATGCAAAAGGAGAATATTTTGTNGCTGGAGGAGATTTAAATGAATTNCCNCCTGGAGCAGAAAAAATCAATTATTGTGATGATGATCGCTGTCCCGATGAGCTGCCTGAGGATGATGAAGGGTGTGATTTTAGCAATGAAACTACATGGATAACCCCTTTGTATGACACCTATGTTCCATCGGTTTCACTGGTTGATTACCTTCAAAATGAACACTTGTATTTTACACANGCAAGCACCCANGACATGAGTGATGATAGGTACCAATGGAATAGAAAACTCGATTATTTATTTACAAATACAACCTGGGTACCTAGGTCAGAAATNACACATCAGGAGGCNCAGCTTGAATCAGANCATGTNGCTGTCTCAGCAAAATGGATTGTTCCATGAGACAGTTTTTTTTGATAGCAATTATGTCCTTTGGCATTATTTATTCCCAAGATAAAAACTGGTCTTTAGGNACTGCGTATTCATTAAATAAGGGGCAGTGGGAAACAGGTTTATTCCAACCGTTGCGTTATGGGCTAAGTGATACTNGAGATATTGCCACACACCCTTTTTTTGCTGTCATAATTCCAAACCTAACGGTAAAACAAACCTGGAAGAATGAAATAAATGGCTGGACGATAGCAAATAGACACAGCGCATATTACCCTACGCCTCTTTTGCGATCCATTACAGGATCTGGAAANTTTAAAATTGTTTCAGGCCAGTTTGAATTTCCAAGCTTGATTAGCATAAATAGCGATATTTTNGCTACAAAAAATATTGGAGCTGGATTATTTACNGCAAAAGTAGGATTGATGTTGGGTTTGGGNGGTNGNGATTTAAGTTCTTTATCTACTATTGATGTGCCACTAGCTTATCCNCGACTAGCTGTATATTATAATGGATGGGGAGTGCGACTTGGGGTTGATTATATCAAAACACTGACCGGTAAGTGGTCTGGGCTTATTGATGGAGATTTGTTTCTATATCCCGGCAGTAAAAATGGGTTGTTTTATGAAAGTAAAATATTACTAATCTGGACCAANAATAGCCAGCTTAGGATAATGGCCGGATATAAAATTACATATGGTAAATATCCTTTTGGCTCTCATTGGCAAATAGTTCCACCTCAACTACCGACACTACCCCCAGGCTTGCCAATGATAGATATTCAGATATCCTGGTAATGTTCAATTAACAAATCATTCGTATAACATAATAACAAACAATAACTTCTGAACGTGTTCTCCCCAAAAAAGATCTTTATTATAATTTTATTATTTTCTCAGCTTATATCAGCACAGAAAATAATTCGCGGTGTGGTACAAGACGAAGAAACTCAAGAGCCAATCATTGGAGTAAATATTTTACTTATAGGCAGTGAAACAGGCACCGTAACGGATATCAAGGGATCGTTTGAGCTTGCTCTTCCAGAGGACAAAAGTCCTGCTATAAGACTGTCCCATATTGGGTATAATACTGCTGAAGTAATTATTGATTCGAGCTTCAGCGGTATATTGTTTTTAACGCCTGCTGTTATAAAAGGGCAGGAGATTGAAGTAGTTGGTGTGAAATCTAAGACTGAAATGGATGTAGCATCAGCCGTAGATATGCTAGATATTGCTGAAATTGAAATTCAAGGGGCAAGAGATTTGGGAAGCGCATTACGGCGTGTAAGCAGTGTTAAAATGGATTATTCAACAAGTGGAAAACAAACGATTAGTATTAGAGGAAGCAACGCAACAGATGTTGCGGTTTTTTTGGATGGCGTTCGATTAAATGATGCAAATACTGGGGTTGCAGATCTTTCCACTATTGATTTGAATTCTTTAGAACAAATTCAAGTAATTAAAGGTGGAAACTCTTCTCTGTTTGGTAGTGGAGCGATAGGCGGCGTAGTCAATATGGAAAGTAAAACAGCAGAAAAAAACTCTGTCTATCTTAATACAGGCGTTGGGCAAACCTATAATGACGACATGGATCTTTCTCTTGGAGCAACGACGGTATTTGGGCCAGCAGGACTCGGGGGACGATATACTGCCAAAGCTAGAGCATTTGGCGGAAGAACAATTACTACATCATTATTTGCAAACGCCTTTGGCGGGATAGATTTGTCATCTGGCAGNCTTGATTTNCGATGGTATCAGCTAAATAAAAATTTACAGTTTCCATCTGGAAGCGTAGATAGTGGTGACAGTTTATCTATTATAAGTATGAATTACCGCGGAAGCATTCTTGGAACAAGCGGTTGGAAACTATTAGCTGGGTTAAAAGACTGGAGNTTAAATCAGAACTTCTTTTCTAGTTTGAATGAATATCTTAGCGATCACTCACAAAATGTACATATNTCAAAATTGATGAACTGGCGCGATTTTGAAGGAACAGTGCAATATGAAGCCGAGTATCAAACTTTCAATGGAGATAAATCGTATTTTAATATAAATGGCGACCCAACTGTCTATCATATTGCTGATATGAAACGNAATACAGACGCTTTAGCTTTTGTTACTCGTTGGTCTGCAGATGCAGATCATCCAAAAATTGATTTTATAAACTGGGANCTTTCTTACCGCATGGATCAGGTTGAAACATTCCAAAATGAATTTTATGAATTCCCAATTTTATCAACAGAAAATCAAAACATTATTTATGATGTTCCTGAATCACGTGAACTAACGCATGTCTCAAGCAAGCGATTAGGAATCCACATTGAAGGAAGAGGGCAGAAGTCTTGGTATTCTATATTTGCAAACCAAGGNAANAATCAACGACTCCCTACGCTTGCCGATTTATTTCGTTTTACAAACACAGAAACGGACAGCTTAATTGATACTCTTTTAACTAGAGAATATTTAAATACTACAGAGTTAAATATACAATTACGAGTTTCGAACCCTGAAACAGAGTTGCCAATTGATGAGGTCTCCATAGGCTTGGATATGTTTATGAATGGATATACAAGCAAAATAGCATATAGAGCCTTTGAAGGAGCGCCAGCTATTCCTTTCAATGAACCTATTGCAGAAATTAGAGGGCTAGAGGCAACGGCAGGGGTGCGCATGCTTGAAAACAAATTCTTGTTATCCTCTAGCGCAACCTTTTTAGACATAAGCTCTCCTATTGCCTTTCCAAATAAACCTGAATACCGTATTGTGTTTACGGGCGAGCTTAATTTTGATTGGTTAGTTATTAGCTTAGATCATGTAAATGAAGGAGAGCAGTATTATATCATTCCAGGTATTGGAGAGGGAATAAGAAAGCCCCGGGAAAACGCTAACCTCAATTTAACGATGCGCAAAAACTTTCTAGGGCTTAACTGGTCTTTATCGTATACGTGGAGAAATTTACTCTCTAAAGATGAATTAAATTGGACTTTAGAAGAAAGCTTACGGCAAGGGTTTAATTATTTTGAGAAATATAGAGAAATTGTAAATCTACGAATTGAATTATAATGAACAGATTTCATCTATCATGTATATCATTAATCGTTTTTATATCATGCGATACACCNTTCTCAACGAAGCCATCAAATGATGAAGATTTATTTATTGTATCACACGATTATGACCAAACTCCTATTTTTCATAAAACCCCCGCGCAGGTTTCTTGGTCAAATATTACAATTGAAGATTTTAAAGAATTTCGTATTGAAAAAGCAAAAATTGTAGGAGAAGACTATTTTTGGAC
Source organism: Fidelibacterota bacterium (assembly GCA_002701945.1). Classification (GTDB taxonomy): domain Bacteria; phylum Fidelibacterota; class Marinisomatia; order Marinisomatales; family TCS55. The sequence continues at coordinate 7,504 of NZXJ01000065.1, forward strand.
TGATTTAGCCCGAGTTCCAGATTCTTTGGCAACTTCTTTTATAGACACCCTTGATGATGATGGAGTTTTTCAATACAGGGTTAGGGTAATTGATCAGCGAGACCAATATCGATACGAACTATCCGAACANTTTTCTGTCCCCAATGTATCATCATTATATATACCAGATCATTATGTTGATTTAGAGACCAGCTACAACACAAAGTTTATAGATCATGGCGATAGTATTATTTTTCGTCCTGGAGTGCATCCAGGTAACCATAATTTATTAAATAAAAATGTTGTAATTACATCCACACATGGACCCATAATTACAATTTTAAGCGGCATTAACAATCGCGAATCTGTTATTACCATTAATAGAGGGAAGTTAGAAAATCTAAGAATTCAAAACGGAAGAGGCCTTGTTGGGGGAGGGGTGTGGGCCGGAGGAACGTCATTGGTAAAAAATTGTTTTATAAAAAATAATTTAGCTTTGGAAGACCCAGAGGCTAATATGCAAATATATCCATCAGGGCATGGAGGTGGAATATTTATTACAGACACTGCGGAAGTTGTAGATTGTAAAATAGTAAATAACCAATCTAGAAGAGGAGGCGGAGGCGTAGCTATAGACAAATTTGGCATGCTTAGGAATTCCATTATTTTTGCAAATTCTAATCTTTCAGCCCCTCTGTCAGAGCAACCATATTCAGGAGGAGGTGTTTTTATTTCTGACCANTCGTTTAATGCAGTTGTTCGCAATTGTAGATTAACGAGAAATCAAACCTTGGGTATTGGCGGAGGAATTGCAGTCGATGGTCCAGCCANAGTTGAAAACTGTATATTCAATTATAACTATGCAAGAGTTGGAGGAGGAGGATATGGACTTATTGATGGAAATGTAGAATTACTAACTAATTGTACATTTTATCGCAANTCAGCTTCTCATAATCCAAATTATTCNATTATTAGTTATGGNGACCTANATATTATAAANTGCATAGTTTCACGCGGTTCNCTNNTCGATCGTGAAAATAATAAATTTTATTCNATGAATAGCACATATTCATTAGTTCAGGAGGTTACCGTTTGTATGGGAGAGGGAAACCTTGTAGCAGACCCTCTTTTTATNGATCCTGAAAATTCAAATTTTATGCTTGAANCAGGCTCNCCGGCAATCAATGCCGGCAACCCATCAAATCAATATAAAGATTTTAATGGTTCTCGGAATGATATGGGCGCATATGGTGGTCCATATGGAAATTCCTGGGATTAATTTATTCTATTAATCCCCGAATAGAAATTATTTCCCAATATTTCATAGCATCATTATCAGATGTAAGGGTAACAGGATAAATGCTTACGGCNTCACGATGAAAAAAAACATTTCCATCAAAACGNGTACTNTCTCCTGGAGAAATACTTATGTTATGTCGAAAAAANAAACCTTTTTCTACCTGATCGTTTAACATAGTAATTACNGTATGAATTTCCCAGCCGGATATATTCCTATCTGAAGTATTGGTGACCTCCCAATCAGCAACTATATATCCATCATANCCCTGAAATTCTAAGCCCCATAATTGGGCTTCGATGGGGACATAGCTTGTGAGAGTAGGGGAAACAGCATCTTCACAGCTAGAAAATATTAGAACACTACATAATAATATTATATATCTTACCTTTTTCAACATTAATCTAGAATAATTTATGATGCTTTTTCCGTATATTAACTAAGAATTTCTNATTAAGATTNGTGTTTCTATTTTATAAAGTAAAACGAGTNCCAACTATTTTATATTTTATACAGATCTTCTGTTCTGTGCTATGTCTTGTGAATTCAAATCTTTTTGCNCAGANATCTTCATTAAAAGGGCAACTGTGGGGAAGCGTATTGCACGGCAACAATCCACCAATAGGAAGATCTAATTATGAAGAAAGNTGGGGATACATACCAACTTTTTCTATTGAGAAAAGNTTAACTAATGACATGATAGATTTTGAATGGGCCTACAAAATGGGTAAAGTGTATGCNGGAGATTATTCTATTGGCAAGCTTGATGGGCCGTACCGCTTTTGGTTTCGTTATTCAAGCGACCGATTAGAGGCTCGCTTGGGTCTGCAAAAAATTTCATTTGGACCTGCAATGATTTTACGGTCTTTATCTTGGTTTGATACAATTGATATTAAAGATCCAACAGGACAAACNGATGCTGTAGAGGCGCTTAGGCTACGCTTGTTNCCAAATAATTCTATTGGNTTGTGGCTATGGTCAATTAATAANAAACAGGACACGCTATCNTTTGGTGGTCGCACAGAGCTTAGTATAGATGNTGGCGAATTAGGATTAACCTATCATATAGATCAAAGCGCGACGCCTCAGAGCATTGGTCAGTCTCCTGNGTATATTNCGAATGCCCATCAACGAATAGCGTTTGATTATCGATATGACGGGTATTTTGGGNTTTGGTTGGAATCAGCAGCGATATTATCAGACANTAAAAGCGAAGNACAACCAAACCGTCATACATTAATTACGGTTGGGACAGATTATACAATCCCAATTGGGCCAGGGTTATTAGTAATGGTTGAGAATATGAATATAAGGGAATTTTCGACGGTCACAGATAATGTTAATACGCATAACTATACTGCTTTTATGGCAAGNATTCCTATGAATATGCTTGTACAGCTGATGTTTATAACCCAAGTAGATTGGAAAAATAACCATCTATATAATTTTCTAAGGGGTAGTATAACATTTGATCATTATAGCTTAAATTTAATTTTATCATCTAGTCCAAAACGAAATGAATATGATATAGCTGAAGAATATCTTCCAAGATCAGTTTCAGGGTTTGGAAGAGGAATTCAGTTTATGCTTATTTATAATCATTAAGGATAAAGCAAGCATGAAAAACACGGTAGTATCAATAAAAAACNTATTAAAACAATTTCCCGTAGGTGGCGATTTTTTCACTGCATTAAANGATGTTAATCTTCANCTTAATGAAGGGGAGTTTTTAGGCTTGGTCGGTCCATCAGGATCCGGAAAAACAACGTTATTGAACATTATTGGAGGGCTAGATTCACCAACTNAAGGGAACGTGCATGTATTGGGACATTCTATAGATAATACTTCCCATAACGAAAGAGCTAGTCTACGGCGCAAANACATGGGATTCATTTTCCAAAGCTATAACCTGCTACCGGTCTATACAGTTTTTGAGAATGTAGAGCTACCTTTAATTTTGAATAATATGGATCCAAAAGAACGTGAAAAACTAGTAAATGAAGCTATAGAATCCGTCGGATTAAGCCATAGACGAGACGCAAGACCAACAACATTAAGTGGCGGCGAATGTCAGCGTACNGCAATTGCCAGAGCCATAGTNCATAAACCGGCATTAGTGCTCGCAGATGAGCCAACCGCCAATTTAGATGCAGAAAATTCTCACCACATTATGAATATTCTTGTAGAGCTGAATCGGGGNCTAACCTCTTCGTTTGTATTTGCTACTCATGATGAAAAAATTATGGGCTATTTGAAAAGAATGGTATACCTAGAAGATGGCCAAATTGTAAAAGATGAAAAAATTAAATAAGCTAAAAACACTAAATTAAATGTTATTTAACATTGCACTAAAAAACCTGCTGGGGGCAAGGTTGAGAACTATACTGAATGTTTTTGTAACAGCATTTTCGTTTTTTATCATTTTATTTATGATGGGTATGTACGATGGTATGTTGCAGCACGCAAAGAATGTAACAATTGATACGGAAATTGCAGGAGGAGCATACTGGCACCCTAAATACGATCCATTGGATCCAATGTCCTATGAAGATGCTCATTCTANNTTGCCACAAGATATACAAATACTTGTTGATCAGAAAAAAGCATTTCCTGTATTAGTAAGTCAAGTTTCAATTTATCCCGGGGGCCGTATTATGCCGGCTATATTAAAAGGAATCCCCCCNGNCCAGAGCATTGTTAATATGCCAACAAGTACATTAGAGGGAGCTAATGANGGTACCATTCCTGTTTTAATTGGAAAGGGAATGGCAAAANATTCCAAATTAGAAGTAGGTGATTCTTTTACCATCCGCTGGATGGACGCAGATCAGACTTATGACGCCGATGAGGGTACGGTAGTGTATATAATGGANACAGAAAACTTCAAATTAGATATGGGACACATATGGGTGCCCCTTAATGTTGCTCAGTCTATGCTAGAAATGAAAGAAGAAGCCACATATGTTACCTATGCAAAAGAGCTGTCAGAAGATATAAATAGTGGTGAGTGGATTTTCCGAGATGTAAACTATCTAGTTCAAGATATGGAAGCGATAATTGAAGCAGATAAGCCCGGAGCGCAGATTATGTTTATAATATTATTAGCATTGGCAGCTATGGGAATCTTTAATGCACAAGTTCTTTCCATATTTAGAAGAGGGAAAGAAATTGGTACTCTGATGGCCTTAGGTATGACTCGTTCACGAGTAGTGGGCTTATTTACAATAGAAGGTGGCCTAAATGCTGTTCTGGCAACCATTATGATGGTGATATTATTTGGACCTGTCCTTTGGTATTTTGGGTTAAAAGGAATTCCTCTTCCCCTTGATTATTCTGAAATGGGNTTGATTATGGCCAAACGCCTGATCCCCGTATATTCAATTAGCCTNATCGTATCAACAATGTNNTTGGTGTCTATCANTGTATTGATTGTGAGCTATATCCCATCAAGNAAAATTACTTATATGAANCCAACTGANGCTCTTCGAGGAAAAGCAATAGCATGATTAAGTTTTTGACCAAAGGNTTGCTTCGAGATCGAACCAGGAGCTTTTTCCCTGTATTAGTTATTACCATATCGGTAGCAATTGTAGTGTTTGCAAGCGGGTTTATGANAGGCANGATGAACANTTTATTACTAGANACTGCTGTAATTNTATCTGGTCATGAAAAAATAGTNACACGNGCATATCANGAAGAAAGCATGCTNNTGCCTAATGATTTAGCTTTATTAGATGCTGATNAATTGATAGATAAATTAGAAAANGAACATCCNNAATTCTTTTGGACGCCACGCATTACNTTTGCAGGNCTNTTGGATGTGCCGGATGAAAAAGGAGAGACCAAATCNCAGGGNCCTGTGATTGGCNTGGGTATNGATTTTTTTTCCNAGGGATCCCGTCAAGTTGAAATTTGGGAGTTAGAAAGGAATCTTGTTAGNGGCACACTTCCAGTAAAAAAGAATGATGCCCTTATNAGTTCAAAGTTAGCNGATAAGCTAAATATTTTAGTTGGTGAGAAAGTTACATTCGTTGGCTCCACAATGGACAATGCCTTTACCACCTATAATTATAATATTGTAGGAACCTTTAACTTGAGAAAAGGGCAGACGGATAGACAAATGATGTTGGTGGATATTTCTGGTGCTCGTGAAGCTCTCGATATGGATAATGCAGCATCAGCAATTTTTGGTTTTATGCATGATTTATTTTATGATGATGCCGCAGTTGTTGCGCTTCGAACTAACTATAATAAGATAGAAAGTGATAGTTTGGATATATTCAGTCCATTTATGCTGGCGCTTAGGGATGGAAATCAAATGGGGGCAGTGGTGGATATGAGTAATGCAATGCTAGCAATTATGGGGTCCGTATTTTTAGTCATCGTTATGGTTGTTCTTTGGAATATGGGATTAATGAATGGATTACGCCGTTATGGCGAAGTAGGTCTTCGCTTGGCAATAGGAGAGCCGAAAGGGCATGTATATAGATCCTTAATTATAGAAGCACTAATCATTGGCCTTTTTGGAACAATAATTGGAACCGGATTAGGTCTATCTATTACTTACTACGTACAAGAAAACGGTATTGACTATACCAAAGGAATAGAAGCTCTTTCAAATTCTTCTATGGTAATGCCTAACATTTTCTATGCACAGGTCACGCCTGATTTGTTATACATAGGGTTCTTTCCCGGTGTTTTAGCTACGGTGTTTGGGACTATGCTGGCAGGTCTAGCTATTTATAAACGAGAAATGTCTCAATTGTTTAAGGAGNTGGAGACATGATATTTAAAGCCTTTATTATTACATCCTTTAGTTTGTTATTGGGGCAATCCAACGAATTAACTGTGCAAGAAATTATTACTGCTATGGATGATAATTTAAATGCAAAAAGTCGTGTGATGACCAGTAAAATGATTGTTCATGGAAGAAGATCAAGTCGAACAATTGAGTCAAAAAACTGGGTTATTGGCATTAATCAAGCTTTTACAGAATATTTATCCCCCCCTCGTGAAGCCGGAACCAAAATGTTAAAATTAGAGGATAAACTCTGGACATATTCTCCTCAGACTGATAGAGTTATTCAAATATCTGGGCACATGCTTAGGCAGTCAGTTATGGGATCTGATATGTCATACAATGATATGATGGAAGATCGCCCTTTATTAGAATTGTATGAAGCCATATTAGAAGGGTCTGTTATTATTGATGGACGGGATCATTGGATTATGTTATTAAAAGCAAAAGTAAAGGGATTATCATACCCGCAAAGAAGATCCTGGATAGATAAAGAATATTTACTTCCGATGAAAGAAGAGCTATACGCAAAAAGTGGCAAACTGCTTAAAACCGCTACAATGGATGGTATTAAAAAGATACAAGGAAGATGGTTTCCTTCCCGTTACTTATTTAAAGATGAGTTAAAGAGAAACAGCAAAGGCACTGAATGGCATATTGATGATATACAGTTTGATGTTAATATCCCTGATAAACGTTTTTCTAAATCGAATCTCCGCAAGTAGGTTGTTAAAGCATAATAGAGATTATTTTATCTTGAAATGAATAGCCGAATTTACACGGCAGTATTTATATTTATTTTTGTTGTTCTTTTTTTGTATTACGCTGTATCAAGTAGAGAAAATCTAGCGTTCAACAACTTATCGCCGCACGTAGCTTACGTAGGCAATGAGGAGTGTTCGTATTGCCACCAAGATATATATAATACTTACCTGAGGACAGGTATGGGTCGATCTTTTTATAAACCAAAAAATCAACCCATTATTGAAGATTTTTTAAGCAATACCCATGTTTTTGATAGCAAAAGCAATCTACATTATGAAATTATTAAAGATGGGGAAGATCATTATCAGCTAGAATACCGACAGAATGATAATGGGGAGCGAATTCATGAGCTCAAACGTAAAGTGGACTATATTATCGGATCGGGTAATAACAATAGAACTTACTTAACGAATGTAAATGGGTATATACATGAAATGCCAGTAACATGGTATAGTGAAAAATCTATTTGGGACTTAAGCCCAGGTTATGAAAATATTAATATGCGCTTTAACAGGCCAATAGTTGAAGAATGTATGCACTGTCATAATGATTATAATAAGTTCGAAAAGTTCTCCGTTAATCGTTTCACTGAACATATTGCAGAAGGGATTAGCTGTGAAAGATGTCATGGACCAGGTCAGCTTCATGTAGAGAAGCATAAAACACCAAACCGGGAATCAGATAAATACAATATTGATAAAACAATTGTAAATCCAGCACATCTTTCTGCTGATTTACAGATGGACGTGTGTCGTCAATGTCATTTGCAGGGAGAAATTAGCGTGTTCAAAGCAGGAAAGAGTAGTATAGATTTCCGACCTGGGATGAAGTTAAACACAATAAAAACGGTTTTTATTGAGGATAAACTACCAAAAGGAGATTTCCGTATAGCGAGTCATGGTGGCAGAATAAGCCTTAGCGCTTGTTTTATTGAAAGCGACGGGGCAATGACTTGCACCACTTGTCATAACCCCCATGAGCCCGTACAAGAAAGATCCAGAGAGTATTTTAATAATCGATGTATAGATTGCCATGGGCCTCAAACATTAAGCTTGCTTGAAAATCATAGTATTAATAATGACTGTGTCAACTGCCATATGAAACAGGGGGCTACAGAAGATATATTGCATGTTAATTTTACAGATCACTGGATACGCAAAAATATTAATGTATTGAGCGATGAAGAGAACAGATCGTTGCGCAGGCAAGAAGAGGCGGTAAAATTAATTGATTTTTTTGATGAAAAGGATAACGCAAATGACATTCGTAAAGGAATTGCTTATGTAAAGTTTTATGAGTCTCGTCACAGCGATCCATCTTATCTTATTAAAGCTGTTTTACTGTTAAAACACGGTTTAGAAAAGGTTCCAAACCATATTGAAGGAAATTACAATCTAGGAAGAGCATATCAGCTTCAAGGTAAAAATATGATGTCAGCTGCTTCTTTTAATAAAGCAATAAATCTGGACCCCGATCATATGTGGTCTTTATATCAACTTGGAAGATTGTTTATTCATGATGATGCTCAAAAATCTTTATCCTATTTTTCAAGAGCAATTAAACTAAACAGAGAAAACGCAAAGGTTTGGAAAGAATATGGAGATGCGCTATTATTAACAGATAATATTAAAGAAGCAAAAAAAGCATACAAAAAATCTATAACAATAGACCCATATTTTGCGACTGTGTATAACAAGATAGGAGAGTTGGAGTTGTATAAAAATAGCGATTTAGAATCAGCAACAATGAATTTTATGAAAGCAATTCAATATAATCCTGATCATGTTTTTGCTATGCATAATATGGCAAATATAGCTATAATTGAAAAAGATTTTGATATGGCAGAAAATTACAGCAAGAGAGTGATAGCCTATGATCCTGGTTTTAGCGCATCATACGGAACGTTGGCAACTGTAAGTCTTGAGAGAGGNCAGAATAAAGAAGCAAAAGAATTTCTGCATAAATTAATATCATTAGAACCGAATAACCAGCAGGCGNTATCCATACTTAAAGGGCTCAATAATTAACAACACTATACAATTGCAAATTAATGAGATGCATTGNACNGCTTGTGTGAACAAAATACAAACAGCGCTTTCTTCTGTCGAGGGTGTTTACAAGGTAGATGTAGATCTTGTATCTAAGAGCGCTACCNTCNCTGGNACCGCACATCCAGATGTCTTAATCCAAGCTGTAAAAGANGTTGATTATGAATCAACAATATTTGACAGCNCTNAAGAGAANCCAAAGACANAAACAGTTTCTCAGATACAGGAGCTATTCCCACTATTNTTAATATTTTTTTATATTACTGTTTTTTCAATAATTATAAATAGAACGAATTTTCAATTAGACANCTTTATGTATGACTTCATGGGTCTTTTTTATATTGTGTTTAGTTTTTTCAAATTTTTAGATTATAAAAATTTTCCATCTACTTTTTCCATGTACGATCCTATTGCAAAAACATTCCCCTTCTACGGATGGATGTATCCATTTATTGAAACAATTCTTGGATTATTATTTCTTCTAAGAATACAATTGTTTATATCTTTATGTGTTACAATANCTATTTTGGGCATNACAACAGTTGGNGTGACTCGATCGTTAATGAATAAATCAAANATTCAATGCGCGTGNTTAGGAACCGCATTAAAACTGCCTATGACAAAAGCTACTTTTATAGAAAATTTTATCATGATTATAATGGCTGTTTGGATGATTATTAGCAGCAATTTTATATAATTATTTAGGTAAATAATTATNTTAGCCAATTAATATAAAATTGATAATTACTTGACAGATTGTTTAAAACCTGCTAATATTACTATTACTGTATAAATAACAGACAGTAAAAGTCTAAAATTTAAAGGGTATTTACTAATTATTTAATTAATTCGGAGACATAAGTATGTATAAAAGTTTCTTAAAAACACTAGGCATCATGGTCATTTTTTCTATGATGTTAACCGCTGGTCAAACTGGAAAGATCACGGGAAAAGTTCTAGATAAAGAGACAGGGAATCCTCTTCCCGGGGTTAATGTTCTTTTAGAGGGAACATCAATGGGAGCTGCATCAGATGCGAATGGAGATTTCTATGTAATGGAGGTTCCGCCTGGTCTTTATAATGTTCAGTTCTCATTCATAGGATATACTTCTTTGAACATATCTAATGTTCGTTCAACCGTTGATTTAACGACTAATATGGGTGCAGTTAATTTAGAACCTGAGGTTATTGAAGGGGAGGCTGTNTCGGTAGTAGCAGAAAAACCTCTTATTGAAGTTAANGCAACGAATGAAGTTNGNGTTGTNCGTTCTGAAGATATCAAAAANTTACCNNTNCGNGGTGTNACCAATGTTGTTGCATTNCAAACNAGTGTAGTTGACGATGAAGGNTCNCTTCANATTCGCGGTGGNCGTTCNGAAGAGGTTGCATACTATACGGATGGCGTTAGCACAGTAGATCCATACTCATTAACAAAAAGAGGCTCAATTCCAAATATTAGTATTGAAGAAGTTTCGGTTCAGGCTGGTGGTTTTGGAGCTGAATATGGTAGCGCTGGCTCAGGTATCGTTAACACAACGACCAAAACAGGCGGCAACAAACTATCAGTAACAAGCGAATTAATTACTGATATAGGCTCAGCAGACCCAAGCGAAGATAGAAACAAGCTATATTCATATGGGTATCAGCTTGCATCGTTTGGTTTAGGCGGCCCAGTCCCTGTAATGGATTTCATTAAGTTTTATGGCGCAGTAGAAACTATTAATGAGGATGACAGCCCAGCTGGCGGCTCTTTCCCTTTAATTGATAAAAGCAAACTAAACACTGCGAATGGGCTTCCAAATAACGGGGAAGCATTTGTTGATGCAAACGGCAATACAATATGGGACGCTGGTGAATCGTATACAGATTCTGATGGAGATGGAGCATATACAGAACCAAGCTATCTTCGCCTGGGCGATGATGATATTAAGTTTGTGTATGGCCCAAGATCAGATAATTGGTATAAACGTTTAAATGCAAACTGGAACATACTGGTTGACCTAGAAGCTTTGATTCCTTTTGCGTGGCGTTTAAAGTTTGGCGGAGCATTGTTTGACTCTCATAGTTCAAACTATTCACACGCCAGATCTCTATTTACATACTATAACGACGCAAGCACAATGGATGGAATTCAAACTGGCGGGGACTTAAAGCATAGATACAGTCAGTCAGAAAGCGAAATGTCCACTTTTTATACTCGCCTTTCAGGCAATGTGCCAAGTTTTGATAAAATGTTTTTTAATATACAGTACAGTCGTGGATCCATAAAAGATAATTCCTATGACCCAGTTACAAAAGATGGTTATGGTGGTTTTGTTTATGAGGATGGTTCGGTATCATCATCAGAAGTCCCTTATATACAAGGTGGTAAATATTATGACCTTAGCGGGACACCAGAATGGATATATATAGATGGCTCTGGGAATGAAGTTACCAGAGATTATTGGGATTATAGCGATGGCTTAACTTTTGATAGAATTAATTATGACACAACCTGGGTAAATCCTCTATATAGAGGGGTAAACCTTTCCCCAGTTACACAGGTAGAGCTTGCAAACTATTCTGTTGCAGGTGTAAATAGTGGCTATAGTGGA
>NZXJ01000066.1 GCA_002701945.1 Fidelibacterota bacterium
TATTTGAATGAATTGATCTTTAACAATATTTAGGGCATCATCATTAATCCCTAGTGCATATTTTTTACCAAAATCTGATTCACTTCCTTGTGCAAGAAAGCCTTTTACACTGCTTGAGAATTTAGAATAATATTGTTCTTTATTTTTATGCCCAATTCCTTTTGGTGTGCAATCAATTACTACGCTCGCTCTAGAGATAGCTTCTTCAGTTTCATACTCAGGCTCCATCCCAAAAGAAAGAAAATCTTTTATTTTATCATTATCAACTGCTAGATGTGCGCCACGTTTTTGTAAATCTATCACTTTTGTATAATCACCTTTTAATGCACTATTTTTGTGAAAGGTAACTTGATCTACCCCAAGTTTATCTTTATAATCTGAAAGCAGTCCAATTAAAGGTTCTCCAATTGTTCCTGTTCCTATAACATGTATAATTTTTTTATCTGGCATGTTTACTATTACCTAAAACAGTTAAAACAATTATAAATATTTTTTTTCGTTAAAAATCTGTTTAATAAACCAAATAATTATAAAAATAATTACAATAGCCAGTGCACTTATAAAACTATTTAAAAAAACATTTTCCATTAATTATTTTACCTATCAAATATGACTTTAAGTACATGTAATCTATACTTTAACATAAATACAAATAAGATTGTAAAAATTACTAATGAAATTAAAAATGGGATAATGATTTCAGGGTTCTGTTTTGTTATCTCTACCTGTGGATGAGATTGGTATTTTTCTTCCCAGAATCGAACTGAAAAGAAAATAATTGGAACATCAATAAAAGCAATAATTCCTAATACAGCAGCATATCTTGAAGTACGTTCAGGATGACCTCCAAATGCTCTAAGCATAAAATATCCTATATAAATCAAGAATAATATTAAAGTTGTAGTTAATCTTGGTTCCCATGTCCACCATGTTCCCCAAATTGGCTTTGCCCAAATTGGTCCTGTAATTAATACAAGAGTAATAAATAAAGTCCCAATTTCAGCAGCTGCAAAACCTAAATGATCCCAAAAAATATTCTTCCTTTTTAGAAAAAGAATCCCAGCTATCATAACTATTAGATATGATAGAAATCCTGTCCAAGCTATAGGAACATGAAGATAGAAAATTTTTTGAGCCCAAAATTGATCAGGAACCATTGGCGTATTATTAATAATATTATATATGTTAAACATCATTAGAATAAGTACGAAAAAAGCAAAAATTATATTATTTCTTTTAGAAAAAAACAACTTCACTATTCCTCAGCGATAAAATCAAATATCATAAACCCTACCAAAAAAAAGATTATAAAAAAAGTAATTATTAAATATACCCAGGATTGCCAATTAATAAATGGAATTCCTTTAAACCAATAGTTTGTAGCTTTAACACAAGCAATTAAATGTGGAGAAACTAAAGGAAAAAAAAGAATGGGAAATAAAATTTCACTCAATTTAGCTCTCATTGATAAGCTACTAATAATTGCTCCTATAGACATTATACCTAAATCACCAATAATAAGAATGAGCATCATAATAGGCCAATTACTAGGAATAGAAAGATTCATAAATACTACAAAGGGTGGAATAATCATAATTTCAGCAATCAATAAAAGTATAGTACCACTAACTACTTTAGAAATGAAAATCGTTCCTCTATCAATTGGAGCAGCCAAGTTTAAAGTAAATGCATCGAATTCTTTTTCTAAAACAAACATTCGATGTAATCCTAATGAGCTAACAAATAGGATTATTATCCATAATAATCCTGGAGAAAAAGTATGATTTATTTCTTGAGAAGCATTAAAAGAAAGAGAGAATATCAAAATAATTGCTAAACCAAATGTAAACATAGGTATAATAATTTCTTTTGTTCTGAATTCAAGCAGTAAATCTTTTCTTACTAATGTATAAAACATAATTATTGTAAAGTTTTTGTTATTTGATTTATTTCAGTTTGAGTCGTTTTTTGATCAATTTTAATTTTACAATCATCTAATAACAATATGCGAGAACAATATGATAGTCCCCATTCGGGATCATGAGTTGCAAAAATCATGGTTTTTGATTTTGAAGTCCATTGATTAATATAGTCCTGTGCTATTTTTCTTCTCTTAAGATCTAAAGAAGAAAAAGGTTCATCAAAGAATAGTATATCCCATTCAATTAAATCAGCTAAAGCATATTTTAAACTTTGAAGCATACCTTTTGAAAAAATCTTAATCTGATCATCAATCCTTTTTGATAGACCTAATTGATTTAAAGTATTTAAAATACTATTTTCCTTAACTTTTACACCATGTACTGTACATGCAAATTTTATATTATCAATAACAGATAAGGATGGATATAAACCAACATCATGCCCTAAATAAAGCATTCCTTTTCTAACGCTTGCTTTTTCTTTATATATACTAGAATTCTTATATAAAATATCCCCTACATCAGGCTGGCTAATTTTTCCAAGTATTCGCAATAAGGTTGATTTACCAATACCATTTTTTCCTAATAATGCTATCGTATCACCGCGCTTAACCTTGAATGATAAATTCTCTAAAATTTTTCTATGGAAAAAGCTTTTCGATATATTATTAATAGTAAGCAATGTTAAATCTTTTGATTAGGCAAAAAAGAACTTATTTGATCTATGATTTTAGATACTTCACGTACTAAATCAGCTCGAGATGAATTATAATCATTTGTATTTATATTATGAATGAAATATTCATTATCAAGATATTGAATCTCTCGATACAATATTAATTTTCTTCTTTCAAGATCATTTAGCATATCATGATCCTTGTGTATGTTATTTATCCTATCAAATAATAATGGCCAGATTGAATACAGAAAAAAACAACAAAACATCAAGAATAATAATATTGAAAAAGTAGAAATCATTACACTAACAATTTCTTTCTATCGCTAGGCCATAATGCAATAATTGTTCCGAACACCAGGATATATGCCCCATACCATACAAGTCTTACTAATGGATTTATCATAATTTGAAAAAAAGCAATATTATTTTCCGTATCTACACTGGAAAAGACTGAGTATATATCTCTATTAAATGTGCTATAAATATCTAACTCACTATGCGGTTGTCTTCTGTCAGGATTTGGATCAAGGTGAAAATATATTCTCTTCTCAGGACGTAATGCTGTAATTATATTTCCATCACTGCTACTTACTAATAACTCTGCAATCCATGAAAAATGATTTGGTCTTTCTTCTGACCATAATTTTACTAGTTTTAAATTAACATCACCTAAGTGATTTTGCTCGCCAACAGATAATCCAAATTCTTTTTTTAAGTTAAAAGCTTGTCCTGTAAATCCTATAAACATTACAACAATACCAATATGAACAAAATAACCGCCATATCTACTTCTATTCTTTTTTATTATTGTTAAAAATGCTGATAATACATTTTCATGGAATTGCCGTACTCTTGAAGCAACTCCTCTTTTAAATTCCATAAATATTGAAACAATTACAAAAACTGAAAGCATTAGAGAAATCACAACATAACCTCTAAGGCCAAATAGAATAAAAATTACTGATGATAAAACAGATAAAATAATTGGTAATGAAAAATTATTTTTAAGATTTTGTTTTGAGGTCTTGCGCCAAGCTAATAATGGACCAACTCCAGTTAAAAAAAGTAAAAATAAACCAATTGGAATAGTCACTTGATTAAAGAAAGGGGCCCCCACTGTAATCTTGGTCCCCTGGACAGCTTCAGATATTACTGGAAAAATTGTTCCCCAAAATACAGCGAAACAGAGCGTTACAAAAACTACATTATTGAATAAAAATCCACTTTCTCTTGAGGTAAGTGATTCAATACGTTTAACTGATTTTAGATTAGATAAATTTTGAATAATTAGAAAAGCACATATACAGAGTAAAAGTACAACAAATGATAAGAAAAAAGGCCCTAGTGGAGATTGGGTAAATGAGTGAACTGATGACATTACGCCACTTCGTGTAAGAAATGTTCCAAAAATTGTTAAAATAAATGTTAACATTATTAGAATCATATTCCATAATCGAAGCATGTTTTTCTTTTCTTGAATTATTATAGAATGCAAAAAAGCTGTTCCGGTTAACCAAGGCATAAAGGATGCATTTTCTACAGGATCCCAGGCCCAGTAGCCTCCCCATCCGAGCTCTTGATATGCCCACCAACCTCCTAAAATTATTCCACAGCTTAGTGCAAGCCATGTAACCAAAGACCATCTTCTTATAGACCTTATCCATAATGATCCACTTTCATTTGTAACTAATGCGGCAAAAGCAAAAGCAAATGGTATTGTAAAACCAACGAATCCTAAATATAATATTGGAGGATGTATTGCCATTGTTAAGTTTTGGAGTAAAGGATTAAGTCCTAAGCCATTTGCTACTTCAAAATCTGCATTTGTTGGCTCGAATGGATTTGTAATAAAATTTGTAAGTATAAGAAAGAATAATTGTATGAAAAGTATTACTATTATTACCCAAGGCATCATTTTATGATACCTATTCCTATTTTGATAAATTGCAATTAAACTAAATATTGAAAGTATAAACAACCAAAAAAGTAGAGATCCAGACTGCCCTGCCCATAACGCGCTAAACTTGTATATACCAGGCGTTTCCAAGCTAGTATGGTGAGCTACATAGTCAATATCAAAATTACTAGAAATAAGTTCATTGACTAAAATAATGGTAGCAATAATTACAAGGAAAGAGACTACTATTGCCATTCTTCTACCAGATAGGAATAGCCGGTAGTCTCCATTATAAATATATAAGGATAGTAAAATTATTGATAGAATAGAAAAACCAGCAGCAAGACTAATTGAAACACTGCCAAAAACAGGGATCATATTTTTATTTCATCAAGTTTGTAAGATGATTCGTCTCTTAGATCACCCTCATAACGTGATGCACATTTAGTTTGTAACATATCTGCATTGAATGATCCATTTAGATATACACCTTCAACAATAACCTCAGCTCCATGCTTAAATAAATCAGGTCTGGCCCCTACAAATTTAACTGGTAATCTAGATATACCTTCTTTGATACTAAAATTTACTTCTAACCTATTAGATTCAGATATAACAATAGAACTATCCGCAACTATACCTCCTAAACGAACACGTTCTGTATTATTAAAATCTAATATTTCTTTTATCGAAATAAATTTTACTAATGCTTTATCATTTACAGGATTCATTGAAGACCAAAATATCCAGAAAGTTAATACTAATGAAAGTCCGACTACTGCGAGGATAACTTTATATTTTTGATGCATAAGATTTCTAATTAAATTAAAAAGAAGCAGCTTCCTGCCATTCACCAAATTCAACTTTCATGACAGTCACAATTTCACCAAGTGTTACATTAGATTTAGCAGCATTTATAATTGCAGGCATAATATTTTTTTTATTTTTACAGCATTCTTGTATAGCATTAAGAGACTGCTGGACCAATGTTTGGTCACGATTAGCCTTTAATTTATTAATAGAATTTATACGTTCTTTCTCTACTTCAGGCCCAATCTCTAATATTGGTATATCTATATTTTCATCTTCTTTATTAAATTTATTAACTCCAACAATATATAATTTTTTCTCATCAATAAGTTTTTGATAATCTTCTGCAGACCTAGCAATTTCTCTTTGAAAATATCCATCTTCAATAGCTTGAATAACACCACCATTCTTTTCAATATCTTCAAAATACTTCTCAGCATCGCTTTCAAGCTGATCAGTTAATGATTCAAGAAACCAACTACCACCTAATGGATCTGAAACATTAGCTACACCTGTTTCATATGCAATTAACTGTTGAGTCCTTAAGGCAATCTCTGCTGCTTTTTCTGATGGAAGCGCAAGTGTTTCATCCATTGAATTTGTATGAAGTGATTGTGCGCCACCTAATACAGCGGCTATAGCTTGGAATGCAGTTCTAGAAATATTATTCTCGGGTTGTTGAGCTGTTAGTGAACATCCCGCAGTTTGAGCATGAAACCTGAGTTTAAGTGAACTTTCTTTTTTTGCTCCATAATTTTCTTTTAAGTGTTTTGCCCATATTCTTCGGGCTGCTCTAAATTTTGCTATTTCTTCAAAAAAGTCTAAATGTGAATTAAAGAAAAATGATAATCTTGGAGCAAAATCATCAATCTTTAATCCAGCCTTTAGAGCATATTCAATATATGTAAAGCCATCTACAAGAGTAAACGCCAACTCCTGCGCTGCCGTTGCTCCAGCTTCTCTAATATGATATCCTGATATAGAAATAGTATTATATTTAGGCATTTTTTCAGTACAAAATGATAACATATCTGTAATTATACGCATTGAAGGCAGAGGTGGAAATATCCACTCTTTCTGTGCAGTGAATTCTTTTAAAATATCATTTTGTAAAGTGCCGCGAAGCGTGTCAAGCGCAACTCCTTGTTTTTCCGCTAAAGCTATATAAAAAGCCAAAAGAATAATGGCTGGCCCATTTATGGTCTGAGATATTGATACCTTAGTAAGATCAACATCTTTAAGTAAAATTTCCATATCATTTAAAGATGCAACACTTACACCACACTTTCCAACTTCTCCAATTGAGATTGGATGATCAGGGTCATAACCCATAAGCGTAGGCATATCATATGCTATTGATAATCCAGTTTGTCCTTGATTAAGCAAATAATGATACCTCTTATTTGATTCTTCAGGACTACCATACCCTGAAAATTGTCTCATTGTCCAAAGCTTTCCACGATACATATTTGCATGGACTCCTCTTGTATAAGGATATTGACCTGGAAATCCTAGTTTGTTTACATATTTATCATCAGGATTATCTGGATAATATAATTCATCAAGTTTTTTTCCGCTTAGAGAATTAAAGTTATAGTCTCTTTCAGGAAAATTATTTAAGTCCTCCTTCCATTTTTTTTCTTGCTTGATAAATTCTTTTCTTTTATTCATAACTATATTTTTTATGATTCTATAAGTATATCATTTGAAGTGTTTACAAATAATGATTTTATAGTATTAATTATTGAATTTTCATCCAAACCAATTTCATCTAATAATTCGTCTCGCTTGCCATGTTGAATAAAACTATCAGGTAAACCTAATCTCTTTATTTGACCTTGAAAATCATTTTCTAATAACCAAGAAGATACACCATCACCAAACCCTCCAGTAATCACACCTTCTTCAATAGTAATTACAATTTTAAAACGTTCAATTANTGATCTAAGATAATCNTCATCCATTGGTTTAATGAAACGGCANTTNACTATTTCTAGNGATATATCTTCTTTTTGTAAAGCNACTGCAGCTCTTTCAACATCGTAAGAAAGTGAACCAACACATAATACTGCAATATCTGAACCAGAACGTAAAACCTCCCAGCTACCAATGGGTAAAAGCTCTGCTTGACCATCAATATCAAACTCAACTGCACTTGATTTCGGATAACGAATTGAAAAAGGGGATTTTGTCTGATTAAGNGCTGAATAAAGAAGATGACGAAACTCATTTCCATTTCTAGGTGCAGTAACAATCATATCCTGAATACATCGTAGATATGCTATATCTAATGATCCGTGGTGNGTAGGNCCATCTTCACCTGCAATACCAGATCTATCCATACAAAATATNACAGGTAAATGTTGAATAGCCACGTCATGNACAATATGNTCAAATGCTCNTTGAAGAAATGTTGAATATATAGCTACTATAGGCCTTAANCCTTCAGTTGCAAATCCTGCAGAAAAAGTAACNCCATGTCCTTCAGCTATTCCAACATCATAGTATCTATTAGGAAATTCTTTTGCATACGGGACTAATCCAGTTCCTTCCCTCATAGCTGCAGTTATACATATAGTATCATCACGATTTCTAGCAACCTCACAAGACAAATATCCAAATACATCCTGAAATGAAGGTATTATTTTCTTCTTAGATTTTTTTAGTTCACCGTTAGTTGAATTAGGTTTTACAGCATGAAACTTCACAGCATCTCTATGATATTCACCATTATCTTCTCGAGTAGAGACCAGCCCTTTCCCTTTTTTGGTAATAATATGCAAAAGAACTGGTTGATTAATATTCTTAATATTATTTAATGCTTTTACTAATTCGTTGATATCATGACCATCTATTGGTCCGAAATATC
Organism: Fidelibacterota bacterium; assembly: GCA_002701945.1. Classification (GTDB taxonomy): domain Bacteria; phylum Fidelibacterota; class Marinisomatia; order Marinisomatales; family TCS55. The sequence goes on from NZXJ01000066.1 coordinate 8,178, forward strand.
TAAAACCAAGCTCATCAAATAATACTCCCGGAACTAAAAGCGCTTTAAGGCTTTCATCNATCTTGTGAAGAATTTTTTTTGATAATTTTTTTCCCCATGGAAGCGAATCTGTAATATTCCATATTTCATTTCTGATCTTATTATATAATGGATTAGTCGTAATTCGTGTTAAATACTTACTCATTGCTCCAACATTTGGACTTATAGACATCTCATTATCATTAAGCACTACAAGAATTTGTGTATTCAAAATTCCTGAGTTATTTAAACCTTCATAAGCTAAGCCACCGGTTAATGANCCATCTCCAATTACAGCTGCAACTTTAAAATCTTTATTTTTTTGATCTCTAGCAGCAGCTACACCTAAAGCTGCTGAAATAGAGGTAGAGGCATGTCCTGCGCCAAAGACATCATACTCACTTTCTGTCCTTTTTAAAAATCCACTAAGACCNCCAAATTGTCTTATAGTATTCATATNTTTAAGGCGACCAGTTAAAATTTTATGGGCATAAGCCTGATGTCCAACATCCCATATCAATTTATCTTTAGGTGTATTAAAAACATGGTGNAAAGCAACGGTAAGTTCAATAGCTCCTAAAGTTGGAGCNAGATGTCCGCCCACTGTAGTTACAGTATCTATCGTATAATCTCTNATCTCATCACATAATTCTTTTAATTCATCTATTGAATAATCCCTAATATCTTCAGGTGATTGAATATTTTTCAAATATTTAAGCTGCATGTAAACCTTCTATTTTATTTATTAATTTATTAAACGCAATCTCATGAAAAATAGAGACATCATTCAGCTCTGGATGAAATGATAAGCCAATATGCTTACCTGATTTAACTGCACAAGGAANTCCTTTATGATAAGCTAATACATTTACTTCATCTCCATGGCTTAAAATCTTAGGGGCTCTTATAAATGTAACATTGATTTTCTTTTGGATATTTTGATATGCTACTGAAATGTTCTCAGCAGATGAATTAATCTGTCTTCCTGAAGCATTACGTTCTACGTTTATATTTAATAATTTCAAAGTTTTAACACGTTCATCCATAGCATTATNAGNCATCATTATAAGACCTGCACAAGTCCCTAANACAGGATATTTTTTTGCAAATGTTGTAATTGGACTGTANAGATTGGAACGATTAAGGAGTTTTGTCATTGTAGTTGATTCTCCACCAGGAATAATTAATCCATTTATATCATCTAAATCTGATGCATATCGTACATAATTAGATTCAAGACCTAATTTATTAAGAAGCAATTTATGCTTCTGAAAATTACCCTGAAGGGCCAAAATACCTATTTTTTTTACCACCCTCTCTCCTGTAATAATTGATCCTCTGGAATTTCTGATATATCTAAACCCTTCATTGCTGATTTTAACCCAGNTGAAACATTGAGTAGTTTATCAGGATCCTTATAATAGGTTACAGCTTCTACAATAGCTGNTGCTCTNCTAGCAGGATCTTCTGATTTGAAAATGCCTGAACCAACAAATGCTGTCTCTGCACCAAGCTGCATCATTAATGAAGCATCAGCTGGTGTTGCAATGCCTCCGGCAGCAAAGTTTGGAACTGGTAATTTACCCAGATTTGAAACCTGCTGAACAAGAGAAAAAGGNGCGCCCATCTCTTTAGATGCGGCCATTAATTCTTCATCATCCATTTTCGTCAGTTTTTTTATATTTGATTGAACCTCACGCATNTGTCTAACCGCTTCAATAATATTTCCACTTCCTGCTTCACCTTTTGTACGAATTAATGCGGCTCCTTCACCTATTCTCCTCAACGCTTCTCCTAAGTTTCGACATCCACATACAAAAGGTACTTTGAAAGTATGTTTCCAAATATGGTTTTTTTCATCAGCAGGTGTTAACACTTCACTTTCATCAATAAAATCTATTTCTANCGCTTCTAATATCTGAGCTTCTGCAAAATGACCAATACGGCATTTTGCCATCACTGGAATAGATACTGTATCCTGTATCTCTTTTATCATTGAGGGATCACTCATACGTGCAATNCCTCCATCAGCTCTAATATCAGCGGGAATTCGTTCAAGCGCCATTACAGCAACTGCTCCTGCATCCTCTGCAATTTTTGCTTGTTTAGCATCAGTTACATCCATAATTACGCCGCCTTTTAACATTTCAGACAGNCCAACTTTTACTTCAAAAGATCCTTTACTCATAAACCATCTCCTTCTCTGTTACTTTTCCAATTGATTTAATAGCTCCTAAAACTTCATTAATAATATTATCAGGAGTTGAAGCACCAGCAGATATTCCAACAGTATCAGATATTTGNAACCAGTCAGTTTCTAAATCATCTGCACATGTAACTTGGAATGTTCTTTTATTTCTCATTTTAGCTAATTCAGTTAGTCTTTTAGAATTAGCACTNGTAAATGATCCGATTACAATCATTATATCACAAATTTCTGAAAGGCTTTTTATCTGCTCATGATTTCTTCTTGTTGGAAAACAAATTGTATTTACAAATCTCAAGTCAAANACCTTCGTCATCAATATATTTATTATTTCCTGTACATTCTCAATCATTTGAGTAGATTGTGATACAACACCTGCCCTTTTCATTTTTCTTAATTGCATTGCTTCTTCAGGATTTGCAATAACTATAGCATTTTTAACCTGTTCTTTTATACCATTTACTTCATCGTGTCCATGATCGCCAATAATTATAATTTTTCTATCCTCAGAATCTAATTTTCTTACTTCTTCATGAATCTCTGTGACTAATGGNCATGTTGCATCTACAACTTCCATTACTCTTTTCTTTGACTCTTTCCATATTTCAGGCACAGTACCATGAGCACGAAATAAAATTGGTTTATTATCTGGCACNTGATCTAANCTATTAACNACTCTAACGCCTGTTTCTTCGAGCTCTTGAACGACATTTTCATTATGAACAATATCACCAAGCATAAAGACCTCGCCTTCCTTTTTTGCGGTGTCATAGGCAAGATCAACAGCATCCCTTACTCCAAAACAGTAACCAGCGTCTTTTGCTAATAATATTTTCACGCNAGACCTGTACGTTGTTCTAATATAGATTTCTTCATCTTTTTTACAGCATTTTTTACTACATAATCCAAAGGGTTATTTATAACTGCACCAGAAGCAAATTTATGTCCTCCTCCNCCAAGCTCAACAGCAACACCATTTATAATATACTTTCCAGTTGAGCGAAAATTTAACCGACAGCTTTGATCTTCATTTTCCATAATCATCATTGATACTTCAACGCCTTTTATAGTTCNTACGAAATCACTAAACCCTTCAANATCTGCTTTTGATGCTTTAGCGNNAGACATCATATTTTGATCAATGATAAACCATGCAAATTCACCATCTAATTCATAATGAATATTTTGTAAAATATTTCCCAACAAAGAAACTCTTGAATGGGAGCTTGATTCATAAATTAATTGATAAATATTCGTTGTATTCACCCCTACTTCAATACATTCAATTGCAATATCGTGGCAATGCGTATTTGTATTTGAATATCGGAAACATCCGGTATCAGTCATAACAGCGGTGTAAATCCCTTCTGCCATTGGTTTAGATATTTTTCCATTTCTNACTGTCTTAATATAATCATATACCATATCACCAGTTGAAGCGGCTTTTAAATCAACAACATTATGGGTAAATGGATGATCCTCTGGGTGAGGATGATGATCAATATTTAATGTTTTGATATTATTATGTTTGATTTGTGTTTTTAGTTCCCGAATTCTTTTATAATCACCCACATCAAAAATTATTGCTAAATCTACATTAGAAATCCAGACATTGTGGAGATCAGGATCATACGTCTCAAGAATATCACCTTCATTTAGAAAATCATATTCAACTGGTAATAAAGAAACATTAAGTATTCGACAATCCTTTTTAATTTCTTTCAAATAATGATACATAGCCGTNGCACATCCAATACCGTCACCATCTGGGTTTTCATGCATTGTAAGCAAAATTGAATCTGCTTCGTTTATATATGTATTAATATGTTTCCAATCAATCATCTTAATCTCCGATTAAGGTTGGAATTTATAATTATTACATATTAATTAATAAACCATTAATAATATACGTAACTAACTTCTTTTCCACTGAATTTCATCTCCATCGCNACTTCTAGATAGNAATCTAGCTAGAACAAATAAATAATCTGATAATCTATTTATATATTGAAGAATATCAGGTGAAATTGGTTCTCTATTATTTAATGTAACAAGATCACGCTCTGACCTTCGACAAATTGATCTTGCCATATGTATTCTTGAACATAAATCATTACCTCCTGGCAAAATAAATTCTTTTAATGGAGGTAACTCATTATTTATTAATTCAATTTCTTTTTCAAGNTAAATAATTCGATCTTGATTAATGAATTTTTTATCAGAGTTTGGAATAGAAATTTCTGCACCAATATTTAGTAAGTCATTTTGAATAGATTTTAAATCAATCTCAGGTTTTTCAGGTAATATAGCAGCAGCAAAACCAATAAAAGTATTTAATTCATCAATAGAACCTAAACAATGGACACGTAAACTATTTTTATTAACTCTNGAGCCATCAGCAAGTGCCGTCTTNCCCTTATCNCCTGTTTTTGTGGTAACTTTAGTAATACGCACTAGAAAAAGACTATACTTACAATAAAGAAAATAGGAAACAAAATGGGTATAGAATATTTAATCAAATATCCAAAGAAGCTAGGCATCTCAATACCTGAAGATTCAGATATGGATTTAACCATAAAATTAGGAGCATTTCCTATATATGTATTTGCACCCATAAATACAGCGCCCGCAGAAATAGCTAAAAGTGTAGTATANTAATCTGTCATAAGATGGGCAGGATCTCCACCTGCAGTATTAAAAAATACGAGATAAGTTGGAGCATTATCTAAGAAACTAGATAAAATTCCAGTTAACCAAAAATACATGAAATTTACAGGCCCAGATTCATTAGATACAGATTGAATGACGGCCGATAGAGCACCTTTATCACCAGCCTTCAATATTGCTATTGCAGGAATAATTGTAGTAAATATTCCAGCAAATAGTTTTGCAACCTCTATAATTGGGAACCACGTATACTCNTTTGCCTCTCTTATGCTTTGTGATGTACGTATCCAACTTATATATGATAACATGAGAAGTAAAATGTCTCGAGTTAAGTTTTGCAATTCTACATGAACATGAAAAATTGAAAAATAAATATTCGGTCTCCAAAAACCACTTAATAAAACAGCTGCTATTACACCAACAAGTAATAATAAATTGAATGATCCTTCTAATGANAGTTTTTCCTTATTTGAGTCATCTATATTTTCAATAGTGGAAATATCTTCTTTTTTATACAAATAGCTATCCATAAGGAAATAAACAATAATTANATAGCATACTACCATTAACATTGGTAAAAACATAGCTGACGTTGTCCAGAAGAAAGAAACACCTTTCAAAAATCCTAGAAATAAAGGTGGGTCACCCAAAGGAGTTAAGGAACCTCCAATATTAGCAACTAAGAATATGAAAAACACAACTGTATGCACTTTATACTTACGATTTTTGTTTGCACGAATAAGAGGTCGAATTAATAACATTGCTGCACCAGTAGTTCCCATCCAACTAGCAAGCAAGGTNCCTATTAGAATAATTAATACATTNACAATAGGCTTACCAACNAGACTACCTTTAAGACTNACACCTCCAGAAATTGTAAACAATGCTAATAATANTATTATAAATGGAATATATTCNAGTAGACCAACATGTAAAACCTCATACAGGGTAATTGAAAAACCAATATGTTGGTTGAGTAATAACGGAATAAGTAAAATTATAGCCCAAAATAAAGAAACTTTACCAAAATTTTTGTGCCAGAAGTGTGGTGCTACAAGTGGAAAGATGGCAATAGATAGAAGAATACCTGCAAAAGGTATCACCCAATAAATAGATAATAATGATCCATCAAGATGCGGGGCATGANTATCTCCACCTCCNCTNGCTGCGAATGAAAAGCTTGATAATAATAAAAGTANNNTNATATTTTTTAAATATTTCATTTCTTAATTAATTATTTTTCTTAAAAAGTAAGTTCTAAAATTAGTGNATTCATAATTAATTCATAATAAATATTCANTAAACTAAATCATGATCAAAGAATTGATTTATTTAGATTAAATTTACAAATGGATATAATTATTGGAATAATCATTCTCCTACTGGCTATTCTTCTAATGTCAGTAGGTATAATTTTTAATAATAAACCATTAAGTGGCTCATGTGGAGGAAATCCTGATGGATCTTGTTCGGTTTGCGGGGGAGATGTTAATAAATGTGAAGGAGAACTATCAGATACTAATACAATTTAATCTGAGTTATTATCCAAAACTATCATAAGCAATCATTTCAGGTTCAACACCTAATTCATAAAGCATTTTTTGGCACGCATCAATCATTGGTGGAGGCCCACAGAGATAATATTCTACCTCAGTAGGGTCATCATGTTCATTAAGATAGCTATCCAGAAGCACTTGATGAATAAACCCAGTTGGACCATTCCAATCATCTTCTGGTAAAGGTTCAGACATTGCAGCATGAAAAGAAAAGTTTGGAAAGTTTTCAACAATTTCATCAAAGTCTTCTTCATAAAACATTTCTCTTAAAGATCTAGCTCCATACCAAAATGAGACTTTTCTATTTGTCTTTTGAGTATGAAATAAATCAAATAAATGACTGCGCATTGGTGCCATACCAGCACCGCCTCCAATATATATCATTTCTCTATCCGTATTCTTTACAAAAAAATCACCATAAGGACCTGAAATAGTTACTTTGTCACCTTCTTTAAGATTAAATATATATGACGATGCAATTCCAGGAGGCGCTGTATCCCAAAGCGGGGGCGGAGGTGTTGAAATACGTACATTTAACATAACTTTGTTTCCTTCAGCGGGGTGGTTTGCCATGGAATACGCTCGAAAGCATTCCTCATCATTATTGGCAACTAAATCCCAAATGTTAAATTTATCCCAATCAGGATGATATTGATTTTCAACTGCGAAATCTGCATAGGTTAAATTGTGGTATTCAGGAATATCAAT
>NZXJ01000067.1 GCA_002701945.1 Fidelibacterota bacterium
ATGATTATTCAAATTTTATTTTTGCTCCAGAATATAGAAATTATAATAGAGACAATGAGTCTAGTAAACCTGACTCCACACAATTCCAAGTATCAGATTCACTTATTACTGCTGATGGCGATTATATCCCTCAACCATATAAGACAAGATTAACGATGGATATTGTATCTGGATACGCAAGTTATAATACTTTTTTTGGTGCTCAGGGCATGACACAGTTTGCATTTAGTGATGTGCTTGGGGATCACCAAATATCACTTGGTACTGAGTTAGTAATTAGTTTAGATAAGAGCGATTATTATTTTACGTATGGTTATTTAAAAAATCGTGCAGACTATTACCTATCTATTTTTCACCAAGCTGATGGAACTTCTGATTATTACGGCAATTTATATAGATTACGTTTCTATGGTTTTCAGGGTATAATGTCATATCCAATCAATAGGTTCAATAGATTCGATACTGGTATATCATATAATAAAATTGATTATCGTTTATTTCAACAAGACTATTATTCTTCTTACGGTAGTTATTATGAAAGCGCAAGGGATGCTGCTGATGTTATGATGTACACTGCAAGTTATATATTTGATAATACTGTTTATGGATATACTGGCCCAATTGATGGTTTTCGTCAAAATACAACCATAAGTATTAGTCCTGGAGCTGGACAGAGTAAGCTAAAATATCAGACACTTAAATTAGATTTTAGAAAATACTTTATGTTTAGTAGATATACTAGTTTAGCAAGCAGGCTAACCTATGGTAAAAGCTTTGGTCCTAATCCACAAAAATTTATTCTTGGAGGATTACAGAACTGGATAGCGGGGAATGGAGAGACGCTTGGAGTTGAAGATGATAGTCGATTCAGGAGTCAACCTATTGACACAAGTAATACATCAATGTTAATAGATGTATACTTATCAGATTTTATTTTTCCAATGAGGGGATATCGTTTTTGGGAAAGGACAGGAAGCAATACTCTTTTAATGAATTTTGAGTTTAGGTTTCCATTTTTATTTGCTTTTGGCATCCCTAATAAATTTGTTTTCTCAAATTTTGGTACCTATTTATTTCTTGATGTGGGTGCTGCCTGGGATGATATAGATGAATTTAATTCAATAGAAGCTTTACGAAATAAGTATGGTGATAGTAGATTGCCAGATGGTGCAAGTGCAATTATTGCGGGAACAGGTATTGGAGTTAAAATCCCTTTAGGTCCTGTTTTAATTAGAGTAGATACCGCGTGGGATGTTAATCCAAATGGATATTCAAAACCCCAGTATTATTTTTCCATTGGTACCGACTGGTAGCCTGAAATTCTTATTTTACACTAATTATTCTTTTTAATCATGTCAAAGTCCAGGATTAAGACGGTATTTCTTTGTTCATCATGTGGGGACCAATTTGCTAAATGGAATGGTCAATGCCCATCTTGCAATGAATGGGGAACATTAGGCGAGTTTAAAGTAAATACTAAATCTCGCTCAAGATCTAATGGTCAGACAAAAAATCCATCAAATCTTGACGATGTATTAAAAGATGGAATATTAAAAAGTCAAACTACAGGTATTCGTGAAATTGATAGAGTATTAGGTGGAGGTATATTGCCAGGTTCTATGATATTACTTGGTGGAAGTCCAGGCATAGGCAAGTCAACGTTAGCATTACAAATAATACCTGGTTTAAAATATAATGTATTATACGTCTCTGCTGAAGAAAGTGAAGAACAACTTGCTTTAAGAGCAAAGCGATTAAATATATCTACTGATAAAATACATTTATCAACTGAGAATAATGTTGAGCTAATTATAGAGCAATTAGCACTAATATCTCCAAAATTATTAATTATTGATTCTATTCAAAATATTTTTAGTAATAATGTTGAGTCAATTGCAGGATCTCCTAGTCAAATAAGAGATTGTGGTCAGCAATTACTAGCTGTAGCAAAGCAAAATAAAATTTCAATTATTGTTATTGGTCATGTAACTAAAGAAGGAATAATCGCTGGCCCAAGAATGCTTGAACACATGGTTGATACTGTACTGTATCTTGAGGGAGATTCTCGATTTGATCATCGAATACTTCGTTCTATTAAGAATAGGTTTGGCACTACAAATGAGGTAGGAATATTCCAAATGAATGAGCACGGATTGAATGAAGTATCAAATCCTTCTGAATATTTTCTAGCAGAACGAACTCTTGAAGTTCCAGGGTCTGCAATTTTCCCTGCATTGGAAGGTACACGCCCTTTACTTGTTGAAGTGCAGGCTTTAGTGTCTAGCGCAAACTTTGGAACTCCACAAAGAAATTCTAATGGACTTGATTATAAACGTTTATCAATGTTGTTGGCGGTTTTAGAAAAAAGAATTGGGATGTCAATTGGTGCAAAAGATGTATTTATTAATCTTGTTGGTGGTTTTCATATAAGTGATCCATCAACAGATCTTGCTGTTATTATAGCTGTAGCTTCTAGCGCAAAAGATTTTATTATTCCGAACAATACTGTATTAGCGGGTGAAGTTGGTTTATCTGGTGAATTAAGATCAGTTCCAAACATGAATAAAAGAGTTAAAGAATCTGAAGCATTAGGGTTCACAAATATTATTATACCTGAATCAAATCTTAAACGTATGAAAAAGTCAGATTATAAAATTAAGATTTCAGGGTTCCAAAATGTCAAAGAAGTATTAAATCACTTATTCTAAACTTTGAAATTTTCTATAATTTCATTCAATAATAATTCTTCTGCTCGAAATGGTTTAATAACAACTGATCATTCTGAGATTGAGACACCTGTTTTTATGCCGATTGGAACAAATGGCGTAATTAAAACAATACTACCAAAAGAACTATATGATATAAATACAAATATCGTTTTAAGTAATACGTACCATTTATTTTTGAGACCAGGTCATAAGCTTATCGCGCAAGGTGGAGGATTACATCAATTTATGAATTGGGATAAATCTATTTTAACTGATAGTGGTGGTTTTCAAGTTTATTCTTTAGCAAAACTAAATAATATTTCTGATGAGGGTGTAAAGTTTCAATCTCATATTGATGGTAGTTCCCAATTTATTTCACCAGAAATTTCTATGGAAATACAACAATCATTAGGTTCAGATATTATAATGGCATTTGATGTATGTCCTGCAGGAGGTGAAGATAAAAAAGTTATAGATAATGCAGTTGAACAAACTAATAAATGGATCAAAAGATGTAAAAGTTATTTGGAAAATAACAAATCAATATATAATTGGAACCAATGTTTATTCCCCATAGTTCAGGGCGGTGTTTATCCTGATTTAAGAATAAAAAGTGTGAATCAATTAATATCTTATAGTACATGTGGTATGGCAATAGGCGGTCTGGCTGTTGGTGAAGAAAAAGAAGCAATGTTTGATATTATATCAATGATGGATGAAATTTTACCCAAAGATCAGCCNAGGTATCTTATGGGTGTTGGTAGACCAACAGACCTTGTTCGTTCAATCAGTCTAGGTATTGATATGTTTGATTGTGTTTTACCAACACGTAATGGAAGAAATGGTCAACTTTTTACCTCNGAAGGAGTAATTAATATAGAAAATTCGCGTTTCACAGATGATTTTAATTCCGTTGATGAGGAATGTAACTGTACTTTATGTAATAATTATACTAGATCATATTTACGTCATTTATTTAATATTAATGAAATGTTAGGATTAAGATTAGCTTCAATGCATAATATTACTTTTTATATGAGACTTATGGGAACAATCCGAAATGAAATAAGCAAAAATAGTTTTGATAAATGGTCGAAGCAGTTTTTAAATAAGCACTCAAATGATCAAAGGATGTAATGATGGCAAAAATGGAAATAAGAGTTATTGATGCATATGTTTATATAAATACTAAAAATAGTATTTTATTTCTGCTCTTGAAACGTTCAAAAACAAAGATGTACGAGCACATTTGGCAGGGTGTAGCTGGAAAGATTGAAAAAGATGAAAAATCATGGCAAACCGCTAAACGCGAATTACATGAAGAGACAGGTTTAACACCTAAGAAAATGTTTATTGCAGACCATGTTAGTAAGTTTTATGAAGCAAAGGATGATAGAATTAATTTAGTTCCTGTATTTGGCATTGAAGTCGATACTAAAGAAGTAGTATTGTCTGATGAACATTGTGATCATAAATGGGTCACGATAGATGAGGCTTTAGATCTTCTAGTTTGGACTGGCCAGAAGCAGGCAATACATATTGTCAATGAGATGATTTTATCCAATGATGACCGAATGAGATGGTCAAAAATTGAAGTATAAGGAGAAAGTGTATGTTGAAGATTGGAGATAAGGCTCCTGATTTTACATTATTAGATGGTGATGAAAATTCTGTATCATTATCAGATTTTAAGGGGCAAAGGGTTGTTCTTTGGTTTTTTCCAAGAGCAAGTACACCTGGATGAACAAATGAAGGACAGGGGTTCCGTGATGAATTCAAAAAATTTAAAGATAAAAATATTGCAGTTATAGGTATGAGTGCTGATTCAACAAAAAAACAAAAAAATTTTTGTGAAAAACAGAGCTTCCCATTTCTTTTGCTTAGTGATGAATCAACTAATGTTTTAAAAGCATATGATGCTTGGGGTTTAAAAAAAATGTATGGAAGAGAATATGAAGGAATTTATCGAATTACATATGTAATAGATGAGGATGGAACAATAATTAATTCATATTCAAAAGTATCTGTGAAAACACATGCTTTAGATGTATTACATGATTTAGATTAATCTATATTATTTTTATGGAACTAAGTTCTACAGTGTAAGTTAAATATTATATAATACTCTTATAATTAAAGATACAAGGAGAGTGAAATGAAAACAATTACACTTATCAGTTTATCTTCTATAATACTATTTAGTTGTGCTCCTAATGTGCCAACTAACAGTAATGACCTAACTTTGGGGGCTGTTCAAAGTAAAATATATAAAGGTCAAAGTCAGTCTGAAGTAATGGATGTTTTAGGCTCTCCTAATATTGTAACAAAAGATACACAAGGAAGAGAAGTATGGACTTATGATCGTATCTCTTCAGATAAAAATTCAGAATCAGGAGGGTTTTGGTTCTTATTTTTCGGTAAAAGNAATGCTTCAAGTAGTTCTTCTTCAAAATCGCTTACTGTGATTATTACTTTCGATGACAAAAAGAACGTATTGGATTTTACTTATCAAAGTTTAAAATATTAGATGTTTCATCGTTTATTATACCCTTCTACTTTGAAGGGTAAAATACTGCATAGTTCATTAATTCTTTATTTATGTACATCATTAATTGGTTGTGCNTCTCCGCAAAAACCAACCGTTAAACCTCCTACTGCAGTAGCTCGCGCCATGGAAACACGCAGTTTTTCTAAGGANATGAAAACAGTTTTGAAGGCATCTATTAATGCATTACAAGATATGGATTATACAATCGATGTCTTGAATTCAGATATTGGACTAATTACTGCAAGTAGAACTACAGAAAAGGGTCAGGCTCCACTATCTGTCGATAATCCTGCTAATAATAATCAAGTTTCTGGTTTAGGGGCATTGATACCTATTGTTTTTATAGCAGGAGCAGCGATTATACTTTTAAATCTTATTTTTGATGATGATGATGATAGTGGTGATAAACGCAGGGATAGAGATGGTCATACTATTAATTTAGGTTCAGGAGGAAGTAATGGTGATTCAGGTCCAGTTGGTCCTCGTATTTTTCGATATAAGGTTACGATCAATCTTAATGATATTAATGATGCCAATACAAAGATTCGTGTTAGCGCAAGCGGTGAAATCGAACAAGATGGTAAAATATTGAGCACTGGGGGAATACATGAGCCAGAATTCTTTCGACAATTTTTTGCAAATGTGAATAAAGCTCTTTTTCTTGAAGATCAAGGACAATAGTATATTATTATTTAAAGAAATATTTTTTTGTTCTTGAATAAATACTATTAGATTATTTGTAATCTATATTTAATTCTTTATAACGTTTGTTTTCAAATAAAACTTTATGATAACATTTCCTGATGATGTGCTCGCATCCTATGATCGGTCAAAAAATTATATACGTAAAACACCTTTAGATTATTCACCCTCTTTAAGCAANTTAATTAAAGGGGAAGTATATCTTAAACTCGAAAATATTCAAAAAACAGGATCATTTAAATTTCGAGGTGCGATAAGTAAATTAACCTCACTTAGCTCTAGTCAAAGAAATAATGGAATTGTAACTGCATCCACCGGAAATCATGGAGCAGCTGTTTCTTTGGCAATGAAAATTTTAGATGTGCAGGGGAAAATTATTGTTCCAAAAAATATAGCAAGTAATAAACTAGAGAATATTAAAAAATTAGGTGGCATGGTTGANTTTTATGGAAAAGATTGTATTGAATCAGAATTTAGAGCACAAGAAATTTCAAATAATTATGGCTCCACATACATATCACCTTATAATGATCCCATGATAGTTGCAGGTCAAGGGACTATTGGGGTTGAACTGGATAATCAATTAAACAATATAGATAAAGTAATTATATCTGTTGGAGGCGGTGGGCTCATATCCGGTATAGGCGGTTATTTAAAGCAAGTTCAACCTAGAGCGGGAATTATTGCTTGTTCACCAAAAAACTCTTGTGTTATGTATGAATCTCTTAATGCAGGTAGGATACTAGATCTTCCATCAAAAGAAACATTATCAGATGGAACAGCTGGAGGGGTTGAAGAAGGATCAATTACATTTGATATTTGTAAAGAAATTATTGATGATTTTGTTTTAGTTACAGAGAATGAAATTAAGTTAGGTATTAAGAATGCAATTAATGATCATCATCAATTAATTGAAGGTTCTGCTGGAGCTGCAATTGCAGCATTGATTAAAAGAAAAAATAAATTTTTTGGGAAAAGGGTTGTGATTGTAATATGTGGGGGAAATATTAATTCAAAAACATTAAATAAAGTATTATCTTGAAAAAAATATTATCAATAAAGAGAAATAATTATTTATTATTCTCTATAATTCTTTTAATGCTTTCATCCATCTGTCTTCATGGTAAGGATAAAATTAATAATTTCATTGATTTTGCTGGTGTGAAATTTGAGATTTTAATTAATGGAGAATCTAATAGAAGATATATATGGATACATGGAGATGAGAAAACTGCAGAATTATTGATCAGAAAATATTTGAAAGAAAATCATGGAACTGCTTTTCTAATTAATAATAAGGAAAGAGAAGTTTTAATTAATGGATATATGTTAGATCCAAATCGAATATTTACCAATGTTGGTGTGAAAAAAAATCTCAAAAAATTAAATAGAAATATTTCAAAATCTCAAATAAATAAAACTATTGAATTAATTAGCAATGATAGAGAAAATTTTTTTAAGAGTATTTCTCCACCAGATGGAGGGCTATTAATTTCTTTACATAATAATATTCGTGAGTATTCAATAGATAATGAAATTCCTTTGAGTACAGAAGTTTCAATAAAAAATACAAATCATCCCCATCATCATAATTTTTTTATTTGCACTAATAAAGAAGATTATGATTTGTTAAAAAAATCACCATTCAATGTTGTATTGCAAGATAAGCAAATTGAAAATGATGATGGTTCTTTATCCTGGTACGCTTATAGAAAAAATATTCGATATATTAATATTGAAACTCGATTAGGGCATTTAAGAACCCAGTCTGAAATGCTTAAGTATGTAAATGATAATTTATTCTGAGTTATTTTGAATGATCATCGAACTGTCTTTAAAAATTTCAGAATTACTTTTCATATTAGTATATCCCATCATTATCGAATGACCTTTTACACTTATTTTATTTTTTTTTATTTCAATAGATGTCATATGAATTGGTTTATCTCCGAAAGAGATTACCCCAGTATTTTCTTCCAGAATATGAATAATATTTAACTGTTTTGAAATCGTACCCCATCGCATTTTTATTAAATAATCAGCTTTATTATATTGTTTTTCTAGACCAATTATTAAATCAGGGTTTTTATCAGAAATAGCTATTCCTGCGTACAATGGTAATAATATCTGAAGAATTATCCATGCTGTAGATGTAGAAGGAAGGTTTATTTTTAATGTTGTTCCTCTTTTTAAATCTAGATGTTTATATATACCATTTGTATTTACTAAAAGATTATAATGACTAAGTTGAATAAATTTATTCTTTTTATAAAATAATAATGCTTCATGATGCAAAGATGCTCTAAATAATGGAGTAAATTCACTCGAATATTTTTGTAATAATTTTATTGAAGGGCAGTTTGAATTATTAAGAATCATTTTTGGTTTAAGCATATCAAAATTCTTTTTACTAATTAATTCATTTGAAATGATTACTGAATTACCAGTTGCCCAAATTGCAAAAACAATAATTTCAGCAATTGGAAAATCAATATTTTCGATTACAATTCTATTTTTAGTGCCAATCTTTTTTTCACTAAACCAATTAGAAGCCTGATTTATAAGTATTAAAAAATCATTATTAGTTATTTTTTGATCCAAAAATAAATAATTATNTCCAAACTTTACATTTTCACCTTCTAACAACGAANAAATATTAGGATAAGGGACTATATATTCGACCGGTTCAATATTCCCAAGGCATTGGGCATNATAAATTCGGTCTGAAACTGATTCAGACATTATTTATCTTTAATCTGGTTTAATTTTTCTTTTTATAACTAGTGTATCATTTACACGAGTGTAGTTATCACCAGCAAGTCGACCGATAGGGTTTAATTTCTGTATATTTATGTAACCATTATTATATAATTCATCATCAATATGAAATAGAACTATTTCTCCAATGACTACAAAACCACCACCTGGACCNGAATTGCCAACTGGTATAATTTGTTGCAATATGCATTCATAACTGATTCGAGCTTCTTGTACACGCGATGATTTAATTTTTGTACTTTTGATAGGAGTGAGTTCTGAAATATNAAATTCATCTATCTCTGGTTCATAATCAGTAGAACATGATACCATTTGTGAAGCAAAATCTTCGGATACGATATTAATTACAAACTCTTTTGTTGANTCTATATTATTTAGTGTATCTTTTATTTTTCCATCATATCCTCTTCGTGCAGGGGCAAACATAATTGAAGGAGGATTAGAACAGACNCCATTAAAATATGAGAATGGAGCTAAATTATTATTTCCATCCAATGATATAGTAGATACAAGAGCTATAGGCCTAGGTAATATTGATCCAATCATAATTTTATGATTATCTTGAAAAGATGATTTAGCTGGGTCAATAATCATTTTTTCCAAGACATTGGATAATCAATATCATCTGCTTCTTTTGCTTTAGCTGATATAGATAAAGGTTTAAATGTATCAACCATAACTGCAAGTTCATTAGTTTTCTCTTTTCCAATTGACTCTTCAATTTTTCCTGGATGAGGACCATGTGGTAATCCGCTGGGATGAAAGGTTATAGAACCTTCCTGGATATTATTTCTACTCATGAATTCACCTCCTGCATAAAATAGAATCTCATCAGAATCAATATTACTATGGGCATATGGTGCAGGTATTGCTTCAGGATGATAATCAAACATTCTAGGGACAAATGAACAAACCACTAATCCTGGAGCTTGAAAAGTTTGATGAACTGGTGGTGGTTGATGAATTTTTCCAGTTANAGGCATAAAATCATCAATATTTAATATCCAAGGGTAATAGTAACCATCCCAACCTATAATATCAAAAGGATGATGAGAATATTCATATTCTTGAAACCCATTATTTAATTTAGTTTTTATAATAGAAGGTCCATCTATTATTGGTTTATCTAATTGAGTGGTTCGTATATCTCTTTCTGAGTAAGGAGAATGTTCTAAAAGTTGTCCATGGCTATTACGATATTTTGTAGGTGTCTCAACTGGCCCACTAGTTTCAATAATAAATTGACTCATTTTTTCTTCAACTTTCATTTTCCATATTATGCCTCGTGGAATAATAACATAATCGCCTTGTTTCAATTTCATGTTTCCAAAGTTAGAATAAAAACTTCCAGACCCTCTCTGGATGAAAATAATTTCATCATTATGTCCATTGCGGTAAAACGTTTTCATTGATTTATCTACCTTGGCAATAGATAAGTCTACATCATCATTATAAAAAAGTAGCAGTCTAGAGCTTATTGCATCACCTTCAGATTTCAAGTCAAATGATCTTATATGATGATGTCTGTGGGCCTCTTGTGCCCGTTCTTTTTTAATTTGTTTAAACTTACCTACTTTTTTAATTATGGTTGGAGGGTTAATATGGTAAGTATTAGAATATAATGAGCTAAAGCCTTGTCTGCTTATTAATTCTTCATAATACAAATTTTTATTCTTATCCCGAAATTGAATATGTCTTTTATTCGGTATTTCCCCTCTTTTTTGGTAAAAAGGCATATTGTTTATATAATTGTGTTTTCTAGTACGCCTATACAATCAATTTCTAGACGCACAGTATCACCTTTTTTTAACCAACCACCTATTGATTCAGGTCTTAATTCTAGTATACATCCAGTACCTACAGTCCCAGAACCAATGTAATCACCTGGCTTTAGATCTACATTCATACTTGCGCGTTGTAGCATTGTAGGAAAAGAATGATAGAGATCGTTTGTATTACCATCTGAAATTAATTTATCATTTACATAACATGTCATTCTGAGATTCATTTTATCATTCTTCCAACTGTCACTTAATTCATCTGGAGTGACCATATATGGACCAAAACTATTTGCAAAATCTTTACCTTTTGCCGGCCCAAGATTCATTTGCATCTCTTCACGTTGAAGGTCTCTTGCAGACCAATCATTTAATATTGTATATCCAGCGATAAATTTATCTGCATTCTTTTTGTCAATATTTTTTCCACCATTAGCAATTATAACTGCAATCTCTAATTCAAAATCTAATTCTTTTGTTCCTATGGGATAAGGAATATCTTCCTTATGTCCATATAATTCTGTTGTATTNGAGAAATAAAAGATTGGTATTTTGTACCAATCGGGATTCATTTCAAGTCCTCTTAATTTCCTTGCTGCTTTAACGTGTTGTTCGAATGCGTAAAAATCTCTAAAAGTTGAAGGATTTGGNACTGGAGGGAGAAGATTAGCATTATTTAAATTTATTGANACTGACTTTCCATTAACCTGCAGGGAAGAATAGTCTAAGTTTGAAATATGTTTTTCCAAATCCATAAGTTTAGTCAAGTTTTCATTCCATTCATTTAAAGCAAGTTTTAACGTACTAGGTATGGATAGGAAAGTTGAATTCTTATTATTTTCGTTCACCCAGATAGATGATCTCATCACATCAACAACACTATCCTCAATTAAAAAACCAAAACGAGGCTTTTCCCCTTTAAATGTTGTATATGTTGCAAATTTCATTACTATAGTCTAAAAATCTATTTGAATTATTAGTTATAAATTACCACGTTTTTTCTGTTCATTTTCTATAGATTCAAAAAGAGCTTTAAAGTTTCCTTTACCAAAACTATTTGAGCCTTTTCTTTGAATAATTTCATAAAAAAGGGTTGGCCTATCTTGTAAAGGTTGGGTAAAAATTTGGAGCATATATCCATTTTCATCTCTATCTATTAAGATACCCAAGTCTTTAATTACATCTAAATTCTCATCTATATCACCTACTCGCTCTGATAAATTTTCATAATATGAATTTGGTGTATTTAAAAACTGAACACCTTTATCTCTTAGTTTTGTAACAGTTTCAATTATATCTTTTGTTGACATAGCAATATGTTGAATACCTGGACTATTATAATAATCTATAAATTCTTGTATTTGAGATTTTCTTAGCCCTTTAGCAGGTTCATTTATAGGCATTTTAATTTTTTCATTTTCATTTGCCATTACTATTGAACGCAGAGCTGAATAATCGGTCGATATATCTTTGTCATCTGCTGACCAAAATCGATGCCAACCAAAAACTTTTTCATAAAAATTGCAGACAGTCTGCATTTCACCATTTGGCTGATTACCTACAACATGATCAATATGAATAAGTCCTGTGGGGTCAGCGATTAAATTATTTTCAAATACAACATAACCCGGTAAGAAAACCCCTTTATAATTATCTCTTTGTACAAATGTATGGTTTGTATCTCCAAAAGCTTTAATTGTAGCAATTATAGTTTCACCTCTATCATCTGACAATAACTGAGGTTTTCTAATACTTTTAGCCCCACGCTCAGTACTTTCTTTCCATGCTGCTTCAGCATCATTTACTGTAAATGATACATCTTTAACGCCATCTCCATGATTTGAAATATGTTCGCTTATTTCTGAATTATTTTTTAAAGGCGATGTAAGAACAAACCTAATTTGATTTTGCTTTAATACATAGCTTACACGATCTCTAGACCCAGTCTCTAAACCACAATATGCAATTGGAAAGAACCCTAAAGCAGTACGATAAAAATGAGCGGCCTGTTTTGCATTACTAACATATAATTCACAATAATCAAACCCATTTATATTATACGTATTCATAATTAAATAATTTTTTCAAGTGTTTGTAAAAAGTTTTCGTTCTCATTTTCTAATCCAATAGAAATTCTTACGTGTTCTGGCCAACCAAAAGATACTAAATGTCTTAATATAATTCCTCGATCTAGCATTTTTTGTGTTATGGTTTTAGCTTTTATTTCAGTATCCCAATGAGTTGTTATAAAATTAGCTGCAGAAGGTATGCGCTCTATCCCTAATTCATCGAGCTTAGTTTCTATTTTTTCCTTTTCAATTATATTTAAGTTAATAGTTTTATTCATGAATTCATCATCATCTAATGCTGCCAATCCACCAACCTGAGCAGTAAAAGAGGGGTCAAAAGGAACTTTTACTTTCAGTAAATTATTAATTAAGGTTTCATGAGAGAAGCCATAGCCAATTCTTAGACCCGCTAGCCCATATGCTTTAGAAAAAGTTCTTAATGTTATAACATTATCATATCTATATGTCATAGAATTTGGATAATCATCTAAATGATTTGCATATTCAAAATAAGCCTCATCAAGAATAACTAATACGCGCTCAGGTACAGATTGATAAAACTTATCAAACTCTTTATCTGTGATATATGTACCCATTGGATTATCTGGATTTGCTATATAAATAATTTTTGTATAATCATTAATATTTCTTATTATTTCATTGAGATCAATTTTATGATTTTTCATATTAACCCAATTTATTTTTCTGCCAGTTGCAGTAGCTAATACACGAAACCCAATAAAAGAATTTGCTGCCCCTATAATTTCGTCATCAGTTAATAAAAATGTTCTTAATATGTTTGACATTATACCCTCAGAGCCTGAACCAATTATTACATTTTCAGATTTAACATTAAATTTTGATGCCAGTTTTTTACGAAGTTTTTTACCAGGAGCATCAGGNTAACGATTAATTTTATTTATACTTTTATTAATTGCAGACACAGCCATTGGGGATGGGCCCATAGAGTTTTCATTAGATGCCAGCTTTATTACATTTATTAATGATTTTTCTTTTTTAATATCATCNATATTAGCCCCTGGCTTATAGCTCGCTAATTTTTTTATATATGAAGGAACAAGAGGCATAGTAATTGCTACAACAAATTTACACAATAAAAAACAATTATTCGATTCACTCCTTTATGGAATAATTCATAAATATCTAAGAAATTTAATAGTGAAAATTGAAGGCCCATTAATCAAAGGTACTTTTGTTGAAAGACCAAATCGTTTTTTAACAATTGTGAAAGTTGGCAATAAATATTTTAAAAGTCATTTACCAGACCCTGGTCGTTTAAAAGAAATACTTACTCCTGGTAGAGAATTATTTTTGAGAAAAGAAAAATATTCTAAAAATAGAAAAACAAAATATACTACTGTACTTACAAATTTTAACGGAGAATTAGTTTCACTTATTTCAACATTACCCAACAAGTTCATAAAAGAATGCATTGAATCAAATAATATATCGTTTCTTAAAGGATTTAGAATTGAAAAACAGGAAGTAAAATATGGAAAACATAGGTTCGACTTTTTATTATTGAATAAAGAGAAAAAACCATTTTACCTAGAGGTGAAATCAGTAACTTTTGTTGAAAACAGTATTGCAAAATTCCCTGATGCAATTACTGAAAGAGGTAAAAAACATGTTCAGGAATTAACTAAACTGGTAAAAAGCGGATTTCAGGCAGGTATTATTTTTGTAATTCAACGTTCAGATGCAAGTGTATTTCAACCAATGTGGGACAGGGACCCAGTTTTTTGTACTGCATTGAATAAAGCATATAATTGTGGAGTAAATGTTTGGTGTATTAAAGCTAGATTGACCAAAAGAGATATGACATTTATTAGTGAAATTCCCATAAATTTGAAACGTCAATGAACTCTCTAAGCAATTATTATTTTCTTTTTCGAAGTTTTATAGTTTTTAGTTCAATATTTTATATTCAATTCTGCGCAGTAATAAAACCACCCAGCGGTGGGCCAAAGGATACTACGCCACCTTACCTTGTTAGCGTAGATCCACCAAGCGGATCATTAAATTACAAAGGGCAAGAAATTGTTTTAAAGTTTTCGGAGTACATGGATTCAAATAGTATTGAAAAAGGGATTCGTATTTTTCCCATTCTCCAAAACGATTTATCAATTATATCAAAGGGTGAAATAGTAATTATTGATTTGCCAGATGATCTTGAAATCGATCAAACGTATGTTATTAATTTAAGTAGAGATATAAAAGATGAGCATGGAGTCGAATTATCTGATGCTATATCATTAGCTTATAGTACTGGGGACAAAATTTCTAAAGGTTCCATTTCTGGTATAGTTTATAGCGAAGAAAAATCATCAGTTCATTTATGGCAAATAAAAAATAATAATCTTGAAGATATTTATTTTACAAACCCTACCTACGTGACTGATGTATCAAATAATGGAGTATTTACCTTTCAATATTTATCTAATGCAGATTATTTAATTTTATGCTTAGATAGAAATTTTGCAGGTATGCTCCTTAATGAAAACAGAATGAAATTTGGTTTAAATTGGAATAAAATGATATCCGTTGAAGATGATGAGATTATTACAAACATAAATATGTTAATGGGTAATATGAATCATCAATTAAAACTACTTAATGGAGAATGGAAAGGTAATAACTGGGCAAGAATATTATTTAATCGTTCATTAAAAAATTTAAACAAAGATTATCAATTAAAAATTGTTCATGATAATAAAATAATTAATGTATCAAACTCATTTATAGATCCGGAAGATGAAAGTTCTTTAATATTTATTGATCCTTTATTGGAAACGAAACCAGAAAATTTTAAAGTTTTTGTCAATAATTTATATATTGATAAAAAAATCTATATTGACTCGTCCTCGGTAAATTTTTCATTTTCAGATTTTGATACTAGTTTAATAAATCTAACCTCACCTAAAACAGATATTACTATATCACCAAATAATTTGAATGAAGGAGAGTTTGTAGAATTGAAGTTTTCTAAACCCATTCCAAGTAATAATAAAACTGTTTATCAACTATTTAAAAATGATACGATACAAGTAAAAGAAAAATTAATAATTGTTAGCCCAATGCAGGTAAATATAATGCCGCAAAATAACTGGGAACCCGAAACAAATTATTTATTAAAAATACATGATAATATATTACAGGACTCAACTATTGAATTAAAAATTAATACAGCGAAACTTTTAAGATACGGGGGGCTAAAGATTCCAATTGAAGGAGAAGAAATCAGTTCAATAGGAGCATCCTTATTAAATGTTGAAAATAAGGAACTTAAAAAGTTATCGTTCGTAAATTCACAAAAAGAATTACATTTTAATCAAGTTCCTGAAGGTAGGTATACTATTACTATTTTTAACGATTACAATAATGATAATAAATATAGTTTTGGTACAGTAAAACCACTAGTTCCTGCTGAATGGTTTTATATGATACCAGATACTATTGAAATACGTGGCAATTGGGATATAGAGTTACCAATGATAAATGTAGAAAAATTACATAAGTAACATGTATTGTGTAATTATGGCTGGTGGAAGTGGTACNCGCTTCTGGCCATTGAGCCGAAATAATAACCCTAAACAACTTCTTAATATTTTAGGTGAAAAATCAATGTTGCAAATCACTATTGATCGATTGCTTAAACTAAAACAAGTTGAAGATATATTTATAATAACTAGATCAGATTTATCTACTCAAATCAAAGATAATATAAAAGGTGTTCTCCCAGAAAATATAATTATTGAACCAGAAGCTAAAAATACTGCCCCATGTATAGCTTTAGCAGCATTAAGAATAGCAGCAATAGATGAAAATGCCACNATGGGTGTATTCCCTGCAGATCATCTAATTATAGGGCATAAGGAATTTGAAAAAGCAATTAATTCTTCTATAGATATTGCAAAAAATAATCAAGGACTCGTGACTTTAGGAATGGAACCATCTTTTCCATCTGTAGCATATGGATATATTCAACATGAAGGTAAATCAATAAAAAGTCATTCAAATGTATTTAAAGTAAAAGCGTTTGCAGAAAAACCACACTTAGGTTTAGCAAAAAGATTTATAAAAAGTAAAGATTTTTTATGGAATGGAGGAATTTTTTTATGGAATGTTAATGTTTTTATGAATGCTTTGGATAAACATATGCCAGAACTATATGATTCTATTAATAGGATTAAAAAATGCTTAGATAAAGGCGATAGTTTTGATGAAATATGGCATAATATTTCTCCTGAATCAATTGACTATGGGCTCATGGAGAAAACAGATAATATTTATGTNGTTAAATCTAAATTTGAGTGGAGTGATTTGGGTTCATGGAATGTAATTCATGAAATTAGTCCAAAAAATAAGGAAGGNAATACTATTATTGGNGATGGAATGATTGTTGAAGGAAATAATAATTTCNTGCAGTCAAAGGGGCAGTTTATTGCATTNTTGGGNGTTAATGATCTAGTAGTTGTAGGTACAGATGACGCTATTTTAGTTGTAAATAAGGAAAGAGTAGAGGAAGTAAAAAAAATAGTAGAATATCTCAAGGATAATAGAGAAAATTTATTGTAGTAATGGCCAATCAGAAAGAAAAATTAGTTACGTTATTCGAGGAGCTTGCTGAAAAACTCAATATTAAATTACTGCAAGATAAGGGAGATTTTACTGGAGGATCATGTTTAGTAGAAGATGAGAACTTTATTGTAGTCAATAAGCGTAAACCTATTGAGCAAAGATTAAAAATTCTAGCTAATGAATTTAGTAAAAAAGATTTATCAGATATTTATATTGTCCCTTCTCTAAGAGAATTTATCGAAGAGTCGCAATCGCAATCAAAATAACAAATTATTTCTTTAAAAAACTTGATTTGTACATCAAGTTAAATTACAATTCTTAGCGTTTTTATTAATAATAATCCGAGGATACAATGAAAGAATTTACATCTGGAGATATAAGGAACTTTGCTATCGTGGGACATGGTGCTTCAGGCAAAACTATGCTTTGTGAAGCTATGCTTTCCTGCGCAGGAGAAATAAATCGTATGGGATCTATTGAAGATAAGAATACGGTTTCAGATTACCATCATGATGAACATGAAAGACAAATTTCAATCCATTCATCTCCACTTCATCTTGAATGGATGAACAAAAAGTTTAATATTATAGATACACCAGGTTATTTGGACTTTATAGGAGAAGCTATCAGTTCATTAGCTGTTGTTGATATGGCTGTTGTTCTTTTGCATTCTGTGAATGGTATTGAAGTTGGTACAGAACAAGTCTGGTCATTTGCATCAAAAAATAATATACCAAAAGTATTAGTTATCAATGGTCTAGATCGTGAAAATACAAAATTTGATGATATCTTGAAGCAAGCTAAAGATCATTTTGGTAAAAATGTTTTTCCAATGCAGTTGCCCGTAAATGCTGGGCCAGGATTTAATCAGATAGTTGACGTTCTTCGCAGTGAACTTATTACATATAATACAGATGGGAGTGGTAAGTATGCTGAGTCAGATTTGCCGGATGAATGGAAAAGCCGTGTAGAAGAATTGCACCAAGAGTTAATTGAATATGTTGCAGAATCAGATGATACATTACTTGAAAAGTTTTTTGAACAAGGGAACCTTTCTGAAGAAGAAATGCGCAGTGGTATACATGATGCAATACAAAATCAAAATTTTATCCCTTTATTCTGTACTTCTGCAGGAATTAACATAGGAATAACTAGATTAATGGAGTTTATTTCTAAATATGGGTCATCTCCAGTTGATAGAGGAACTGTTATGGCAAAATCAACAAAATCTGATGAAGAAATATCTGTTAATTTAGATGGTGATGAGCCAGTAGTATATGTGTTCAAAACTATTAGTGAAGCACATGTTGGAGATTTATCCTTTTTTAGAGTTTACTCTGGGAGTGTTAGTGCTGGCGTAGATATGCTAAATACTTCGAGGTCTAAATCAGAGCGTTTTGGTCAAATGTTTCTGCTTAATGGTAAAAATCGTATGAGTGTTAATCGTTTAAATGCAGGGGATATTGGTGCAGTCGTAAAATTAAAAGATACCCATACAAGCAATACACTTTGTTCGCAGAAATTTCGGGTGATTATGGATACAGTTCTACTCCCTAATTCTAACATTCATATGGGAATTATTCCAAAAGCTAAAGGAGATGAAGAAAAGTTGGCCGTTGGACTATCAACTTTACATGAAGAAGATCCAACCTTTATTTATTATGTTGATCCAGAGTTACACCAAACGGTTATATCAGGCCAAGGAGAATTGCATTTACAAGTTTCAATACAAAGATTACAAAGAAGATTTGGTATTGATATAGATACATTTAAACCAAGGATACCTTTTAGGGAAACAATTAAAGGGAAAGGTGAATCTAAATACAGACATAAGAAACAGTCTGGGGGTGCAGGACAATTTGCCGAGGTTTGGATGCGAATTGAGCCTAAAGAAAGAGGTGAAGGTGTAGAATTCGTTTCGTCGCTTGTAGGCCAGAATGTTGATCGTGTGTTTGTCCCTTCTGTTGAAAAAGGTGTTCAATCCGCTTGTGTAGATGGAATTCTTGCTGGTTATCGAGTAGTTGATCTAAAAGTGGATTTTTATGATGGTAAACAGCATCCAGTTGATTCTAAGGATATTGCATTCCAAATTGCAGGTAAGGGAGCCTTCAAAGATGCATTCAATAATGCTCAACCATGTTTGCTTGAGCCAATAATGGATGTAGAGGTTAGAGTTCCTGAAGATTTTATGGGAGATGTAATGGGAGACGTATCAAGTAGAAGGGGAAAGATTATGGGTATGGAAACCGAAGGGAGCTTTCAAGTTATAAAAGCTAAAATTCCTCAATCTGAATTATACCATTATTCTACGGCTATTCGTTCATTGACAGGTGGCCGAGGTTTACACTCTGAAAGCTTTAGTCATTATGAATATTTGCCTCGAGAATTACAAAAGCGTTTTATTAATGAATCTCAAAAAGATGATAATGAATAATTATGCGGCAACTTTGGGCACCATGGCGAATCAGTTATATTAGAAATAAAGATGAAAAAGGTTGCGTCTTCTGTTCAAAGCAAAAATCAAATAATGATAAAAATTCATTAATCTTATCCAGAGGCAATCATTCGTTTGT
>NZXJ01000010.1 GCA_002701945.1 Fidelibacterota bacterium
TGATTCATTTTTATGTGATATTTATATACCTCATGATACTGATTGGTATTGGTATTGTCAAATCTCGTAAGGTAAATACTCAGTCAGATTTTGCACTCGCAGGTAGATCTTTAACTCCATGGATTTTAGTTGGCACTATGCTTGCTACTTGGATTGGAACAGGTTCTATATTAGGTAATGCAGGAAAAACGTATGAAATAGGAGTAGCTGCATTAATGTTACCTATTGGTAGTATTTTGGGAATTATTTTACTAACTAAAATTGCAGGTAAAGTACGAAATGTGAAAAAATTTACTGTTCCTGAAATTATAGGAGATCAATATGGATCAGTAGCTAGAAATTTATGTGTATTTGCGTTGGTTTCCGCCTATATGGTCATTGTAAGTTATCAGTATAATGCTGGTGGGGCAGTATTATACACAGTTTTTTCCAATCAAATAGATTCGCAATTATTTACTATTGAAACTGCAACAATTATTGCAGCAATTTTTATCATTTCATATACAATGTTAGCTGGTCTCCTAAGTGTAGCATTTACTGATGCTGCAAATGGTATTCTTATGACTATTAGTCTTGTTATTGCTTTTCCTATTCTTTGGATAAAAGCTGGAGGGCTTAATGGAATGGAATTAGCCTTTGAATCAATGAATAAATCAAGTCATATGCAGTTTTTCAGTGTTTTTTCTGCGTTTGATATAATCAATTTCTGTTTACCTCCATTTTTATTAGTCTTAGGGGATGCTAATATGTATCAAAGGTTTTCTGCAAGTAAGGATCATGAAAGTGCAACCAAAGCAACATTTATTCTTATTTTTGCAGTATTAATTATTGAATTACTAATAATTGCTTCATCTTGGGTTGCATCAAGTTTGATTTTAAAAGATGAAGTAGGAAAATATGTGCTGATTCATACAGCTTATGATTTGTTACCAACATTTTTAGGGGCACTTATGCTTGCAACCATTGTAGGTATAATTATTTCAACTGCAGATTCTTTTCTTTTAATCCCTGCAAATTCACTTATTAAAGATATTTATTTAAAATACATAAATGAAGATGCATCTGAAAAAAGAATTGTCGCATTGAGTCGTTTATTAGTTTTAATCCTTGGAATTATAGCTTATTTAGTTTCAATAGCTTTTTCTAAATCAACTGGTTTTTTTGAAAGGGCTTTGTATGCGTATACAATATATGGCGCATCAATCACACCTGTATTATTAGCTGCATTATTTTGGAAAAAATCTACTAAAGAAGGTGCAGTTGCTTCAATTTTGTCTGGAATAATTATAACTTTACTTTGGAAAGAGTTTCCCATACTTTGGAATTGGTTACCTAAAGGGTTATATAATTCATTAGATGAGGTATTGCCAGCTATCATAGTATCTTCCATTGTATTGATTATAGGAAGTATTGCAACTCAAGAAAAAAAATCTAGCATTAAATAAATCTATTTATTCTCACAGATACACTATTAGATTTGACGTGAGAGCACAAGTATCAAAATTTAAAAATTGAGTATTATATGGAAAATTATCTAGAAAGAATTGATAAAATAGTTGTCGAGGATATTATCCCTTTAGAGGATGACTTTTTAATGCACGGCTTTTTAAACGTATTACCAAAATTAAATCAATGTAGAGATAAAGTGAAGAAACTAGGACTATGGACACCTTATTTATCTGGAGAATATGGAGGTCTAGGTCTTTCATTATTAGAATTTGCTAAGGTAAGTGAAATATTAGGTAAATCATTATTAGGGCATTATTGTTTTAATTCTCAAGCACCAGATATTGGTAATATAGAATTATTAAAGGACCATGCTAGTGATGAGTTAAAAGATAAATTCCTTTCTCCATTGATATCTGGAGAAATACGTAGTTGCTTTGGNATGACGGAACCNCAAAANCCNGGNTCNAATCCTGTNTGGATGGATACAGTGGCGGTNAAAGATGGTGATGATTTTGTGATTAATGGGAATAAATGGTTTACAAGTTCAGCTGATGGAGCAAGTATTTGTGTAGTNATGGCAGTAACAGATCCNGATGCTGAAAATAAATATTCTAGAGCCAGTATGTTTGTAGTTCCAACAGATAACCCAGGATTTGAACTTGTTAGAAATATTCCTGTAATGGGAGATGAAGGGGAAAATTATACGAGTCATGCTGAAACTAAATTTACAGATTGTAGAATTCCTTCAACTCATNTGATTGGAGAGATTGGACAAGGATTTATGTTGGCTCAGCAAAGATTGGGNCCTGGAAGAATTCACCATTGTATGCGTTGGATTGGAATATGTGAACGGGCATTAGATTTAATGTGTAAAAGAGTAACTACCAGAGAACTTAATCCAAANCAATTTCTTGCTGAAAAGCAGACTGTNCAAAATTGGATAGCAGAATCAGCAGCAGAAATTTATGGNGCTAGACTAATGGTAATGGATTGTGCAAAAAAAGTTCAAGAATTTCATACAAAAGGCGCAAGAAAAGAAATTTCTATAATTAAACTTTGTGTNGCTGATATATTAATGAAAGTTCTTGATCGAGCAATTCAAGCACATGGGGCATTAGGAATTACAGATTATACTCCTTTAGCTTATTGGTACCGACATGAGCGTGCAGCAAGAATATATGATGGGCCAGATGAGGTTCATAAAAATTTAATTGCTAGAACAATACTAAAAAAATATATTGATTAATTCTGATACTATTTCTGTAAGGCCAGATGAGGCTTTTAATGAAAATCGTTTAAGAGAATATTTAATTGGCAAGCTAGATGGCAGTGCAAATAAAATTTCTGTACGTCAATTTGGTGGGGGTAAAGCCAATTTAACATACCTTCTAGATTTTGGTTCACACCAATATGTGTTAAGAAGACCACCATTGGGACCTTTGGCTCCAACAGCACATGATATGTCAAGAGAGTATAAAGTTCTTTCCGTATTATATAAGAAATTTCCATATGCACCTCAGGCACTACACTTGTGTGAGAATAAAGAAATAATTGGTTCTCCTTTTTTTATAATGGAACGAAAAGTTGGATCAGTTATAAGAAATAAACTACCCGAAAAATTTTATAATCAAAAAAATGGTCCTGAATTAATTAGTGAACAACTAATAAAAACATTAGCAGAATTTCATCAGGTTAATTTCTCTGCAATTGGCTTAAATGACTTAGGAAAGCCAGAAGGATTTGTAGAACGACAAGTAAATGGTTGGAAAAAAAGATGGGATAATGCAAAACATGAAAATCTTGATTCTGTAGATGATATATATGCTTGGTTAATCAATAATATTCCTAAAACTAGTCAGTATAGTATCGTCCATAATGATTATAAACTCGATAATGTAATGTTTGATAATCATGACCCAGGAAAGATCATAGCAGTCTTTGATTGGGATATGTGCACTCTAGGAGATCCACTTTGTGATTTAGGATCATTACTAAGTTATTGGTGTATTCCTTCAGACCCAGTTTTTTTTCAACAAGCATCAACTATGCCGATAGATGAACGTTTCTATTCAAGAGAAAGGTTAGTTGATAAATATGCATCTATTAGCGGTTATGATATTACTAGCATACGTTTCTATCATGTATTAGGATTGTACAGACTTATAGGTATTGCAGCTCAGATTTATATTCGTTTTCTTAGAGGTCAAACAAAGGATAAGCGATTTGCTATGTTTGGAGATATGATAGACCTAGTATCAAGACATGGTATAGATCTTATCCAGGATGCTTGATATATCCTATTCCTGGATAATCCAGACTACCCAAATATAATACGCCATTTTTTTCCTCAACACTTGTTATAGGAGAGTAAGAATTAGGAGAAGAATCTTGGAGGTTATATATCACATTTCCATTAGAATCAATCCCTAATATAAATCCATGCCTTACTGGTGCAGGCTGGATAAAAAGTGGAAGTCGGTATACAACTTTACGTATAAATGGTCTAGGTGCAAGGGCGTCAGCTGCTGCATTTCTTGGAGTGAACATTGCAACCCAAAAAATACTATTTTCCCCAGCTGAAATACCATCGGGAAATCCAGGAGTATTCGTATATATTTTTTCCCTAGTTCCAGCTTTGGGCCCCAATAACCAATATTTACTTACTGAAAAGTCATATGTTTCATTGAATAAAAGAAATTGGCCATCATTACTGACTGCAATACCATTTGCAAAATATAAATTATCTAGTAGTAGCGTTGATTCTTTTGTGTATGGATTATACCGAATTATTTTTCCATAAGGGCGATGTTCCCATAGATCAGCTCTTGAAGCACTCATTGAAGTTGGAAAATCAATTACACTAAACTTTTCTGAAGCATCTGTGAAGTAAATCATACCATCAGGACCAACATCTACATCATCAGTAAAACCTAATGGTGTACCATTAATTTCAGTTACTAATGTTATGATACTTCCATTTTTATCAATGGACAATAGTCCTTTTTTAGCATCTGCAACTATTAAATTTCCTGCATTATCAAAGTCTAATCCTAATGGACGACCTTTAGTATCTGCGAAAACTCCTATAATATCTCCGTTAGACCTAAAGCGAATTATTTTTCCATCATCAAACCCCCCATATATAATTCCTTGTTGATCAACATCAACATCTTCTGGGCCATATGATTCTCCAGTATTTATTATCTTTACTGAACTTAAATAATCATTTATTGCATATTTTCCTTGTAATTCTGGAGCTAAAGGAGGTGTCCAAGAAACAGGATTTATGGGCACTGGCCAAGCAACTAAATAGAGAACTAATATAGTAAATAAGATTAAAATATATTTGCCGATCCCCAAGAATCTATCCCTACGAATTTGAAAACTTTATGCCTGAAAATCCTGGTAATGTTTCTACTATACTTGGTCCTAATAATAGTGAAGGCGTGTAATAACCTCCAGTGAATGTATTTTCCATAATATTTTTGGCAAATAACATTGCGCCATATCCCGTAACATCGTATCCATTTCCAACTTGAAAGTAGCCTGATTCAGTTTTTCCTTCTTTATTTTTCACTTCGGCCCATACCCACATTTTAGATTTAGCTCGTTGTTCATCACTGTCACCACCATTAATAATTTTTTTCTGCATTTTATTTTTTAAATAATTTTGAACAAATTTCAATTTGAGAATAAAAAGCCATTTACGTTGTTTTTTTATTTTATTTATTCCTTTGAGTGATCGTGGTATATATACAATGATATTTGGTATTCCTGTGGAAAAGAAAGCAGTTGCTACATCACCCCAGGGGATACTCATTGCCATTTTTGGTCCTTGTCCATAATCAATTTCTTTTACTGCATGGGCAAGAGAAACTGGTTCAATCTTTCCATCCTTTCTTATGCGCCCACCTTTACTTAATCCTTCAATAGAAGTTTTAGCAGTTCCAATACTGGGCCTACCATTTTCACTGAAAAAACAAATATTTAACTCGTTTGCATCCGATAGTTTATCCTTTAACATATAAGATAAACAGTCCGTAGGAATAACATCAAATCCAACTCCCGGACAAACTACAACCCCAGCATCTTTTGCATCTTCATGTTTGCTTTGCGCATAAACAAATACATCAATCTCACCTGTAATATCGATGTAATGTGTTTTTGTGCGCAGACAACTGTCAATTAATGGTTTTGCTGTTAAAGAATAGGGACCAGCAGCATTTATTAAAATATCTACTTCTTTTAAATTCTTATCAATATCATCAGAATCATTTAATGAAAAAATACAAAATTGGAATCCGTGTTTATCTGCTAAACTATTTATCTTTTCTTGATTTCTTCCAGCTAATACAGGCTTAATATTCTGGCCTACTAGTTCTTTAATAATCAACCTTGAGGTATACCCATTTGCTCCATATAACATTATTTTTTTACTCATTATGTTCCTTAAGTGTTTTTATTATTGTCCGATCCAATTTAATATGAGTTGTTATGAAAATGGATAATAAAACACTTTTATTTTTCTTAATTATCTTGCATTCGTCTTTATTGCTTGGTCAGAATGATGCTGCAATAATTGAAAAAAGTTCCCTATATGCTCTCCCAGATAATATGCCATTGCAAACAAAGTTACTATGGTCTGAAAATGGTTTATTACGTAAGACAAAATTATTTAATGTTGATCGACCAAAAGAATTAATACTTAGAAAAAAAATGTTACAATTGCATCAGAAGTTAGCACTTGGAACATTAGGGTTATTATTTGCTCAAGGTTATTTAGGATCTCAATTAGAAAATGCAGGCTCTAATTATTCTAAATTAAGTGATAATCATGCTTTACTTGGTAATATAGCAATTGGATCATACTTCACATCTGCAATGTTAAGTTATACTGCGCCACCTGCAATTCGTTATAATAAAAAAATTGATTCAATAAGGATACACCGATGGTTATCAATTATTCATTTTAGCGGTATGGTAGCATTACCTTATTTAGGGAAAAGGGTATCAAACCCTACCAAATACAATATAACATATAATCAAGCCCTAAAACTTCATAGGAATACGGCCATTTTGACGATTAGCTCAATGACAATTTCTGCAATCTTAACTTTTTTGCCTTTTTAAATGATGAATAGAATTCTCATCTTTTTCATCTTTCCAATCTTTNTTTATAGTCAAAGTTTTGGAATAAGTGATAAAAGTATAATTACATACTATGGTTATCATTTTACAAAAAATTGGGATGGTTACACTAAAGATATTNATGGTACTATTTTTTATAACTCAAATGATAAAACAGTAAATAGCTGTTCATTGAAAGTTAATCTTTCAACNTTTGATAGTGGAAATTCAAATCGAGATTCAAACATGTTAACTACTCTTGAAGTCTTTTCTTATCCATNTGTAGAGTTTGTTTCAAATGATATATCTGTTAAAGGAGAAAATGCATTTATTAAAGGAAGGCTTACGTTACATGGTGTTTCCATAGAAAAAAATATTCAAGCACAAATATCATTATCTGATGGGTTTATAGCATCTGGTTCATTTGATGTTNTATTNTCCGATTTTGGAATAGAACGACCTTCGTTGTTATTTCAAAAAATTAAAGATGAGATAAGAATAGAATTTGTGATTGTAGGAAAATAAGTTTGTAACTACTAAAACTGCTTACGGTTTTAGACTATGTGGAGTTGCGGTAATAATTATGGATTCCTTCATAGAGTNATTTATAATAATGTTGGTAATCTGTGAACTGATATATATTTGGTATTCGATTTTCCAAAGAGTCTCTATTATTTTCTAAATAATTGCGTAACTCTTCAGGTCCAAACCCCAACTTACTAGCATTCCCACCCCACATTGGATTAAACTCAATAAAAACTGGCTCATTATTTTTTAATAAAAATTCAACTGCACCAATATTGCAACCCAATGCTTCAGCCGTAGGAAGTATTTTCTGTTCCATATCTGAAATGTTACTACAAAGNTATTCATTGATTGAAATAAATTTATTTTTATCNTCAATATTCATATCAATACTATGAAAAACATCTAATCTACTTGTTACTGCATAATAACTAATAATTTTTCCATGGGATATATGTACTCTATACAGATCTATTAATTCATCAGGATTATCTGAGTTTATAAACTGAACACACATTATTCTTGTTGAGCTTCGTTTTCTTATAAATGTTTTACAACGAATCCTTAATATAGTTAGAACATCAATGATTTCTTTTTTACTACATTTAGATTCAAGTATATACATACCATTTCCACCAGTTTCATTATTAGTTCTTATAATTACCTTTGAGTGTTTTCTAATAAATGCTTGAACATTATTTATACACTTATCGAAACTTCTNGCTAGATCATCTAATGTAAACGAAAGAAAATCAGGACAATTAATATTATTATCTTTCCAAATTGAGAAGGTTGTATCCTTNCAATCATAATTATCAAATACTGAAATATCATTAATGATATGAGTATTANCTCTGCGTGAGTGAATCCTTTTTTCTATTTTTTTTCGCTCGCTATCAGTAGTGAACTCTGGTCTGACACGTACCCAAATTATATCAGCATTATTAATTGAACGTACTTGNTATATGGAGTTATTTGCATCTAATAAACCTATAGCTTCAAATGGCCTCCTATTTTCCAAATTGCCTAATCTAATTCGATGTATTCCAACACCTTGTTTTTGACCTATAAAATATATTTTTGTACGATTTGAAATATCTATCCTAATGATTTATGTTTGCATGAATATTTTCAGCGATGAGCTTTGATGAAGAAGATAATCCGCTTTGAATCATTTCCTTAGAATAAGCTTTTTGATTTTCATCATATTTATTTTCTTTTAGAGCAGATTTTAGGGCAGAATCAAGTTCTTCAAAATTATTAATTACTTCACCACAATCCCAAAATTTGAAACTTTTATCGTGCTGCCAATCAATTTTATTTGAATTAATAAAAATGCACGATTTATTNTTTTTAACNATGAAATCAGTTGCCATACTACTCACATCACCGATATACACATCTGCAGCATTTATATAAGATCCATCAACATTATTATTACTATAAAAATCTATAATAATATTATTTGATTTAGCTACATCAATATTGATGTCAATTTTTTTTCTTGAACTATAATTNTTTATTAGTGGATGAGGGGAAAATATCAGATTGTATTGTTTATTATCTTGAAAATACTGAATTATTCTTTTACTCCATTTTTGGTAAGATGATAAACTTAAATCCCAATGAGGATTATAGAAAAAGATCGGATTATTATTATTAAAAAANGATATGATATTATTATCCATCATATCTTGCCATTCAAACTTTGGATGCCCAACAATACTCAACTTATTTTTATGTATTCCGGTTTCTTTCTGCAGACGATTAAAATGATATTTACCTGGAATAAAAATAAAATCATATTTATCTATAGAATTTTCAAAACCATAGGATCTTGTTCCTGTACCATGGTATACATAAAATAGTTTAGGNNCTGTGCTTCTATTTTTTTTNANAAAGCTTGGAGTCTCATGAGATGTAGANATTATTGCTTTAGAATAAAGAATTGATTTATCAATGGANTTCCATTGTGATTTTGGTGGAGGTATAANCTTATTTCTGTAATTTTTAATATGGTATCTTAATGGTTTAGGTAGTTTTATTATTTTGCATCCTGGATTACCCATTNTGTCCAAAGTTTGTTCAATTATTTCAGTATTTTTATCACTTCCAGATATAAGAGTTGTTTGATATTGCTTATAATTGTGAGCAAAGGTTAATGCAGGTAGAATTAAGTGATGTGTATGGTGGGGGCCATTAATAAANAGAAATACAACAGAATCATTTTCAATTTTTATTTTTTTATTAAACATAAATAAAAGAATTAGATTTTATTCTAGTAAAACAGAAGTTGTTTNTTCTATTTCATAGAAAAAGAAATCTAAATCTTTTTTCTTAAGCTTAAAGTTTGATGTAACNNGCCTAATACATGTTATACTATTAACATTAGCATAATTCACCATCAATTTTCCATCTGATAACATTTTATCACGAACATTAACGTTGAATGTATTCCAATCAGGCTTTGGTAATGAATCTGGTTGTATTTGAAAGCAGACATTTAATGATTCTATTGGTGTAATTAAGTGAAGTAATGATGATGTCTCAATTTTTTCTTTTGCATACTGAGCCATTTCAAAAATATGATTAATATTCTTTTCAAAACCACTNTTACCCAGATATTTCCAGCTTAACCACAATTTCAAGGCATCTGTTCTTCGTCCACACTGTAAAGAATGCTCTCCTAGATTTATAATATTATCGGGATCATCATGGAATAAATAATCTGTACCATCCACAGTATTAATTCTTTTTAAAATAGAAGGATC
>NZXJ01000068.1 GCA_002701945.1 Fidelibacterota bacterium
TCTTTTTGATTCAATAAAATCTCCTCTGTAATAGTATTCTTTTGCATTATCACCTTTAGATAATTCTCCACCATAAAACGCACCAATAGTAAGGTAAACTCCGTAATCTTGAAGATCAAAACGATTAATAGGCGTAATATCGTCAGGATCATCTATATTTTTAATTTTTACATAAGAATGTTTTAAATCTAGACCAACAGAAAATCTATAATTTTTATCTGAATCAAAAATATATCTTAATCCAATTGAATATGAAGTAGAAGGGCCCCATCCAACAGGATTATCATCATTTGATCCTGAATTAAAATAAAACTTTGATCTTGCTAAGCCCCATGTATATCTAATATTTAAATAAAATTGTTCAAACCATTGCAATATTAAAGCATGGCTTAAACTAAATTCAGAAAGTTTTGGTGAAAACTTTCTATTTATATTCCAATTAGGATTAACATTGCCCCATTGATTCATTGGGATTGTATCTGGGAAAAAAAGATTTGAATATCGATAGTTAATTCCTGTATTCATGTCTAACCAACTAGTATTTAATGTCAAATTAGATAAGTTTAGTTTTAGCATATCAATATCTAGCTGGTGGCCAAATTTGGCAATTTTTTTTCCTGCATTAAAATGACTTCCCACATTTTCGTCATACTTTATCCAACTTGTAGGCATATTTTGACCATAACTACCTGCTCCACCTGTAAAGCTTAATCCATAACGTAATTCAAGTGGAATAAAAGTTATTGGATGATGAAATTCTCTGGGATGTAATATTCTATCTTTCCAATATCCTGGCTCATATTGAATCTTTGGCCTTGGGCTAATATTAATCAACCCCCACATATATGACTTAACTGAATCCGTAGTTGCCGAGTCAGCAATAACTTGTGATATGTGGCTGCAAATTAGAATAATGTATAAAATTCGTAATTGCATGTTATGGAAAAATAACCGTTAGATACTGTTGTTTGCAAGTGTAAGCTATTAAATCAGTTATATATACCATTTTATATAAATTGTAATATGACAATTATATGTTGGAACATAATTTATTTGTTACCATTGAAAAATATATTAGAGTATTAGATTACAATTATGAAAAATATATATATCAAGTTAATAATGATATCATTTGTAAATATTATTTATGGACAAATTTTTTCCATATCTCGTGTACATTATGGTGGCGGAGGTGATTGGTATAGTAACCCATCTAGCATTCCTAATTTGCTTAATTATTTAACAATAAATACTAAAATAAAAGCTAATAAAGAAGAAAATAGAATAAAACTATCTGATCAAGAGCTGAGAGCTCATCCATATTTATACTTAACTGGGCATGGAAATATTAGATTAAATGACGAAGAAATTATCGCTCTTAGAGATCATTTATTAAATGGTGGATTTTTACACGCTGATGATAATTATGGGTTAGATAAATCATTTCGTCGTGAGATGAAACGTGTATTCCCAAATAAAGATTTTGTAGAAATTCCACATTATCATCGTGTATTTCAGTCATTTTTTGATATGCCAAATGGACTTCCAAAAATACATGAACATGATGGCAAACCTCCTCAACTATTTGGCTTATTTGATGAAAAAAGAATTATAGTATTATATTCTTATGAATCCGATTTAGGAGATGGGTGGGAAGATGAAGAAGTTCATAATAACCCAACAGAAACTAGATTAAATGCACTTAAGATGGGTGTCAATATTATATATTTTGCTTTAACTCAATAGTATGCCGACAATCTCAGATCATTTAAAAAGAATACGTAAAGAAGCAGTTCAGAACGACTTCATAACATTTGCATGGGTAATGTATTCGGCAGTTCTAATAGTATTCTTTACTGCAATTGGATATGAAGCTATTTTTTATTTGTCGAGCACAATACGGTTATTAATATTGAAAATACTTTTTGTCTTATGTATGATGACTATTTTTCTTGTAGTAATCATTAATGTTTTAATAGAACAAAACAAAATTAAACGTTATGCTTGGGCTCAGCTTGCTCGCGCAGCAGGGAAATTGGCTTTCCCAAAAAGTGACGTCGTTATTAATGCGTTTCAATTAGAAAATTCAGAAAATTCTATAGAATCAAATTCATTAAGTAACACTTATATCAATAGTATATCAAAAAAACTAAATCGTTTAAACCTTAAAAAACTATTTCCAACAAGGATATCTGAATTATGGAAAAAAGTTGCATTAATAATTCTTTCTTTAGGAATGATAATGATAGCTATTTTTTGGAATTATACAACAAATGCAATGATTCGTTGGGGTCACCCATCCTATGAATTTGAAGTTCCAAAGCCTTTTTACATTGAAGGCATTACAAGAAATATTCATTTACTTGGAGGAGGATCAAGCCCTCTAAATTTTGAAGCTTTTGGGATAACTCCAGATTCTATTTTTTTAGAGCTTATACCAAGCTCAAATGATACATCTGTTTTATTTATTATGAATAAAGATTCAAATGGAATCTACTCTCACGTAATCGACGAAGTTTACGAGGATTATAGATATAGAGCAATTTCACCATCAGAACATTTTTGGCAAGCATGGGAAAAAGTTGCTACACCTTATTATTACATATCCGTAACAGATAGACCAATTATGGAAGAATTTTCAATAAAGATTTCTCCTCCTAAATATTCTGGTCTACCAATAAGTATTCAAAAGGGAAATCAATCAGATGTAAGAGCACTTAAAGGATCATCAATTAGAATCGATTTAAAAAGTAATAGAAAATTAAAAAATGGCTTTTTAAATCTAGATAATCAAAAAACACCTTTAAAAATCCGAGGTAAACGGGCTGCTGGTGGGTTTGTTTTTAAAGAAGATGCATTATTAAAAATATTATTAGAAGACCATCGTGGTATAACTAATCAAAATCCTATTCCATATCATTTGCAAATGATACCTGATCTCAAGCCTGAAATGAGCATAATTCAACCTGAACCAATTATAGAGCTCGGCACGGAACAACTTATACCTATTCAAATAAAGATCGAAGACGATTTCGGATTTAGTACTCTACAAATAGGATATGAAATTAAACGTCCAAGTTATATAAATGATAAATCTCAAATATCTATTTTCCCTATTTATATTTCTGATCCAATGGTTCTTTCCCAAGAAATAAAGAGTGTTTGGAGACTAAATGATTATGGTTTGATGCCTGAAGATGAAGTGCATTACCATTTTGAATTGTATGATAACGATAACATTTCAGGCCCAAAGAAATCAATATCTAGCACGTTTATAGCCCGGCTCCCATCCTTAGGAGATTTGTTTGCATCAATCGAAGAAGAAGAAGAAAAGATGGTGGATGATTTGATTATTAGATCAAATGAAATAGATAAGATACAAGATCAATTACACAATCTCGAATTAGAAATGCTGAAATCAGATAAAATTGATTGGGCGCAGAAACAGCAAATAGAAGAAACATTATCAAAAATTAAAAAAGAAACAGAAGCCTTAAAAAATATTGCAGAATCAATGGATGCAATTAATCAAGCAGCAGAGAAGCATAAATTATTCCCAGATGATCTAATGAATAAGTTTTCTGAGCTACGTGAATTAATAAATGAAATACTTGACCCTGCTTTAATGACTGATCTCGATGACCTAAAAGAAGCATTAGATAAAATGAATATGAAAGATTTAATGGAAGCAATGAAAAGTTTGTCTTCCAACCTAGATAATGTAGAACAACAGCTAGATCGTTTTTTAGATATTTTTAAAAGAATAAAGGCGGAACAAAAATTAAATGAAACAACACAAAGATTAAATGATCTAGTGGAGCAGCAACAACAAATTAATGAAAAGATTCAAAACATTGATTCTAAATCCGATAAAAATACACTAGAGCAGTTAAGCTTTGATGAAAAACGTAATAGTAATGAATATTCTAATATTAGAGAAATAATGAAAGAAGCATCTAAAGCAATGGAAGAATTTGATAAAGAGACTGCTCAAAGATTGGATGATCTTGAGAGTAGTCGTATTTCAAACCAAACTGAATCATTGATGAATCAAACTATAAAACAGCTTCAAAAGAATCGTTCAGAGACTGCAAAACAAAAAAGTGAATCTGCATTACAAAATCTTAAGAAAATTCAATCTGATATAAATGAAATACAAAATCAATTTCAAAAGAATACTACGAAAGAAATGGCTTCAAAATTTCAGAAGATTATGAAAGATCTACTTGAACTATCTAAAATTCAGGAATCTTTAGAAAAAGAAACAAGATCAATGCCTAGAAATTCTCAAAGATTAGGAGAAATAGCTGGAAAACAACAATTTATTCAAGATCAACTAATTAAAGTTATTTCTGAATTGCTGGAACTTTCTAAAGAAACATTTGCTGTTACACCAAAAATTGGACAAGGTATTGGAATGGCAAATAATCGTATGGAGAAAGCAAAGAAAAAATTAGCAGAAAGAAATGGTAGAGGAGCAGCAAATGATCAAAAATCTGCAATGGAGGGGTTAAACTCATCTATATTAGCAGTTTCACAATCAATGAACCAAATGCAATCATCAGGTTCAGCAAGTGGGTTTGAGCAATTCTTAAAACGTATGCAACAAATATCTGATCAGCAACAGGGCATAAATAATGAAAGTATGCAATTAGCTTTAGGTCAGCTATCTGCTTCTTTAAAAGAAGGTCTTATGGGTAGGATGCTTAGTCAACAACAACAAGTTCAAAAAAGCCTGCAGCAGCTAATCAATGAAAGTAAAAAATCAGGGCAAGATGGTCTAGGGGATCTGAATAGAATTTCCAAAGATATTGAAGATGTAATAACCGATTTTCAAAATAGAAGATATAATCAACAAACTAAGAAAAAACAACGGCGAATACTATCTAGAATGCTCGATAGNCAAAAGTCTCTAACNCAAAGAGGNTTAAAAGAAGAGAGAAAAGCNGAAATAGCATCCGAAATCATTTACGAAGGNCCCTCTGGGCTNCCTCTAGATTACGGACAAAGAAGAAATATTGCCATGGAGGCATTAAATCAATCATTAAAAGCAGGCTATTCTCGTGACTATCAAACAATGATACGAAGATATTTCAATTCATTAAGTAAAATTGAACAAACTAGCGCTAAAAAAGATACTATAATTAATGAATAAAATCTTTTTACTATTGATCGCTGGTACATTGTTTTCACAAATAAATGTAAACCCCAAAAAAATGAACAATTTTCAAGATGCTTTCTTTATGGAACGAAAGGGTGAAATAGAAGATGCAAAAATAATTTATGAAAAATTAATTAAAAAAAATCCTAAAGATAGACAAGCATATCAACGTTTAAAGGATATTTTTAAAAGAACTGAAGAATTACCTAAAGCCATAAAACTAATTGAAGATTGGATCGNAATACACCCGAATGACTTGCAAGCACATATAGAANTGGGGGAAATATTATATTTAAATAATAATAAAATAAAGGCAGATCAAATCTGGANTAAGTTTGAAAATACNTATGGTAAAAATCAAAGTATATATAGGATGCTACTACATACCTATAGCCGTCTTAGTTTGACTGAAAAAATGAAAGAGTTAGTAGATAGAGGAAGAAGAAAACTTAATAAAAACGATTTATTGTCCCTTGATTTAGCAAACTACTACTATTCCAGACAAACATACGATCTCTCACTAAATGAATTATTATTATATATTAAATATAATCCAGCAAATGAGAAAATTGTCATGAATAAGATACTACTAATCAGTGATGACCCACAGAATCACCTTTTAATTGAAAAAAAATTAGTTGCTAACCTAAANGAAAATAATTTTAGAATTCATAAACTATTNGCNGGTTATTATTTTAAGACAGAACAATATAAAGATGCGATTAATACTCATCGTTCAATAGGGATAGAAAATAATTCAGATTTTAAACGATGGTTGAATCTTGCTGAAAATTTGAGAAAAGAAAGTCAATATGAATTATCAATTAATACTTATCAGGAACTATTAAATAGTAATACTAACTTATCATCATCTATAGTTGGAGATGCTTTATTAGGATTAGGTGAAACTTATGAAGCACAATTACTTGAAAATAATTTTCAAAATAAATTAGTAAGCTTTTATCCAGATAATATTTTTTTTGTTGATTATATACTGGTCTTCAATGAATTTCAAAAAGATTCACTTAAATCAATTGAATCAACATTTAATTTATATCAACGAATATTAAAAGAACTACCTGCATCAACTTTTTCTGCCAAAGCTCATTATCGACTTGGAGAGCTACAATTAAAAGTTATGCATGATTTTAANGGAGCAAGAAGATCATATTTATCTGCTCTTAAATCCAGACCAAATAATGATCTTAGAAATAATATTATTTTAAAAATAGGAGATACATATTTAGCTGAAGGAAATCTAATTAATGCAAGAAAACATAATGAAAAGTATTATGAAGAATTTTTATCAAACAATAATATTGATCCTTTTACAATGAAGAATATTCATTTAACATTTTTATCAGGGGATATTGATACCACAAAAGTATTAATAGATTCAGTTATTACAAAAACAAGTCCAAGTGATAAATATTTTAATGATTTAATGGAATTACAGGGCATAATAGCTCAACATTTTTCTTTTGGAGATAAAGAAGATAAAGAAGCATTCTTATTATATGTCAAAGCTGAAAAATATTTACAAGAATTTAAATTTATTGAAGTCATAGAAACATTATCATTNGTACGAGAAAACTATCCAAATAGCTCAATAATTCCCATAGTAATGCTTAGAGAATGTTTATTAAGAATGATAATTGATGATACAAGNATCTCTCTTAGTATAGCAAAATCACT
Source organism: Fidelibacterota bacterium (assembly GCA_002701945.1). Classification (GTDB taxonomy): domain Bacteria; phylum Fidelibacterota; class Marinisomatia; order Marinisomatales; family TCS55. The sequence goes on from NZXJ01000068.1 coordinate 6,857, forward strand.
ACAGCAAACTTCATTAGCACCNGAAGGAATTACCGCACAAGGTGAAATATATGAAAAAATATATAAAGACACTGATAAAGCGATAGAAATGTATAATTTATTACTTGAAGAATTTCCTATGTCCATGCTTGCAGAACCGGTAAGAATAAGAATCAGACAATTAAGTGGTGTGAAAAAAAGTTAAATGAAACAATTTATTTACTTTTTTTTAATAGTACAGTTTTTATTGGGAGCTGATAAACTACTTATTCCTATGGATAAAATTCAAAAGGATCATTTAAAAGCATATGGTATTGCATTTTGGACATTGGAAAAGAATATTAATATTGAATGGCTATTAAACTATAGAGGTGGTTCATTTCTAATTGATTATTATTCGCCTATTGCACAAGAATGCAGAATAAGAGGGGTAACCTTTCAAAGAATTTCTGCAAACGATCTTATAGATATTTACTCAGAAGTAGAAAAAAATAATATGGATATCGTTCTATTGGAAAAAGCACCAAAAATTGCTATCTATACACCNGAAAATAAACAACCATGGGATGATGCTGTTACTCTGGCATTAACATATGCAGAAGTTCCTTATAAGACTTTGTGGGATAGAGAAGTATTTGAAGGTGAATTACAAAAATATGATTGGCTACATCTACATCACGAAGATTTTACTGGACAATACGGTAAGTTTTACAGGAATTACCANACNGCACAATGGTATATCGAACAACAAAAACAATATGAATCTATTGCCAAAGAGTTAGGGTATTTAACAGTACATGAACAAAAAAAAGCTCTTACTCAACTAATAAGAACATTTGTTGGAAATGGAGGCTTTCTATTTGCTATGTGTTCAGCAACAGACACATATGATATAGCCCTTGCAGAAGAAGGAGTAGATGCGGCACATCATGTATTTGATGGTACACCAATTACTCCAAATGTGAATTCAAAGCTTAATTATAAGAACACATTTGCTTTTACCAATTTTTCTTTGATGACAGACCCCATGATATATGAGTTTTCGGATATTGATTTTCCTCCAAGTCATAACCCAATTACTCGTGGAGCAGAAGCAGATTATTTTACTTTATTTGAATTTTCAGCAAAATATGATCCAGTACCTACGATGCTAACCCAAAATCATGCTTCTGTTATTAAAGGGTTTATGGGACAAACTACAGGTTTCAATAGAGATAAAATAAAAAAACATGTAGTAATAATGGGTGAAGATCCAGCTTCTCCACAAGTGAAATATCTTCATGGAAACTATGGCCAAGGCACCTACACTTTTCTTGGAGGACATGACCCTGAAGATTATCAACATTTTGTTGGAGACCCCCCGACTGATTTATCTTTACATAGAAATTCTCCAGGATATAGACTTATTCTAAATAATATATTATTTCCTGCTGCAAGAAAAAAAGAAAGAAAAACATAATTAAGNGAATTGAAAATGTGGTTACAAAAAGAAATTTCTATCCCTCCCAAGCCTAGAGGNTTTCATCTTATAACAAATGATATAATTAATAATATTAATGTAATTAAAACAGTTGAAAATGGATTATTAAATCTTTTTATAAAGCACACATCGGCTTCATTGACAATTAATGAAAATGCAGACCCTACTGTTCGAGCAGATTTTGAATCTCACTTCAATCATATTGTCCCTGAAAAGCAGGGCTATTATTCTCATACAATGGAAGGACCTGATGATATGCCAGCACATTTAAAATCATCAATTCTTGGTTCTTCAATTAATATACCAATAACTAATGGAAGTCTTAATCTTGGCACATGGCAAGGTATTTATCTGTGTGAACATAGAGATCGTGGCGGAAGTAGAAATATAATTGCAACTATAAATGGTGATGGAGTTTAAGAATTATTATTCTTTTTTATATTATTCCATATATCTTCTAATTCATTAAAAGAAGATTCTTCAATATTTTTTCCTCTTTTATTTATTTCATNTTCAATCATTTTAAATCTATTTATAAATTTATTATTGGATTTCCGAAGGGCATCATCTGCAGAAATACCTAAAAATCTAGCAAGATTGATCAAAGAAAANATTGTATCCCCAAGCTCTTCTAATATTTCATCCTTATTNTTCTTTTTTTGAGCATTCTTTAGTTCTNCCATTTCTTCAGATATTTTTTCCCATATTTCTTCTTCTTTTTGAAAATCTAATCCTGCNTGTGATGCTTTTTCCTGAATTCTTTGTGCGCGAATAATACCAGGCAAACTAATTGGCACTCCATCTAGCCGAGAGCTTCTATTTTTTTCTTTATGTTTTTGCAACTCCCAGCTCGATATAATNTTATCNTGAATTACATTTTTCTTATCAAAAACGTGCGGGTGTCTTCTTACTAGTTTTTCATTAATATTNTTTAANGATTCAGAAATATCAAATAATTNATTCTCTTTTGCAATGACAGCTTGAAATACAATATGAAGAATCAAATCTCCCAACTCTTCTTTTAATCCATCCCAATTTTTTTCATCAATAGTCTCAATAACTTCATATGTTTCTTCGAGCATATATGATACTAAAGACTCTGATGTTTGCTCTTTATCCCAAGNGCANCCATCTGGACCCCTTAATCTTTTAACCAAATTAATTAATTCTTCAAACTGATTTCCGATAGATTGATTATTCATGATATCAAAAAATATTTATCCATTCAAAATCTTCTAAATATTTATTTTCTTTTTTTGTCATCAACAATTTTTCATTTTNNGTCTCATCCTTATAATTTAATAGATGTANGGTGCCATGAATAATAAGCCTAGCTAATTCTTTAGATATGTCTTGTTCATATTTTTTTGCGTTATATATAGCTCGTTCNATACTAATATAAATTTCACCTTCTACCATTTCATCACTATAATCATTAATTCTAAATGCAATTACATCTGTTAAATGATCTTTATTGAAAAATTTTATTTTTAAATTATTGAGCAATTTATCTTTAGCAAATATCAGATTTATTTTTGCCTTATTAATTTGCTCTTTTTGTAAAGTAGATTTTAATATTTTAGTTGATACTCTCTTATTTATAGCATTGTAATCAGGGTCTATTTCAATGGTGACATCAATCATCTGCTATCTGAAGGGTTATCATCTTCAGGATATTCTATTCTAATATGATATATGCCTCTTAGTACTGGCAACATGCCAGAATTCCCATCTACAGTCCCTTTTATTTTACGTAAATCGTCGAGTGTCAGTGGACACTCATCTAATTGCCCATCATTTAGACGCCCTTTAATAACTTTATCTACCATGGTATCAATTTTTAATATATCTGGTTCTTTTATTGATCTAACAGCAGCTTCAACAGCTTCACAAATCATTAATATACCTGTTTCTTTTGTATTGGGTTTTGGCCCAGGATAGCGATAAGCACTATCATCTACTTTCTCATTAGTATCTTTAGCAGCCTCTAAAGCCATTCGATAGAAATATTCAACCCTTGATGTACCATGATGCATAGGAATAAAATCACTGACAAGCTTAGGTAATCCATAATCTTTAGCTAGTTTTAATCCATCAATTACATGTTTCCTTATTATCTTTGCACTCATTGCAGGAGTTAGAGAATCATGTTTATTATCACCCATAAACTGATTTTCAATATAATATTCTGGCCGCTCCATTTTACCTAAATCATGATAATATGCCCCCACTCTACATAATAAAGATCTTGCATTTATTGCATCAGCGCAAGCTTCTGCTAAATTTCCAACGACAACACTATGATTGAAAGTTCCATTAGCTTCTTGTTGTAATCGTTTTAGTAATGGATGATTAAAGTCAAGAAGTTCAATTAAAGATAGATCCGTAGTTATTCCAAATGAAACCTCTAGTATAATGATTAAACCATAGGTTATGATTGGAGCAAAAATACTATTTACTAATAGATAAGTTAAATCTACTCCCATTGTGCTAACANTATGTCCCATAAAAAGCCCATGGCTTAAAACAGCTATTATACTAGCGCCCATAAGAGAAAAGATTGCAGTAATAAATTTACTCCTAGTCCTTATTCTTCTTACTGTATACATAGCTATAGATGACATAAATAAACCAGTAACTATAAATTCTAGATCATTACCAATCATAATCCCTACTAAAAGAACTATTGATGTAGTACCCATAAATCCTATACGTGCATCAAATAAAATCGTTAATAACATCGCAGCAACAGTAACAGGAATTAAAAACTCAGAAAAATCAAGTTGATAAACAAATATGTTTGCTATGACAATGATGAATACGTAAATAAAAGCAATCACCAATAATAATTGCCATTTTTCAAAAATATGAGAACGATAGATTAATAAAAAGGTAAAAAAGTAAGATATTAAAATGCCTATGATTAAAAGACGTCCTATATAAGTTATAATGGAATCTTTTATTCCAAGCGTACGGTTTTCTTTACTTATTTCTACTGCTAAAGATTGTAGTTTTTGTAAATCCTCTTCCGTTATTCTCTGATTAGCATTTACTATCATTTCATCTTTTAATACAATACCTTTACTCCTTGGCACGCGATCTAAGCTAGCATTTTGTCTTCTCTCAGTTGTTTCCTTATCATAGACTAGATTTGGTATCATAAATTCGATAATTAAGTCATAACCTAATTCCCTTCTAATATCATTTTCATCACCATAAATACTAGTTATCTCTTTTTTTGCTTCTGTCCAAGCTTCATTTAGATCATTTAATTCACTTAAATTATACAATGTAGGGATATCACCATTATCGATTGCTAGCTGATCACTNATAATAATTGATTCTTTAATATCCAAGATTCCAATTGCCCATCTATTTCTACATATTTGCAATATGTCTTCTTGAAATTCTTTTAAAGAAAATTGTGGCCCACCTTGTGGAATAGGCATCAAAAATATATTCCAGTCCTCTTTGTCTTGTGCAAAAGAATACAGCTTATAAAATTCTATTACTTTCTGCGATAAAGCTGCGCTATCTGATGATGCAATTGATTTGGCTTCTTGAAATTTATCTGTATATCTATAGTCATAAACTAAATTTCTTGAGTTAAACAAATCTTTATTTGCTAACCGTATCTCATTAGTAAGTTGAAAAAATGAGGATAAATTAGAAGTTTGATTATCAACAATTTCTTGTTTTCGACTAAAAATAAAAGGCTCTGCTTTTAAAGCATTATTTAAGTCTTCTTCAAGTGTACTTTTTGACTTTAATATAGGAAAATTATATGGTGCAATTATTGGTTCACGCGCTATATCATCTATGTTGTAACTATACTGTAAAGACCTTCCTCTTTGAAAAAATAATGAAAGAATAATTGTTAAAGAAATAAGAATACTAAGCTGTTTAAAATATTTATTTATGAATATTTTGATTTTACTTAGGAAGGATTTTCTATTCTTTCTCATAATCAAATTATATTTTTAAATTTTTTAGGATTTGTTTTAAAATAATTAAGCGTTGAACTTCACTTGTCCCTTCACCTATCTCAAGAATTTTTGCATCTCTAAAATATCTTTCTACATCATAATCTTTAACGTATCCATATCCACCATGGATTTGAATAGACTCCGTTGTAATCTTCATAGCAGCTTCACTTGCAAATAATTTTGCCATTGCTGCTTCTTTTACTATATCATAACCTTTNTCTTTTTTCCANGCNGCATGAAANGTTAACATTTTCGCAGCTTCTATTTGNGTTGCCATATCTGACAGTTTAAATCCAACTGATTGAAATTTGTTAATCTTTTTTCCAAAGGCCTCTCGTTCAGTGGAATATTTTAATGCCTTTTCATAAGATCCTTCAGCNGTCCCAACCGCTAAAGCTGCAATTGAGATCCGACCACCTGTTAAAGTATTCAAAAATATTTTAAACCCCTCTCCAGGCTTTGCAATCATATTTGATTCTTTAATATACATATCATGAAAAAATAATTGTCTTGTATCGCTTGCTCTCCAACCCATTTTTTTTTCTGGTTCCATTATAGTCAAACCTTCCGTATTGGTNGGGATTATAAATGCACCAATTCCTTTATTTTTTCCATTTTCAATTACTTGCGCAGTAAAACTTAANAATCCAGCTACCCCTGCATTTGTGATAAATATTTTACCACCATTAACAATNTAGCCTTTGNCTTTTTTTTCTGCAGTTGTTTTTGTTGCACCAGCATCACTTCCAGCTTCAGGTTCTGTTAATCCAAATGCTCCAAGGACTTCTCCNGAAGCAAGTTTTGGAANATATTTCTTTTTTTGCTTCTCTGTGCCAGAAAGAACAATAGGCATTATTCCTAAAGATGTATGTGCTGCAACTGTAATGGCTATGGAGGCATCTGCTTTTGCTAATTCCATGATTGCTGCAGCATANGCAATATAATCCATACCAGATCCNCCATATTTCTTTGGTACTGGTATACTTAACAAACCAAGTTTTCCTAATTTGCTTATTACTTCAGAAGGGAATCTACTNGTTTGATCAATTTCTTTTGCTATAGGAATNATTTCAGACTTTGCAAAATCTGAAATCATTTCNATTAACATACTATGTTCTTCGGAGAAGAAAAGTTTATCCATNTATCAAGTTTAAATATTGTAGTGTTATAANATATNTATGAATACTTACCACCTTATGGCAGTTGAAGCCCAAGTAAACCCTGCGCCAAATGCAGCTAAAATAATGATATCATCAGATGAAAATAATCCTTTATTTCTTGCTTCACACATTGCAATTGGAATAGATGCTGCAGTTGTGTTGCCATAGTGCTTTATATTACTAAAGACTTTATCCATACCAACACCCATACGTTTGGCAACTGCTTCGCTGATACGATGGTTAGCTTGGTGAGGTATAATTTGAGCTATATCTTCTATTGATAATTTATTTGCATCCAAAGCTTCATTTATTACTTCTGGAAATCTTTTAACTGCATTCTTAAAAACTTGTCTACCATTCATATAAGGAAGATGTTTTCCTTGATCTAAAATTTCTTTTGTTAATCGAGGATTATTTGAAGTCCCTGGCGCCTCACACCATAAGTCCTTTAAATATTTACCATCTGAATGTAGGTGAGTAGATAAAATTCCTTTATTACTATCCGTTGCTTGTAAAACAGCAGCCCCGGCTCCATCAGCAAAAAGTACAGAAATATTCCTTCCTTCATCTGAAATATCCAATGCAGTAGATTGAACTTCAGCTCCTACAACTAAAATGGTTTTATACTGTTCTGTTCGAATAAATTGATCTCCAATAGAAAGAGAATAAATAAAAGCTGAGCAAGCAGCTTTAATATCAAATGCTCCAACCATTCTCATACCCAAAGCATGTTGTATTTGATTGCTTATACCTGGGAAAAAATAATCGGATGTGAGTGTAGCGCATATTACTAAATCAATTTCACTAGCATCAATTTCAGCATCTTTCATTGCATTTTTAGCAGCTTCAATTGCTAAAATAGATGCATTGCTTTCTTTATCAACCCAATGTCTTTGAGTAATACCAGATCTTTCTTTAATCCACTCATCGGTAGTATCCATAATCTTTTCTAAATCTTGATTTGTTACCACTCTTTCAGGGACATTAAACCCTATTCCTGTAATTTGTGCATTTTTCATAACTTTTTTGGCAGGTTTAATATGAGTTTTCTATTATTTTTCTACAAGCAATTTATATATTTAAAAATAATATAAATTAATGATAGTCTGAGAAAATCTATAAGCCGAGTTTTGTCTCCTTTAATACATCAAAGGTCAGTGATCATTCCTCTGGGATAAATGTCGCCATTTACCTCAAGCGATCTACCCGCTTCTCATAAAGATACGAACAATATCTGGAAGCTTATTCGATCTTGCACCAAGTGGGGTTTACAAGCTCTCTTAGTTTACCAAGAGACTGGTGGTCTCTTACACCACCCTTTCAGCCTTGCTTGAAACTTGCCGAAGCAAATCCATCAGCGGTTTACTTTCTGCTGCACTTTCCATATCAATAAAGATTCCTCCCGTTAGGAGGCACTCTGTTCTGTGGTGCTCGGACTTTCCTCTCTGAATTACAGAGTAATCACTCAATTATCTCAGACTATCAAAAAGCTGAGGAGATTAAAAGGGTTAAACAAAAAAACCAAGTAAGAAATTTTAATATTATTTCTTAAAAAAATAAATGAAACGGCTACAAATATCACAAGTATAATAATTATCTTTATCACGAATATCTGCGACATCTTGAGGGGGGACAACAAATCCACATCCACCACAGGAGTTTCCTTCTAGCTTAACCACAGCAAGACCATCTCTTGCTGCACTAACACGATCATATCTACTTAAAATAGATTCATCAATAAAACTTATTTTTTCTTGACGGGTTTTTTCCAATGCAGATTTACTTTCTGCTGACTCAGACATTAATTCTTCAAGCTTTACTCTTCGTGAAGACAAATCTTTACTTAGGGATTCAAGATTTTCTTCTTTTTCTTCAAGATCTTTACTTAATGATTCTTTTTCTTCTTCGTCCTCAAGATCTGCTGTCTCAACTTCATCTAATTCAACTTTTAAATATTCAATCTCTTGGGTTAAAGCATCATACTGTTTATTTGATGTGACTAATGATAATTGATCTTTTAGTTTATCAATCTTTTGTTTTAAATCAGCCATCTTATGTTCTGCTTTATTTAAAGATAATTCTATTTCTTTAAGACGACTTTTTCCTGTTTCTACATCATTAATTAATTCTTCTTCCTCAGAGCGTAATTTGTCAACCTTCTTAGGTAAATCTCCTAAAAGCTCATTTATATCTCTTAATTGTGTATCAACATTCTGAAGTTCTACTAAAGGTAACATTTTACTCATTTAAAATTTTTCTCCATAAAAAAAAATGCACCTGATCAGGTGCATTTACATTATTGTTATTTATGCCTTTTAATCTTAAAAAGTTTTTCGGCATTCTATTCATGCGAAAATAAATCGGTTTTTAGCACTAAATTGGTACATTTCGGGCCTGAATATACATTAAATTCTTAGAGAATTATGAATATTAAAGATAAAAAAATACTATACATCATATTTTTATCTTCATTTCTATCTGCGCAGGTAAATCACATTGAATTACCCATGGATATTAGTGAAACTACCTTCAATGAATCTATTCCCAAGCCTATTGATGTGTTTAGTCATCATTTAGGAACACAGCACACACGAACAGAACAAATAGTCGAATACTTTTATGCTGTTGCAAAGAATAGTAATAGAGTTGTAGTAAAAAATCATGGGTCAACTCACGAAGGACGCAAACTAATTCATGCAGTAATCACTAGCGCGGAAAATCAAAAAAAATTAGATGAGATACTAAAGAATAATAGAAATCTATGCTTAAACCCAGGTAAAATTTCTAATAAGGATCTTAAGAAAATGCCTGTGGTTGCATACTTTGGATATTCCGTTCACGGTGATGAGGCAAGCGGCAGTGAAGCTGCTATGTTATTATTATATCATCTAAGTGCAGGATCAAGCATTGGAATAAGAAATTATTTAAATAATGTTATTTTAATTATAGATCCTATTCTAAATCCAGATGGTAGAGATAGATTTGTTAATTGGGTAAATGGAAATAGAGGATATATACCTACCAATGATATAAATGATAGAGAACATAATCAACCTTGGCCCAGGGGTAGAACAAACCATTACTTATTTGATTTAAACCGTGATTGGCTTCCTGCAACACAACCTGAATCACAAGCCCGCCTTAATTTATACTATAAATGGCGGCCTCAAGTTGTAGTCGATTTTCATGAAATGGGAAGAAATAGGACCTATTTCTTTCAGCCTGGCATTCCCAGCAGAAATAATCCTAATACACCAAAAAATGTTTTTTATTTAACTAATCTACTTGCTGAGTACCACGCAGAAGCTTTGAACAATATAGGATCATTATATTATTCAAAGGAAAGTTTTGATGATTTTTATTATGGTAAAGGCTCCACCTTCCCTGATATCAATGGTTCGGTTGGTATTTTATTTGAACAAGCATCATCAAGAGCCTTAAAAACGACTACTACTAGTGGTGAATTAAATTACGCTTTTACAATTAAAAATCATTTTAATGCATCGTTAGGCACCTTAGAGGGCCTATGGAAAATGAAAGATAAATTTTTAACTCATCAACGAAACTTTTACCGTGATGCATCTAAAGCTTCAATCCAGTTTTCTACAAAGGCCTACCTCATTAATACAGAATACAAAAAAACAAATGTACGGTTATTAGTTGATAATCTTATTCGACATCAGGTTAAAGTGTATTCGCTAAAAAAACCTTATGCCTCAAATAATTTAAAATTTGATCCAGGTAAAGCAGTCCTTATTCCTGTAGATCAACCACAATCTCGATTAATTAAATCTATAATGGAACAGGTTACAGATTTCAATGATTCATTATTTTATGATGTCTCTTCCTGGTCTTTGCCTTTGTCTGCAGGAGTTGAATACGTTGAATTAAAGCAGAATCCAAGCGCCATTATAGGAAATGAATTACCTGATAACTTTTTTACTTCTGGCAAGAAAATAGGTGGTCGTGCAACATATGCATATATTATGGAATGGGGAGATTACTTTTC
>NZXJ01000069.1 GCA_002701945.1 Fidelibacterota bacterium
AAAACCCGTATTTATTTTTGTTGAAAAGCTCAACCCTACTATGTTATTCTGCATAGGGTTTAGCCCATCAGTTTCAATATCAAAGGATAATATTGTTTTTGGTTTTATTGATTGAACAAATTTATTTAACTCATCCAAATCTTTAATAATCTTATAATCTTTACTTGATTTTTTTACAACTGTTTCTGATAAATCTGATGTTCCAGGAAGTTGATTTATAAGCGCATGAAACTCATATTCTGTTAATAAGGATTCTACTGAATTAATATTTAATTCCTTTTTTTCAAGATCTTCAAAATTATATTTTATTGGTACATTAGTAACTATTGTAACTAGGTCTTTACTAATTATAGCACTTTCTTTTCCATCTAATAATCCATTTCGAACCCTTTTATTGGTAACAGCATCAGCATTGTTTAGTGTTTCTTCTAATGTACCATACTCATTTATGAGTTTCATTGCTGACTTTGGCCCCACTCCTGATACTCCAGGTATATTATCTGAAGAGTCACCCATCAAACCAAATAGATCTATAATTTTATCTGGTGGAACACCCCAGCGATCTTTAACTCCATCTTTATCATATACTTTATCAGGTTTATTTTTTGTTCCTGGAGCATAAAGAAAAACATTATCATTAATAAGTTGCATAAAGTCCTTATCACCACTAACTATATATACTTCTAAATTATTTTTTACACCATCAATAGCCAATGTCCCAATAATGTCATCGGCTTCATACCCTTTTTTAGATAAATTTATTATTTGGAGGGCTTCAATTAATTTCCATAAATGCGGTAATTGTATTTGAAGTTCTTCAGGCATAGGATCTCTATTCGCTTTATAATCAGGATATTTTTTATGCCGAAAAGTTTTTTCTTTTCTATCAAAAATTGTAGCTACGTACTCCGGTTTTTCTTTATTTAAAATTCTAAATAACTGATTTAAAAACCCAAACAATGCACTTGTTGGCAATCCATATGATGTTATTAGTGGATTACGGATCATTGCATAATGAGCTCTGTATAACATGGCATAGCCATCTATAAGAAACATGCGTTTTCGTTTACTTTTCTTAGTATTCATAAGTTAATGAAGTTACCATTATGTCTTAGCAAGCTCAACTGGCAAATTGCTCTACGAGTCTATTTGATATTTTTGTGTGTAAATAGTAATATTCTATAGCAATTAATTAATAAACCTACATGATAAAGATTTCAAATAATATTTATATCAATAAAACAGATATTAAAGAGACTTTTATCAGATCTTCTGGGCCAGGCGGTCAACATGTTAATAAAGTTTCTACAATGGTACAACTTCGTTTTAACGTATTTAAATCATTAAATATTTCAAATAACTTTCTGCAAAGGTTAAAAAATATAGCTGGATCAAGATTAAACGAAAATGGAGATCTAATTATCGTATCTAGTAAACACAAATCTCAAGCACTCAATAGAAAAGATGCATTAGAGAAATTGGTATACTTACTAAAAAAAGCATCTAAAAAACCAAAAGAAAGAAAACCAACATATCCCAGTAAAAGTAGTAATGAAAAAAGGTTAAAAAATAAACGCTTTATAAGCTTGAAGAAAAAAGATCGTAAAAAAATTGATCCCTCTAGGGATTAATAAATTTAAATCTTAAAAATTATAATCTACGGTTAAACCAAATTGTCTAGGGTCTCCATAACTTAACCAAAGCTTATTTTCAAATTCTGGAGGAATTAAGCCAAAATAAAATCCTCTGATTGCATATCGTTTATCTAAAATATTTCTAACCCAAAATCTTACATCTAATTTTTTAAATGATTTTCTGATTGATATATTTGTTAATGAGTANGGTTCNGATTTGCTATTATGACTATCTGAAAAATAATATTCGTCTTTAAAAGTAGTATTTGTGATAATATCATAGTTTAATATTGAAAAATGGAAACCCAATGATCCCATAAACTTGGGGGCCATAGAAGCCTCTCTATNNCCACCATAANCTTNTCCATTTTCTGTTTTATAAGCAAATTTATCTACCCATGTATTTAGTATTCCAATTCTTGCATTAAATGATAAAGAATTCAGAATATCTTGCGCATAATCAAATTCAACTCCGCTATTTTTTCCTGAGCCTGCATTTCCTGTATAAAATAGAAAACTATTTGGATTNCCTTCATCTTGTTGGCTTGATACTGAAACCTGTTGATCTATTCGTCTGCTTAAGAAGAANGTAAAATTTGATCTATATGTATCTGACTTTCGCTTAAAACCAAATTCAAGACTTTGAATAAATTCAGGCTTATAAGGTCGGCTAGAATCAGCTAAATAAGGTTGTTGGTTTATACCTCCAGATTTATAGCCTTGAGAAAACGAAGTATAATAACTTGTTGAAAGGTTTTTTACATAGGTNAATGCACCACGAAAACCGATCATTCTTTCATTCGTGTTAAATGTAACTGAATCTAAAAATACTTTCTCCCAATATTCATTNTAACCTTGTGAAGTGCCNTTATAATCATATTGACTATTTTCAATTCGATAGTTAGCCTTAAAATTAAATGAAGATGAAAATTTATGTCTAAATTGTGAGTAGGCAGCCATAGTCCTAAATTGAAAATCACTTGTTGCGTCAGTAGCAGCTCCATTGAATAGCCAACCGATGGCCGTATCTTTTTCATTTAAATCTTTATAATAAATTCCAAATAAAACAGGNCCAAATGAAGATCGTAATTCGTGAGTGAAATTTGAACGACTTTTATTATTTTGATCAAAATATTTGTATGTATAATAAGAATCTGGAAAAGACTCTGGANTCCAATTATGATTTATNGCCCAATAAAGGCTATCTCCCCAATCACTATCATAAGAATGTACTAAATCAGTATTAGTAAATGATGTTATAAGCGTAGTGTTATAATATCCATTAAAATNAACACGTAAAGAATAGCCGTAAGATGTTTGACTATCTTGGCCAACATCATCACTATAAGTTTTGAAATCTTTATTATTATCAGGTGCCCAGNTATCGTATCCGTTATTTAATTCAGAATAAATAAANGTTGCGAGAAGATTTAATTTATTATTGGATTTAAAATTCAATTTCATTCTAGAAAACAATTCTTCTCGCTTATTTGTATTGGAAACATTTTTAGATAAATTTTCTCTAAATCCATCACTATAATTATAACTTCCCGATACTCTAATTTTTAGACCATATATAGATTCCAGATTGATTAAGCTATTTATACCATAAAGATTATCCGATCCTAAGCTTGTTGATGCCTCCATTTCAAATTGATCAATAGGATCTTTAGATTTAATTGAAATCAATCCTGCCAAAGCATTAGCCCCATAAACAGATGATTGAGGTCCTCTGAAAATTTCTATCTGATTCAGATCATATAANNGGCCTATCATTCCTAATCCACTAAAATCCATATCATCNATAACAAACCCCACTGAAAAGTTTGGTGGGCCTTCACCAAAATAATGACTTCTTTCTCCAACTCCTCTTATCTGAAAGTATCTTGGTCTACTTGTCCCCCCAGACCAATTAANATTTGGAATTTGATCTGTTAATGTTTGAAAATGATCAGATCCAGAATCACGAATTTCTTCATCGGTAATAATATGAACACTAGTAACTGAATTTTGTAGTGATTCATCTGAAAGTCCTGCCCTTACAGTTATNTGATCTGATTCAATAACAGTTGCAACTAGCTTCACTGATATAACTTCTTTTGTAATCATTAATTTAGACTTATATGCTATATGGGAAAATTCTAATTCTGTATCTGTGGGCACATTAATTAAAAAATTACCAGATGAGTTTGTTGTAGTTCCAATAACACCATTTGTTATGTTAACATTTTCAATTGGCTTTCCACTAATAGAATCTGTAACAGTACCAGAAATCTGAGCAAAAAGTATTGATGAGAAAAAGAATAGAACAAGCTTGAAAGATTTAAGATGCATAGCGTCTCCCTACGTTGGCATTATCCATATCAGGTTCAAAGGGTTTACTCTCAGCTATTTAAAAAATAAATAGCACCCCATGTTATAAAGAATTTACATAGAAAGATTTTTCAGCCAAACATGAAAGAAAATTATCAATCTTGCTAAGATTATAATATGTTCCTACTTTATGGTAATCGAATTTGAAATACAAACATGAAAAATGAAATTACCTTTAAAGCAATAGTCCTTGGAATAGTATTATCTATGTTATTATCTGGCGCTATGGCATATCTGGGCTTATTTGCTGGTATGACTGTATCAGCTTCAATTCCAGCAGCTGTTATATCCATGGGAATACTTGCTTTATTTAAAAAATCAAATATTTTGGAAAATAATCTTGTACAGACTGCAGCTTCTGCCGGAGAATCGCTAGCAGCTGGTGTAATATTTACTATCCCTGCTTTAATCTTGATGGGATACTGGGAAAGTTTTAATTATCTCGAAGTAGCAAAAATTTCAGCTATAGGTGGTATCATTGGTGTAATGTTTACAGTCCCACTTCGAAGAGCATTTATTTTAGTTGCAAAGTTGCAATACCCGGAAGGTATTGCAACAGCAGAAGTATTAAAAGCAGGTGAAAAAGCTAGAAAAGTTTCTGGGAATGGATCTAGTAATGGATTGAAGATGATTATGATGTCCAGTTTAGCTGGCGGATTAATGAAATTATCTGAACTTGGTTTTTCTATGTGGAATGTAGTGTTAGAAAAAGCAATAAATATAGGGAATGCTATATTTGGATTGGGTACAAATTTATCTCCTGCTTTACTTTCTGTAGGGTTTATAGTAGGACGAAACATTGGAATACTTGTAGTTGTTGGTGGTCTTATTTCATGGGGTATAGCAATACCTATTTATTCTGCTATAAATGGTTTTGAAGGAGAACCTCTAGAGGCAGCATATTTAATATGGAATTCAAAAATAAGATATTTAGGTGTGGGAGCCATGGTTATAGGTGGAATATGGTCACTGATTAAACTTTTTAATCCCCTGATTATTGGAATTCAAGATAGCTTAAATGCAATAAAAGGTTCAAGAGTCAATGCCCTAAATGAAGAACGAGATATTCCTATTAATTATGTTGGGATAGTTTTAATTATTATGCTAATACCAGTATTCCTACTTTATGTAGATATAATTCATTCTGTGGGTATTGCAATACTATTGACATTCATTTTAATGATTTTNGGTTTNTTATTCTCTGCAGTGGCTGCNTATATGGCTGGAGTTGTAGGGTCATCAAATAATCCTATATCAGGTGTAACTATAGCAACAATTTTATTTTCATCTTTATTACTATTAATTCTATTAGGATCAGATAATAATGCTGGATCTGCAGGCGCAATAATGGTTGGAGCTATTGTATGTTGTGCTGCTGCAATTGGAGGAGATAATCTGCAAGATTTAAAAACTGGTTACATAGTTGGAGCTACTCCATGGAANCAGCAAATTATGCAGGTTATTGGAGTTCTTAGCTCTGCCATTGTTCTTGGGCTAGTTCTAGATATTTTGCATACAGCATATACTATCGGTTCACCATCATTATCTGCACCACAAGCAACTCTGATGAAATCNGTNGCTGATGGTGTATTCTCTGGGAATCTACCTTGGAATTTTGTCTATATAGGTGCAGTAATAGCAATTGTGATCATTATACTAGATATAAGACAAGAAAAACGTGGNTCAGACTTTCGTATTCCTGTATTAGCTGTAGCAGTAGGAATATATTTGCCAATNGAACTAACTGTACCAATTTTTATTGGTGGAATGATAAATCATCTTGCAACAAAAGCAGGAACTTCTGAAGCTTCTGAAGAAAATGGNCTACTGTTGGCTTCAGGATTAATAACAGGAGAAACTTTAATGGCAATTTTTATCGCAGTTCCAATATTTATAACTGGGACTAAAGATTGGTGGCCAGCATTCCCTGGNTATGATTTGATAGGTATATTTTGTTTNCTAGCAATTATCTATTGGATTTATAATACTGCGACAAAAAAATGAAAGTAAANAAATCACTTCTCCAAAAACTTCCTAAAGTTGAACTCCATTGTCATCTTGATGGTTCATTAAGAATCCCTACAATTATAGATTTAGCCAATCAGGATAAAATAAATATACCTACCTCTAACCCGGATAAATTATCCAAACTTTTNACTATTGGCAAAAAAAGAGGNTCATTAGAAGATTATATTAAAAGGTTTGATATCACTTTGAGTGTAATGCAAACGCCTGAAGCNCTCGAGAGNACTTCTTATGAGCTAATTGAAGATGTTTTTAAAGAAAACGTTCGTTATATAGAAATAAGATATTCTCCCATTCTCCATACAGAAAAAGGGATGACAATTAGTGACTCAGTTGAGGCTGTAAGAAAAGGTTTAAAACGCGGTGAAAAAGATTTTGGTGTTAAATCAGGTATCATTGTATGTGGAATAAGAAATATATCTTCGGAAGCATCCCTAAAGCTTGCAGACTTGACTGTCCGATACAAAAATAGAGGNGTTGTTGGATTTGANCTTGCTGGAGCTGAAGAAAATTATCCTGCTAAGGATCATCGGGAAGCATTTTATATGATTTTGAATAATAATATTAATGCAACCATTCATGCTGGTGAAGCATTTGGTCCTAGTTCAATCCATCAAGCAATTCATCATTGTGGAGCTCATCGAATTGGGCATGGAACAAGACTTAAAGAGGATAAAGATTTAATGAATTATGTAAATGACCACCGCATAACATTAGAAGTATGTTTAACATCCAATTGGCAAACAAGATCTATACGATCATTAAAATTTCATCCTTTAAAGTACTACTATGATCAAGGTATTCGAGTTACTCTTAATACAGATAATAGGTTAATGTCGGGTACTAATCTCACTAATGAATATCTACTTGCCCATGAATTATTTGGATTTAAACTACATGATTTTAGAGAAATGATAATTATGGCTATCAAAAGTGCGTTTATTCCATATAATGAACGAAAAAAAATAATTGGAGAAATTGCAAATGAATTAGAGCAAGAATTTGGTCTGCTGCCTGAATTTGTTCAAAGAAAACCATCGTTATAAAGTTATTAGTTTTTTATTACTGCAATCTTTTCAAAACCATAATTTCCTTTAATTTCTGTAAAACTAATTAAATAAACACCAGTGCTAACCCATCTTCCCTGCTCATCTTTTCCATCCCAAAAGGCTTGATATCCATTTATTCCTTTATTAGAGGCGTTAAGTGTTCTTAAGACTTTTCCTGTAATAGTTAGCACTTTACATTCAGCACCATCCATTAATCCATCGATTACAAGAGGTGAGCTATTTGGCAAACTAAATGGACTGGGNAAAATCTTTATCTTATTAAAATTTTCCTTTGGTTTCGAAAAAGGTATACGTAAAACACTTATTCCCTTATTCGTTGATATATACGCAATACCTTCATCATTATCAAAAGCTATATCTGANACTACGTTTGATAATAATTGACTATTTTTTTCATTAATACCATCNATACTAGGCCAATATGTTGATGCCTCTGTAAGAATATGTATTCCATCTGTTGGAGATGAAGCCCATATATTATTTCTAGAATCAATATTTAGTTTAGATCCTTTGCCAAATGAAATATTTGGAAAATATGTATAACCATATCGTTTTATAGGATTTGAGTTAGAATACTGTAGAGTTATTTGTTTTAATCCTATAGGTGTTAATATATATAAAATATCTTCATCGTTAATCACTAAAGACCATACCGTATTATTATTATAGCCTGGATTAATATCAACTTGCCCCCATTCAGTAGAAGATGGCTCTAATATACTTCCTTCATAATACATAAATACTAAACCACCATTTTTTGCTGGTGGACTATTTAGNTCATCTTCAAATGAACCAATCCATACTCGATTAAATGAATCAAATNCAATAGTGTTAGGTGTATAACTCAAGAGATTATTAGAACTAGCTAGATTAATTGAACCCCATACATTATTCATATCTTTAAGTGCAATTGGGCTTCTTCTAGTTGTTGAATAAGTATTTGCTGCCCACATTACACCTAATTGATCAAACTCGATATCCTTTACTATCATATATTCATCTGCATAATAATCTAAATATGCAGTATCTATGAGTGTAAAATTTTCTATATTATCAATATCAATAATTACAATACCTCCACCGTGGCGTCGTGGCTCAGGGTAGGTCCCTCTTATTGCACAATAAAGTAGACCATCTGGACCCTGTTCCAAATCTGAAATAAAACCACCAAAATTTATTGGTAAATAATCAACGGCATATCTTTGGGGATTAAAAGAGCTAGAAATATTTATTTCATCACCTTCCGTAATATTTCTCCAACCCCATGATTCTTTTATAGAAATACCAAACTTGGATCCTGCAACTAATCTTCCATCATTTAGTATAGTTAAAGCAGATATTTGATTTGTTAAAGGAGCATTTGGGATTTCATGATCAATGACTTTAGTATCTTTATCTAAAACCATAATTCCTAATTCCGACCCAATATATAATTTGTCTTTGGAAAGTCCTGATAATGAAGTGAAGGAATAATTATTTTCTGTATTTAGACTCCATTCTATTCCTGTAAGATTTAATCTGATAATTTTATTAGCAAGGATTCCCCAAAATATTCCTTCGGAATCTTTAATTACTTCAATTAATTGTTCTGATGGATCTAAATAATTCCAAATTATTTCTAATGAAATCTCTTCTCCTAGATTTAAAACATATATACCGTTATTATACAATAGTAAAACATTATTTATATTTGATTCTATTAGACGAACCTCTCCAAATAATTCTATTTGAAATTGTTGCCAATTGCCAGGATCCTTTAAATTAGATTCTTTCCAATTCCCAATTAAGAGACCTTGGCTTGTCCCAACTAATATTTTATCACCTGAAATNTCAATAGAGTTAATTGAATCAAAATTTATAGGCCAATTCCTATAAATATCCCTATAAATCCATTTATTATCAGAAACGATAAATTCCATAACACCCCAGTCTTGATTATCAAGAAATGCAATAAAACAGATCGAGTCTGCAATAGAAATATCTATAATTTCTGTTAGATCAAAATCAAATTTTGATATACTTAGATTATTTTTTAAATCATAAACTTGAATGAATCCATCTGGGCTTAATCCTCCAAGCCATATAGAGCTATCATTTTCTACTTCTATAATATTTACCCCTGTACTTACTAATTGATCAACTACAGTTAAAGTTGTAAAGTTTTTTTTATTTTTATCATAAAGAAGCAATCCACCATTAGTTGCGCAAATAATTAAATCATTATATTCAGTCAAATCATTTATATACAAAGGAGATGTATATGCTTTCCATTCCTGTATCCTAGATTGGGATAATAACAATCCAGAAATAAAAATAATTATATAGAAATATTTCATCCTATATTTGAAATGGAGTTGGAATAAAACATAATATAAAAATTAGTAAACATAAATAACCTGTATATCTGTTTTTTCTAGATAACGGTGTAAGTATATCCTGGATAGGTGGATGTTTTGCAGAACGCATTAGTACCAAAATTAATAAACCCCAAACTAACCAGTTGAGAGATAAGAAACTAAGAGGAAATAAAGCAAAGAGCGCTATTTTACCAATAAGCTCTTGTTTTCCTCCTAGCATTGCATAAGCTATATGCCCTCCATCTAGTTGTCCAATAGGTAACAAGTTTAGCATCGTTACCAATAATCCAATCCATCCAGCAAATGCTATCGGATGCAGTAAAACATCGTATCCTTCGGAAAGATCTGGGAAAATAATAGCTGTAAATAATTTCATTAATAAAGAATCACCTAGAATTATGCCCTGGTATTGATCATTAATAAATATTACTTCCGATAACAGTAGACCAATAATCAAAGATGGTACAGCAATAATAAATCCCGCTATTGGCCCTGCTGCGCCAATCTGCAATAGAGCATCTTTTCTATATATAGGAGATTTTATTTTGATAAATGCACCAAATGTTCCAATAATAAAGAAATATGGAGGTGCAGGCAAAAAATATGGAAGCGTAGCATCTACATTATGCTTAAGTGCATAATAATAGTGTCCAAATTCATGACAACCTAAAATTAACATTAATGTTAAAGAAAATGGAATACCCAAATAAATATCAGAAAAATTGCTTAAAGGATTTCCACCATCCATTATAGACCCTGCCATTAGAGTTGAAATAAATGTCAGAATGAATAGAATTAAATGTGTATTAGTTAATTTTACACGTTTCAATATGTTTTACCACTTTATTACTTTATTATTAAAAATANATTTCAAATCATTTAAACTACTATCTTTTAATAATGATCCAATATACTTTTCCTTTTGATTTTATACTCAGCTTACGAATTTTNCCTATGAATATAATGTTATTCTTAAGTCTCTTTACTTTCCTTCATNNAAACAATAATATCCAAGGATCACTTAATATTGATCTTAGGCAGAGGATTGTAAATGANAATCAAATTCGTATNGTAGTCCAAATTGATAATAATTCTAAAAGAGATATAACTGAATTAGATGGATTTATTTTACGAATNAATCCTAAAGGAAAAGTAATATCTGAAAAACGTATAACATTCTTAGAATCTTTAGATGGAATTCTAAAATCAAACCAATCAGTTTCTAAATATAAAGTATTTCCATTAAGCACTCCAAAACCTGATCGATATGAATTTTANGTTGCTAAAGTACGCTTTCAAAATGATTATAGAGTTTATACCTATCATCCCGCTATTGGTTTTTATCGGGTAGATTAAAAATTAAATCCAATGGAAAANAAAACCCAATTGGATGGTAATTGAGTTTCTNTTGAAGTCCCAGCAGAAATAAATCTTGTTATTAGATTAAGTTTATCTTCTTTCCTTAAAGANAAGATGATTCCACTGCTAAATGATCTACTTCCAATTACAGATCCAGCTCCTATTTCAAGCTTTATTCTATTTATTAAAAATATACTTGAATTACGAAGACCAGTTTGAATATATATGGCATTTTGTTGGCCATTTAGATTTGAAGAAAAATTTACCACCCCTGTCTCAATTTTAATTATTGATTCAAGCTTATTAGTTCTAAAATGTAAAGGAGTTTTGATCATAAAACTATAATTTGATCCAGATGAATTTAAACTATCAATAGTATTCCACTGGTTTATTCCTCCAGATATTCCAATACCCCATCCTTTAGTAAATNTATGATACCAAAAAGATTTTTTATCTTTTTCACTTCTCTTTATAGGTGACCTAGGTTTGATCAGAACTTCTTTTCGCTCATAATCTGNTCCACGTCCATATCTTTCACTAATATCAAATGGTTTTGACAAGTGCTTATCTAATTTTGCGGCAAGAATTTCAACAGATATTGAATCTACACTTGCTCGAATGCTACTTACCCAGAATCTTGTTTCTTCAATATATCTATAAATCACTTTATCTGAAATTCCGCCAATTCTCATATTTTCAATAATAACTGCTGAAATCACAGGTATTGAGTTGTGCTTAGNATCAGAATAAAAATTATCTAAAGAATGAATTAATTCTTTATGNCGTAGGAGGTCTAATGGATCATTATAGGCAACTTCTGCCAATGAAGGCTCAACCTCCCATGCTTTTAAATAATAATATAATCTTCCATCTAATATACCATTTAAATGAGCTGCTTTAATCTGAGAAACTGATTTACTTCCTTCNCCTAATTTTGTNGCTATCCTNTTCCAATTACTTCCATCCCAAAATATACGGTTATCTCTTTGAGCAAAAAGGATAGCAAACATATATCCCACTAAAATTATTTTGCGGGAAAACATCGTAATGCTACTTATTATTTTCTAGTATCATTCGNTTTATCCATTCCTTTGAATGACGNATATATTCATCAATTTTTCCCATNGGAATNCGTTCACCAAACATATTACATATTATAATTGCTGAAGGTAAGGGGATATAACCATTTATTGGATCTGCATAAAAATTATCTAAAACCTTTACTAATTCTCTTGGGGACAAATAATCTACAGTCTCTGCGTATAGACTATCTGCAAAAGTATGCTCCATTGTCCATGCTTTTAAATAATAAAATAATCTTCCATCTAATACTCCATTAATATATCCAACTTTCATCATATATGTTAATTCAGGATCATAATTNGCTACCTTTTCCACTCTTCTCCAATCACTACCATTCCAGAACAACCGATCCATCTGTTGCGCTTGGGAATATATAATAAANAATAGAAATATTATTAAAAGACGATTCATTGTACTACTACTGATTTTATATTTACAAATTCTTGTATACCAAACTCTGAGAGNTCTCGACCATATCCAGATTCTTTTATTCCNCCNAATGGAAGTCTAGGGTCAGACTTAACGAAATCATTAACGAAACAAGAGCCTGCTTCTAATTCTTTAGTTGCAATATTTTCTCCTTTATCTAAATCTCTAGTAAAAATAGCAGCGCCCAGACCAAAGTTCGTTTTATTTGCAAGTTCTATGGCATGGCTTTGATCTTTCGCAGATATTACTACTGCAACCGGNCCAAATAACTCATCATCAAATGCCGGCATACCTGGCTCTACATCAACTAATAATGTTGGAGGATAAAATGCACCATCCAATTNAGGAATTTTACCTCCAAATAGCAATTTTGCCCCTTTTTCAATACTGATTAAAACTTGTTGATGCAATTCATCTCTGGCAATATTATTAACCATTGGTCCAATATTTATATCGGGATTAATAGGATCACCCATTTTNATTTTTTTAATTTCATTATGAACTTTATCAATAAATTCTTTCAGACNAGATTGAACAACAATAAAGCGTTTTGCTGCGATACAGCTTTGACCTGCATTGAGCATCCTACCAGCAATACATGACTTAACTGCATTATCTAGATCAGCGTCTTCTAAAATGACATAGGGATCATTACCACCTAATTCTAGTACAGTTTTTTTTAATAATGAACCTGCGAGAGATGCAACAGATTTTCCTGCTGGTGTGCTACCTGTTAGAGTGACAGCACTTATTTTGGAATTCTTAATCACATTACTGACTTTTTTTGATCCAATCACTAGATTGCTAAAGGCAAATTTAGGAAACCCAGCTTCCAAAAATAATTTTTCTATTTCTATAGCACAACCTTGAACATTAGATGCATGTTTTAGTATGCCAACATTTCCCGCCATTAGTGCCGGTGAAGCAAATCGAAATACTTGCCAAAATGGAAAATTCCAGGGCATTATTGCTAATACTATTCCAATTGGCTGAAATGAAATAAAACTCTTTGTAGACCCAGTTGGTATCTCCTTTTGAGATAAAAATTTTTCTGCGTTATCAGCATAATATTCACATACCCATGCACATTTCTCAGCCTCTGCTATACTTTGTTTTATTGGCTTACCCATTTCTTTTGTCATTAAAAGTCCTAATAGTTCTTTTTTCTGTTTTAATAACTCAGCAAGGTGTCTCATTTTCTTTGCACGATAAGAAAAACTTTTATTTCGCCATTCTAAAAAAGTATTAAATGATGAATCAATAATTTGATTAATACTATCTTTAGATATTTCTTCATAAGAATTTATTTTTTTATTGTTAGCAGGATTAATAGATATAAGATTCATTATCTAATGAGAAACTCTAATATTTTATTCCAGCTAGATCAATCAAAAATGCATAATTCAAAGCAAGTTCTCTATATCGGCGAAATCTTCCAGATTTCCCTCCATGACCTGCATCCATATTTGTATATAAATATAGTTCATTATCACCAGTTTTATATTCTCTCAATTTGGCAACCCATTTTACAGGCTCCCAGTACTGGACCTGGGAATCAAAATATCCTGCAGTAACTAACATATTTGGATATTCAACTTTATATACATTATCGTATGGAGAATATTTCATCATATAATCATATTCATCTTTATTCCTAGGATCGCCCCATTCATCCCATTCATTTGATGTGAGAGGAATAGATGGATCCATCATTGTATTTATCACATCAACAAAAGGTACTGCAGCAACGATTCCATTATATAAGTCAGGCGCCATATTTACTACTGCCCCCATTAATAATCCACCAGCACTCCCACCCATTGCATATAAATGATTAGCATCAGTGTATTTATTTTGAATCAAAAATTTGCTACAATCAATAAAATCATTAAAGGTATTCATCTTATTAAACATCTTTCCGTCTTCATACCATTCTCTTCCGTAGGTCTGGCTTCCTCTAATATGAGCGATTGCATAAATAAATCCTCTATCTAAAAGACTTAGACGATTTGAGTTGAACGAAGGGTCAATTGTACTACCATATGAACCATAAGCATATAATAATAAATTATTATTTCCATTTTTCTTCTGACCTTTTTTATAAACAATTGAAATCGGTACTTGTTTACCATCTCTTACAGTTACATATAATCTTTCAGATTGGTATTTATCAGAATCATATCCACCTACTACTTCAGACTGTTTTAATAATATTGATTTTCTTGAATCCATATTATAATCAAAAGTAGATGCAGGTGTAATTAATGAAGAAAATTGATATCTAAGAATATTAGTATCAAAGGAAAGGTTTACAGATGTATAAGCAGAAAAAACCTCTTCGCCAAAATCAAGATAGTGCTCTTTATTATTTTTTTGATTGATTATTCGGATTTGAGGCAGACCATCTTTCCTCTCACTTACAACTAGATAGTTTGAAAAAACATCTATATCATTTAAAAATACATCTTTTCTATGTGATATAACTTCCTTCCAATTTTGTTTTTCTGTTTTGTTTTCAAATGTTTCCATTAATCGAAAATTCATCGCATTCCAGTTTGTTACGATATAAAATTTATCTTTGTAATGCTCAATTGAATACTCATGCTCTTTTTCTCTTGGGCTAAATTGTTTGAATTTTCCTTGAGGGTTATCTGCGCTCAATATGTGATAATCACTCACTAAAGTACTACTATTGTAAATAATAATATATTTTTCTGACTTAGTGCGATAAACACCAATATAAAATGAATCATCGTTTTCAGTAAATACTATCTGATCTGCTGATTGCATTGTACCTAATTGATGCCTAGCAATATGCTCTGAAAGCAAAGTAGTCTTATTCTTTACCGTATAAAAAAATGTCGAATTATCATTTGCCCATGCAGCAGAGCCTTCTGTTCCATGAATTTCATCACCTAATAACTCACCTGTTTCTAAGTTTTTAACTTTCATTGTATAAATTCTTCGGCTAAGAGTATCAACGCTAAATGCCAATAATTTATTATTTGGACTTACAGATAAATTTCTTAGTGAAAAATAGTCATGTCCTTCTGCCCAAAGATTGACATCAATCATCACTTCTTCTTTATTTTCTAACGTTTCTTTTTTTCTACAATAAATAGGGTATTCTTTTCCTTTTTCATATTTCGTATAATACCAATATCCATTATCGTAATAAGGTACAGATGAATCATCTTTTTTTATACGCCCTACTATTTCATTATAGAGTTTTTTTTGAAGCTTTTCCGTATGCTTTAACTTATTCCTAGTATATTCATTTTCTTTATTTATGTAGCTCACTACCTCCATTGTTTGGGTATCTGGCCATCCTTCAGCATTTTTTGCAGATTTTTGTTCATCACTTAAACGAATCCAATGATAGTTGTCTATTCTTTCTTTACCATGGACAATGTTTTTATGAGGATTTTTATTTGCAATAGGTGGTTTCATATCTTGCATTCCAATTTGACTTCTAAAATAATACAGTATCATAATGATTACGATAATAGAATACCATGTAAAATTTCTACTCATTCTTTCCTCTCCCCCCTTTTAATAAAAGCAAATGGTGCATAAGCTATTATAAAGTGTGCTAATGCAACAAACTCAGCTACAAGAATATACCATGGCCAAGGTCCTAAATAGTCTAATAAAGATGGAACATGATCGCCTATTTCATTNGTTGGTTTCCCACATATCCAAAAATAGTTAGCATCAAGTAAAAGATTTACAACTACTGATAGTAATAAAAATATATTTAATGCTATCATAGCCTTCCATACACTTTTCAAACTTGGTCGCATTCCATATACTACAGTTGCATATACTAAAGCTATGATCATGCCNTGGTGTGCAAACCAAAATCTAAAAAACTGAAAATGCGGATAACCTGCTGCAATATCAGGAGTAATAATAGCTTGCAGCATACCCGATAAACCCCAAAAATAAAGCACTTCATAGAAAAGATAACTTTTAAAAACCATTATAAATGGTACCAGCAAATTAGCCATTCGACAAAGATGAATAGGGAGATGTAATTTTACATCAAAGGTGCCAGCTATAATTTCTAATATTGTCCANAATAAGTAACTACTCATCACACAATAGCCAATAACGCTGCCAAGTATATGTTGATGACGNTCAGATAATCTTTTCTTTGCAAAANTTGGAATGAATATTGCAAGGAGAATTGCTACGAATATTGATATTATATGACTAGTACCAAATAATATAAATGGATCATAAGTCTTTAAATATGTNGCNACTACTTCTCTCATATTTATCAATTTAAATAATTATTCATATTCAATAATTGAAATGGTTTCAGATAGTTTATTATAATAGGAATCAGTCCAAAATTTTAATTCATCTTCTACCCAGAGTCCATAATCTTCTTCTTGATAAATCATTTTACCATCTTCTGAAAAAGAACGCCAAATTCCTTTTGGAAATCCATTTAAATATTCGCCTTCTATAGCTGGATTTCCATTAGGGAAATACCACACCCAAACACCATTCTGCTTCCCTTTTAAAAATGAGCCTTTTAAACGATTATTACCATTTTCAAACCACTCATAAATATCTCCTACCAATATTCCTTTATTAAAAATATAGTGGAATTCTTTCTGTCCATTATTATACCATGAGAGTTGCTCTCCATCTTGAACCCCAAGAAACCAAAATAGTTTTAATCGATGACTTCCATCGGCGTGCCATCCAAGCTCCCATTGATGTTTTTTCCCTCTTGTATAGAAAACTTCGCCAAATTTTCTTCCATTTTCATGCCAATGGGTCTTTCTTCCATGCAAAACATTATCTTTATAGTTTTCCTCAGATAGTTTTTTTTGAGACTCAAAATATTTTATCCACAATCCTTCTTTATTACCTTTAAGAAAGGTACCTGATTCCTTTAACATACCAGATTGAAAATATAATCTCAATGGACCATGTTGTAAGTTATTAACAAAAGTTACTTCAGATTTTTTTTCTCCACTATTATACCACCAAGTCCAAATCCCTTCTTGCAGACCTGATATTAGCTTACCATCAAATTCTATTTCACCTGAAGAATATTTTTTATAAACAATACCTTCAAAAGGGATTTTAGAATTAGGTAAATATCGTTTTCCTTGACTATCAATATCTTCTCTAATAATCAAGCTATCAATATTTACTCCACTCGCAAATACAGCTTGTTGAAATAAACAAACAATTAGGATTAATAAATTTGTCATTATGTAAATAGATAAATTCTAAAAAATAAGATATAATGATAATGAGTTTTATAAATCAAATACAGATTAAATATTATTTATAATTACTGAAGTTTTCTTCCTTGATTATCAAAAACTGAGTATAATTCACCATCCCAAAATTTAAATTCTCTTTCATCTATCAATAATTCTTCTTTGCTGCCTANGATACTAAAGCGAACTCGTTGCAGATGAAAAGTTCCTCTTACATATGGATCATACCATTTTATGTATTTAATAGAGGAATAATTAATTATGTTTTCTTTCATCCATGGGTCAATNACATTAAACATTGGCAAAGATTCAAGCGGCTCACTAATTGATGGTATTAATTCTTCTTTGACTAGTTCATCATTTATAAAATTATCTACCCATGAATTCGTATTCATCATTTTATTAATTTTTAACGAGGCAGATTGAGCATCATCTATTGATTGATATTTTCCAGAGCGAACTCTATACCATAATAAACCACTATTATCAACGTAACCTTTTTGTATATAAGCATCAATCCCTCTTGATTCGGCAAGACGAACCAAAGATTCAGCTGCCTTGAGATCTTTCCCAGAAGTAATTTGCACAGTATATAATTTTTGGGAAGATGATTTNAATTTAGTTATCAANCTCTTATCTAAGTCATCCGTTTCTTTTTGTCCTATTATTTCATCATTAATATCATCATTTAGATTAGCTATATCTTCTTCAAACGCACTAGATTCATTAAGATCATTAATTTCCTCATTATCTTCTAAAAATTCATTTGAATCTTCAAAGTTTTCAGCAGGGATGTTTTTATTAACAATTTTTTTCATATCTTCAATTGTAGCATTTGAGTCAACTGTAACAAAAAACATATTTATCCATCCAACAGTNTCTTCATAAACAACTTGAAACCAAGTAGTATTAAAAAGACCTTTTTTNATATCTTTTATATTTATTACTTCTAATTCAGTACCTATTGGAACAAAAGTTATTGGAGATTTTGTTTTAGGATTATCAATTAATCTTGCAGAGTTATCTTTAACAATAACCTTTTTAATTTTGGGGGAATTATCAGAACAGCTTGATAATATAAGTAAAGTTACAAGGTATAATTTTANCTTATGAAACATATTGTAAATTACCAACTCTCATAATGAAATGAACTCTTTTCTAACGGGATTTCATGAACCTTTCCAAACATAAATTTTACAAAAAATATTACAGATTCAATTAATCTACCATCTTTACCATATTTATATAAAATTTTTCTTACCACAACATCATCTTCATCAAACAATTCTATATCTGTAATATTTCCTTGTTTATTATATTGATACAATTTTTTTGCTACGCCTTCAAAATTATTTATAAGTTTTCCATTGCTATCAATCAAGTTCCATTCTTCTAATTTATCTTTTTGATTATATTTATATTNATCTTTTAAAGTTAGGTTTTTGTTATAATCATAAAATTTTTCTTCAATTAATTTACCATCCTTAGAATATGAATAAATAAAATCACTACTTCGTTTACCATCACGATAATAAGATGTTTCTTTAGCTAATTTTTTGTCCGAACTATAACGGAATGTATGACTTATAAATTCNTTCCCCTCTCCTCTAAGAAAAGAAGTTTTTTCTATAAGATGATTATCNCTATTATATTTGTACTTATCCTGCCAATTTAATGATCCATCTGAGTCATAAGATGATTCATTGATTATATATCNATGATTACCATATTTATAAATATTTTTCCAAATTAATATCCCGCTTGATCCGTAGCTAGAAAGCTCAAAAAGCATTCCATCTTTATTATAAAAGTATATATCCTTACTTAATAACTTATCATTACCATNGTATTTTACTACAGATGATATATTGCCATTTTTATCGTAACTAGTAATTATTCTTTTTTGAAGAATTTCAAGATATTCACCAAATTGGTTATGAAATTCATACTTAGACTCGGTACTTATTTTAACTTGGTTATCATTAACAAGATTATCAGCATTAACTGATTTTATTAAAATAATTAAAATGAATAATATTTTACATATCAAATTCATATTTATTTCTTATTCATTATAAATTATTATCTATAAAATTTCTCACTAAATAATCGCTAACCTTTACTAGGTATTTGATCCAAAATATATTCCGACATTGCTGTAATTGTTAAACTAGGATTTACTCCAAGNTTTGCAGGAACAATAGAACCATCAGCTATAAAAAGATTTTCATAGCCAAAAATTTTACCCTTATAATCTATAACACCATTATTTGATGAGTCTGCCATAATGCATCCCCCCATAATATGGGCTGTTGTTGAGGTATTCAAAAATATTTCTGTTATGCTTGCAGCAGGGTCTCCACCTATTTTATCGGCCAGTCTTCTTGTATACTCATTTGCAATAGGAATATATGCAGGCACCTTTTGATCTGTATCACAATTTGAATTCATTGATTTACCCCCAAATCTCCACCATCTTCGCTTATAATCAAAACTCATGTAATTACTAATAGTCTGCATTACAAGGACATAGGTNGATTTCTCTGATATGCCAATGGGATTTATACTCCGCAAAAAAACAAATGGATTACGGATAATTTTCCATATCCATAATAATGGTCGAGGAACATAATCATGTTTATCAACTAATAATGTTGCCAATAGAGACATGGCACCCTGACCTTTACCATAACGACAAGTTTCAATATGTGTATTTTTATCAGGGTATATACCAGAGGTTATTGCAATACCTTTTGAAAAGTCTACATCTTTATTCCTTGATACTACTCCTTGAATAGCTTCACTGTTTGTACGAACAAAATTGCCTAATTGATGAGAGATATTTGGTAAAGATCCATTTNTTTTACATTGATGCAATAATTTAACTGTTCCCATAACTCCACCACAAAAAAATACTCCTGAAGTATAATAATACTTTTTCTTCTTAAAAATTCCAGTAATTTTTTTTACANTAATTTTATAATTACCTTGGCCATCAGGTTTTACATCAACTACTTTTGTTTCAGGTATAATATCTACACCAAGATTTTCTGCAAGATAAAGGTAATTTAAATCTAGTGTATTTTTTGCTCCATGCCTACACCCAACCATACAACCTCCACATAAAGTACAGCCAGTTCTATCAGGTCCTTTCCCATTAAAATAAGGATCAGATACTTTCTTTCCAGGCTCTCCAAAGTAAATGCCAACATCATTAACGTGAAATGTATCACCTACCCCAGCATCTTCAGCGCATTCTTTAAGTAATTTATCTGCATGAGTAATAACCTCACTTTTGGTTACACCTAACATAACTTTTGCTTTCGCATAGTAAGGNGAAAGCTTTTCTTTCCATCCAGGACCACCCCATAATGGATTATCAAATGCCTCATCTGGAGGAACTAAAAGATTATTTGCATATACTAAACTACCGCCCCCAACACCAGTTCCATGCAAAACAAAGACATCTTTTAATAAGGTAAGTGCCTGAATACCATAAAAACCAATTTTCGGTATCCAGAAGTATTTTCGAAAATTCCAATTTGTTTTAGGAAAATCATTAGATTTATAACGTTTTCCCTGCTCAATTACTGCTACTTTATATCCTTTTTCTGCTAAACGTAAAGCAGCTACCGATCCTCCAAATCCTGAACCAATTATGATATAATCATAGTCTGGCATTAACTAATTATTTTTATTACTTAGAAACCATTTATATAAATCAGGATTATCATATGTTATNGTCCAGGAATCATGATGTAATTCTGGGTATAATGTATATCGAACCTCACCACCTACTTNTTTCAAAGACTGAATCATAACCTCTGACTCTTTAGGATAATGGACTGTATCAAGAGCTCCTTGAAAGNCCCAAAAAGGTACAGTAATTAATTTAGAAGCTGTTTTTGGGTCACCTCCACCGCAGATAGGTGCCGCAGCTGCAAAAAGATCTGGTCGATGAGCAACTATTGCCCATGTTCCTCTTCCTCCCATACTTAATCCAGTGACATAAATTCGTGATTTATCTACACGATAATTTTTTATAATTTTTATTAATAAGGATTCTAGNGCTTNTAACATTTCTTGATCCCTCCAAACATAATCCATGGGACATTGTGGAGATACAGCGATAAATGGAAAATCTCTTTTTGTATCTACTATCTTTGGTATTCCATGCACTTTTACTAGCTCAAGATCATTACCACGCTCTCCCATACCATGCAAAAATAATACCAATGGCCAATCTATATTTTCATCAACCTGATAACTTTCAGGTAAATAAAATAAATAATTTAAACTGACTTTATTTTTATCNATACTATCTAATCCCATTTTACGTTGTTGCGCATTTCCCAAAGAACATAACAATATAAATACAACNANAAATCGTAAAATAATCATTATTAAATCANCCTGCCCAATCCATTAATTTAGGNTGTGTNAAATTTGAATGNATTTNTATCNNTTTTTTATTTTTAATTGATATATCAATGGCCTCCATAACTTCAATAATATGTGCAGCATGCTCTGCAGAAGCACGGTGGGGTTTATTTTTTAGAATTGCATCTGCAATTTCTTCCAAGCCCCTAGCATATTCTGTACCATCATAGCCATTTCTAATAGGAGGAATAATAGAAGACTCTCCACCAATTTCAATAAATTCCAAAGGTGAAGAAAAATCATGTCCANTTCCTAAATATAACATACCATTATCTCCATGAATCTCAATTCCATGATCTTGCTTAGAATCATTTGCATAAAAATTGCATGTTAGCCTTAATAATNCCCCATTATTCATCTCAAGTAATGCAAGGATAAAGTCTGGAGTATTCACTTTAAAAGATTCTCCATNTAAATTCCTACGTTTAGGCATAATTACTTTTCCAAAAGCATTAACTCTATTAATTGACCCNAAAAGCGCAGTACATANTGTTAACGCATATATACCTACATCCCATAAGACTCCAACATCAAAAAAAGGTTTAGGATTTGGATGCCAATTTTCAATTCTATCATGGTTAATCTCTGCATATACTAGTCTTATTTTACCCAGTAGACCATCATTTATTTTCTTATAAGCTGTTTGTTGCATTTCGCCCATATAGGTAATTGGGGCACTACTAAGNCTAAGATTCCTCTTTTCGGATATATCAATTATTCTTTTTGCATCTTTATAATTCATAGCTAATGGTTTTTCAGTATAGACATGTTTTCCTGAAGTAAGTATCTTCTCTATTACTTCTGCGTGGGCATGATGAATTGTAAGATTTACTATCAAATCAATATTTTCATCCAAAAGCATTTTATCTAAACTCTCATAAAATTGACACTTATATATACTAGAAAAATTTTTGGCTCTATNAATTTCAATATCTGAAAGCCCAATTAGTTTTATATTATCATAGCTGCTAATTTGATCTAANTATTTTTCAGCAATATTACCACAGCCAACTATACCAATATTTATTTTTTNATTTTTCAAATTATTTACTCACGCACTGCAAATTTTTAGAAATCAGAATCAAGTTTTTCATACCAATTTCTTTTTAGAAATAATGTTGTGATGATAGCAATAATTAATGAAAATAAAAAAACAGAATATTGATAAACAAGCAAATAATAGGAGACCCACCCCATGAATTTCAAGGATGGTATTCTGTTTACAATACAGATTTATCAACGATAAAGATTATAAAAAATTTTACTACTAAGTTCAATGACATTTGATTATTTATAGTAAATCAATTTATTTTTTTTACTTCATCATAACTATATTTTTTAAAACTACCACTTAAATCGTTTTCATTGTTTATTGATTTTAAATTAACACTGTATCCATCTACTTCATTTACTTCCATAATTCCATCTATATGCATTTTCTTATCTTTAAACTCTTTTATGGAACGAGCTTTTGATTTAGCACTTTTAATATTATCAGCAACTACAAAATAATTTGTATGTGACTCGTAAAAGCCCGAGGATACATCGTTATCATAAAAACCAGCGTGAATGAGGAATAATTTCAATTTTAGCTTTGATACTTATTTAAAATAATTTCTTCAACAATAAACTCTTTCAATTCCTGAAAGAAAATTATTTAATGCATACAATGCTTCATTCATAGCATCTAGTGCTTCTTTTTTCTTTTCATCTGAATCACACAAGTTTGATAGTAATTCACTTATGACTTGGCGATGTAACTTATCAGCGTGTAGATGAACAGTAAAAAATTTGAGAGTATTTTCATCATCAATACCATAATATTTTTTTAAACCATCTATTTTATTTTCCGCTATTTCTGGGACCATAGATTCATAGCAATATAATGCAGCCATTCCTATATGTGTTCTTTCATCTCTTGATAATTTCATAAATGTATCAACTAATTCAGTTGTCTCTTGGATAGCCTTGGACTCTTCAATATCATCTCTTGTCTTACCCATGCCTTCCCCAAACCTTAGCCATAATTCTGGATGATTTTCTTTACCTTTTTCTTCTTCAATTAGATTCTCTAATAATTCCTGTCTAATTGAAATATCTTCACAATTTGTATGTATTCCAGATATATACCTTGGGAAAGCTGACACATGATTGAAATATTGAGCTGCATATTCTTGTATAGTTTCAATTTTTAATTCACCTGCATTCCATGCTTTATAAAATGAATGATTCAACAAGTGATTTTCAGAAATTTTTTCATCGACTATAGTTTTAAACGATAAGTTGTTCATTGATAATCCTTTCATGATTATTAAAATAATTTTTGTTTTGACAATAAATAAAGTTAGCTAATAAAATATATTTTTAACTATAAATAGATTTATGGATCAGGAAATTTCTTCTATAATATTATCAATCAGTTTTCTATTTCCAAATCTTATTAAATCAGTTGCTGGAATTTGAAATCTTTTTTCTACATCTTGTATTGTCTTTAAGGCATCATCCTCATTCATATGTAATGTTAATAGGTTAATACCCAAAAACTTAGATTGTTTAAAATTATTCATTAAAGAAATATGCAAATCCATAACACTACTAATCGAAGCCATTTTATATCCTGTAACATCAAGTTTTCGTTTAGGTTCATCTGTCATTACCATATAATCAGGCATCGATCCATGCAATAGACCTAAAGTTACCCCTGCATAATACATATTCGTTAATGAACCTTGACCTTCTACAATAATTAAATCTTTATCTTCATTAATTTGATCAATTGCGTGTTCTATTTCCCCAGCCATAAAATCCCCAATGACTGCATCAACCGGGATCCCATGTCCACTCAACAAAATACCAGTTTGACCCGTGCCAATAAATTCAATATTTTTTCCTTTTTTTCTTAATCTTTCAGATATCTCCCACGCCGTTGTCATTTTTCCTGTATCACAATCAGTTCCTACAATTAATAACACTTTAGATTTACGATCTTTCCAAGATCCTTTTGAAAAATGGGGAGGATTAGGAGGTCTTCTTAAATCATAAATTTTTGTACCCTTTTCATTTGCTAATAAACTTAATTCTTCATCATCATTTAAAAATTGGTGCATACCACTATAAATATCACATCCATATTTTATAGCAGAGCGAAGTTCTTTTCGATATACTTCAGTTATAAATCCTCCCTGTGGAGCACTTCCTATGACAATAGTATTAGGCTCAAATTGCTGAGCTTCATCAAAGTTAGCAACCACTGGGATATTACCTCCATACGATAAAACATCTTGTGCTTTAAGACCAGCTTTATCAGAATCAATAATACAAGAAACAGATTCTGGTTTATAGCGAATAAGCATATTCCCTGTTTTATTTAATATATAATCAAAAGCACTAGGACAAAGAATTGCAATATTATTCATTTAAGTGATTCTTTCATTTGATTAAATAAATTAATTGTTGAAGTGGGTATCTTATTTACAATTCTATTTAATTTCAATGCTGATTTATCAATTATTGATAAATCAACTCCACTATAGAATCCTCTTTCATCAATCAATTTAACTAATTCTTCTGTTGGAATATTTCCCTTTGATTTTATCAAAAAAGGACTGCCTCCCTTCCCACCTACTGCGCTATCAAACTCTCTTACTCCAATTTTAATTGCAGTAATAACATTATCTTGCCATCTTTCATTAGTCTGATGAAAATGCATAACTAATGGAATATTTTTAATTAATGGATATACTATCCTCAAACACTCATTTATTGTTTCTGGTCTCGCAACACCTGCAGTATCTGCTAAACATATTTTATAGGGATTCATTGCAACGATTTTATCTATTTTATCCGATAAAATTTGATAATTTATTTTTTTATTTTTTCTTCCCCAAGCACATTGCAATCCAATTCTAAGTTGAATATTAAACTTATTTGCTAAATCCGATATTTTTTTTAATTCATTTAAAGCACTTCTCTCATTCTTTCCGGTATTAATAAATTCATAATCATCATCCAATGAAATGGATGTCTCTAATCTTTTAAAACCACAATTAACTGCTCTGTGAAATCCCTTAACATTTAAAATAAACGCACTATATTTTACATTATCTATATCAGGTGCTGATGAATATAAATCTTCAGCATCTGCCATCTGAGGAAGAATTTTTGGGCTTACGAACGAACATAGTTGAATATGTTTTAAACCAGATAAAATTAAATAATCTAGTAAATGTAGTTTATCTTCAATTCTATAAAGTTTTTTTAAATTCTGAAAACACTCTCTTAACCCTACCTCATTAATAATAATATTTTCTTTCATAATATCTAGAGTTTATAAAAAAGGAATCTTTTCATAAAATAAATATTTAAAAAAAAGCCCTATTTATAAAATAAGGCTTTTTAAATGGCGGGAACGCCTGGGAATCGAACCCAGCTCCCGATTAATAATCGGGACAACAGTTTTGAAGACTGCAGCGGGCACCAGCCACGCAATCATTCCCAATATCTATTTAGGTCGATTCAAAACTCTATATTCAAGTCCAAATTTCTTTTTTACTCTTTCACCTTCGCTTTCTGCATCTTCAAAGCTATAGAACCTTACTATACGAACTGCATGCAGTCGCCTTCCAGCTGAAGGAACTTCAACTATTTCAGCATTGAACCCTCCCTGTACAAGTAAGTTCTTTATTCTTAAGGCATTTTTATATTTACTAAATGCCCCTACTTGCGCAACGTAATCCTTACTCTTACTAGGCCCTGGTTTTGGTATTTTTGGATTTGCCTTCGGTCCACTCCATATTGGTTTTCTTTTTTTTAATTTAGCAGATACTTTTGATTCATCAAGTCTTACTAATTTTGCATCCTTAGGTGGGTCTATTAATGCAGCTAGACCATACTTATCAAATTCTAAACTAGGGTGCAATAATCTGATTTGTCTAATATAGAATGCTGCACTATCTCTAAATCCAATTGCCAAATAACTATTTACCATTAGATCTGTTGCTCTTTGAGCATGATCTGTTGTAGAATAAACCAAAGGCACTAAACGAAACTGCTTACTTGCTTGAGTATATAAACCTCTTGAAAAGAGATACTCTCCAATTTTCATTGCTACATCATCTGCAAATTTATGATCAGGATAATTTTTAAGTATATCTCGATAAATAATTAAAGCTTTTTCAGCATCTTCAGATACTAAAGCCTTCAAATAAAAAATAGATGGATCATTTTTGTATAATGCTTCTAATTCTGGTAAGGCTGATAGAACATCATCTATTCTTCCTTTATTTACAAGTTCTAAATATTTTTCTATATCTTGCGAGAAAACAAAAGTTGCACTTAATAGAAAATAAAGTGATTTAGTTATTATTTTTTTCACTCTGTTTGAGATGTCATAATATCTATCATTTTATCAATTTGCTGTGATAGTTGAGGAGGAGAAGAATATTGAATTGATAGTTTTAATTTCATAAGTCTTAATTTGATTGAGTCTTCATGTTGTGATAAGGCATCTTCAACTAAATCTAAAGCTTTTTGCCTTTCTCCTTTTTCCTCTAGAACATTGGCAATTTTTGCTAAGGCATCTAGATTTCTTGGATTATTTTTTAATGCTCTTTGATAAAACTTTTCTACCTCACTAAATCTTCCTAAATCAAATAAAGCAGATTCAATCTTTGAGTATATAGAACTTCCATTCTTTAGGTCTAGAAGTGCATATTGCTCCCAATGCTCTAAAGCTTTTACCAAATTTCTATTTTCAGAAAATAAATTTCCAAGATATAGATGAGGCAATCCAAAATTAGGAGCTATTTCTATAGCTTTATTGAAACATTGTTCTGCGCCTTTACGATCATCATTTTCAAACTTTCCCATACCTTCATATACTTTAAATCGAGCTAAACGAGTTATGTCACTATTATTGCTATCTAAAGTTTTAATTAAATGAGCAGCTTGAGCCCAATCATGACTTTTCTCAGCTAAATCAAGTAAAAATTCGGTTGCCCAAAATTCTTTTTTATCAATATTTAATATCATTTCTGCTTCTTTTTTTGCTAAAGAAATTTCATTCAGACTCAAATAATCTTTTGCAAGAGATTGGTGAATTTGAATTTGAAGTTTATCATCCAGCCCAGGTCGTACAGTAAGTGATTGATGAATTTTTATAGCATTTTGAGAGTTACCCTCTTCTCGAAGGATATCGCCAAGTTGTAAATAAGCATCTAAATGATTGGTGTCTTGTTTAACTACATCTCGTAATAATCTAATTGCATTTTGGGAATCACCTCTTACAAGCATATTTAAGGCTTCTGTATATAGCTTATTAGAATTATTTTTTATTAATGGTTTCTTTTTATAATAAAAGAAAAGACTGGTACCAATAGCAATTACCAGTATGGATAAAATAATAAATAGTTCCAAAGTTAATCTTCTCCATCATCATTATCATAAATGCCTTCATCAATAGCAACATTTCTGAGGTCATTGAGTTCATCAGATAATCTTCTATTTTTTAACTTCAAAGATCGAGTCTCTGACTTACTTGAAATTATAGATGTAACTGCGACACCATAACCTATCAAAATACCTATAGCCAGCGCCCCTATCATAACAAAAGCAATATTTACTTGCTCATATTGAATTAAAATTAAATCTATAGCAACCTCTTCAGTATTCTTTAATAGGAAAACTAGTATAAGAACTAGTAAAAAAAGTCCGCCAAAAATCTTAAATAATTTCATTATGCTGCTTCTTTCTTTTTAACTAAATGTCCATGCAAACTAATTCCTTTTGCATTAGTGATTGATACATTAACTAAGTCTTTTATATTCGCATTCTCTTTATCAAAAATTACCCATTTATTAGAATCTGTTCTACCAGCCCATTGATTAATGGACCTTTTACTATTTTTTTCGACAAGAACTCTTTCAATATTTCCAATCATTTCTTTATTTCTAAAAATAGTATGTTTCTTTTGAAGTTTAATTACTTTATCTAATCTTTCTTGTTTATCTATTTCTAATATTTGGTCAGAATATTCATAAGCTTTAGTTCCTAGCCTTGGTGAATATTTAAAAGTAAATGCTGAGTCAAATTTAACTTCNTTCATAACATTCAATGTTTCTTCAAATTGAGAATTAGTTTCTCCAGGAAACCCAACAATTATATCTGTACTCAAACCNCAATTTGGTAAAATATCCCGAATGCGATGCGCTCTTTCAATAAAGTGACTTTTAGTATATGATCTATTCATTCGTTTAAGTACCTCATTAGATCCTGCCTGNAATGGAAAATGAACTGCATTACAAATATTATCATAATGCGACATAACATATAAAACATCATCTGTCATATCCTGAGGATGAGGAGAAGTATATCTCAATCGTTGCACACCATTTATCTCAGCAATATTTTTTAATAAATAGTCGAAGGAATAATTATCATATGTATAAGAATTAACATTCTGTCCTAATAATGTAATTTCAACAAAACCTTCATCTACTGCTTTTTTAACCTCATCAATAATATTATTAGGACTTCTACTTCTTTCTCTTCCTCTTGTAAATGGCACAATACAAAAAGTGCAAAATTTATCGCATCCACGCATAATTGATACCCATGCATTAATTCCTTCATTCCTTGATGGGAAAAAATTATTGTAAACTTCATATCTAGATAATTGAGTATCTACAATATTTTTTTTATCAACCTTATTCCNTTCAAGCAATTTTGGCAATTTTCTATAAGAATCTGGNCCAAGAATAATATCAACATATGGTTTTGAATCAAGAATATTATCTTTAAGATGCTGAGCCATACAACCTAAAACACCAATAATCACATTTGGTTTATTATTTTTAATTTTTGAAAAAACACCTAAACGCGAGTGTACTTTTTCTTCCGCATGTTCTCTTATTGCGCAGGTGTTTACAAAAATAATATCAGCACTATCCATACGCTTAATTGGATAATATCCTTTTGATTGAAGTATGCCCTCAATCATTTCTGAATCAGCTACATTCATCTGACAACCAAAAGTTTCTAGGTAGTATTTACCCATAATATTATAATTTAGTTAGGGAACTCAGAGTTTGGGTGAGCTATGAGATCTGATCTATTTGATATACCCACTGAAAAAATAATCCAATGGGTTTTGAGGGACTCCATTACGATGAACTTCATAATGTAAGTGAGGNCCTGCTGATCTACCTGTATTCCCAGATTTNCCAATAAGATCGCCACGTTTTACTTTTTGACCCCATTTAACATAAAACTTAGATAAATGTGCAAAAATTGTTCTATATCCGTATCCATGGTCTAATTTAATTACTTTTCCAAAACCTCCTTGTCTAGAAGCATATTTAACTACACCATCAGCAGGTGCGTAAACATTTGTACCAGTAGCAACNGTAATATCTTGACCATAATGAAATCGAGGTTTACTTGTGAAGGGGTCGTTTCGATAACCAAAACCTGAATTTATATAACCCCCATTTACNGGTCTAATAGATGGAATTGATTGTAAACGATCNGATTCTTTAATTACTTTATTATAAATATTAGAATAACTGGCAAGTTCTAATTTTACTTTCCTTGTTAGGTTATCAACATTCATTTCTAAATCAATTAATTTGCTTGAAGGATAGGANGATTGGCTTTCTAACTTGANAGGTTTAACAACTTCCATACCTCCAATTCCAAGNTTTCTTACATCCTTATCTATTTGNGGCATATTAGCATAAGTTCTCAAAGCACGATCTTTTTCTTCAATACTAACAACATGTGTAGATAATAAATCCATTTGTTGCTGTAGGTTAGAAAGAGTNAGAGATAATTGACTATAATCCCTTTTTAAACTTTTTAATTTTGCTTGATATAAAATTTTTGTAAGGTAATCTGTTGCAAAAAACAAGCCTGTTCCTGCAATAGATACACAAAGAATAACAACTGTTAGTAATTGTTTTTTAGAAAAGTCCCATTGCCCACCACTTTCGTTATCATAAGATATAAATGTATACCGATGGTCATTAATACGGGACGATTTTTTACTTTTATTAAGCATAACCAATGAAGTTAATAATTGTTAACATAATTCCGAAAGATTTTACATTAAAAACATTAATTATTATAAAATTTTTTAATTGATTATTTTTTGAAGGATTTTTTATTATTTATCAATGAATATATATTTTTAGTAATTGAGAACGTGTTACGTGCCTAAGCCTTTGTAAAGCCCTATCTTTAATTTGACGTACGCGTTCACTTGTTATGTTAAGATCATTACCTATTTCTTGAAGATTCTTTTGTTCTTTTCCTTGGAAACCAAAATAATTAATAATAACAAATTTTTCTCTATCATCTAATGTATCGAGAACAGATAAAATTTCTTTTTCGAGACTATTTTTCATTAAAGTAGCTTCAGGTCTTGGATCTTTTGAAGCTAACAAATGCATNAGAGCTGTATCTGAATCACCGAAAGNCTCATCTAAAGAAACTGGTTCTGTAAAGACTTTTTTTAAATCGTCTATCCAGCCTGGAGATGTTTTTGTTATTTCAGCNAGTTCTTCAGCTGAGGGTTCCCGTTCTATATTTTGNTCTAATTCAATAGACTTTCTATACAATTTGCCCATAGACTCTCTTATATGCGCAGGTAGCCTTATTACTCTTCCTGTTTTTTGAATTGCTTGACGAATTCCTTGAGTTATCCACCAAACTGCATAAGAAATAAATCTAAACCCGCGGGACTCATCAAACCGATCTACTGCTTTTATTAATCCTAAATTCCCTTCATTTATTAGGTCTTCAAAAGGAATTCCCTGGCCTTGAAACTTTTTTGCAACAGCAACTACAAAACGTAGATTATGAGTTATAAGTTTATTTATTGCCTCTAGATCACCTTTTTTTGCAAGAACTGCTAACTCTATTTCTACTTCTGAATCTAGAGGTTTATAATTCTTTATTTCATCAAGGTATAGCTCTAGGGAACGTTTATTACCTATCTCAGGTCTATTATTCAATCTGCGCTAACTTTACTAATCTTTTTTAGAATTTTGGTTTTCATCAGAATTAATTTCAGCAGGTACATCTTCTACTTCAATTTGTGAATCTAAATTTGTTTTATCTATTACATTATCGACTTCTACATCAGTAATATTGTATTCTTCCTTTATTTTTTTTATTTCAGCTATTTTTTTATCAATTTTTAATTGAATTTTTTCAATGTTCTCTATAATCTGAAAAAATTCCTGATTACCTGAAAAATTTACCATATTTTCATCTTTTGCATATTTTGTAACCATTCGACCCATGTCCTCATATAATTTTGATAGCTCACGCTGGAATTGATGCTCTTCAATTTTAATTTTACTTACCTTAGTCAATTCTTCAGTTTTTGCAACTGCAATTTTACTAACCTCTTCTGCTTTTTCGACTGCAGCAGAACTCCAATCTTTCATATTTTTTTTTAAGTCATTCCAGAGTTTAGTCATTATTATTACCTCGGTTTATAACATTAGTTTGATTTATCAAGAAAAAGATTTGCAACATAAAAAATTCCAGCGCCAATTACCAAAGATGATAACTCTATATCCATATTACGTAAACGAATGCCCATTACAAAGCCTGAAATTATAATTATCATTGCAAATAATTGAACTCCCCTAAGAAAAGCGTATCGCATATCTATTAACAAGTTTAGTACTTTTAATTATTTTTTTCCAATTCCAATCGTATGATCTTTTCAATATACTTAAAGGATCATCACTATTTTCAAATCTATTTACCCAAAATTTAATGTGTTGATCAGATAAATTTTCAAATAANAACCTATTAGCAAATGAAATTTTTCTCTTAAGATTCAATTCACGATCAATTATTCTCGATTTATAATTATCACCTAATAATTTATATGCAGCTGAAAGTCCCGAATACATTGCAAACCTCATCCCAAACCCAAATAAATANTCTTGATATCCACCTGCTTCACCAATATTAATGGGTTTGTTATTTTGCCATACTTTAGGAAGATAAAAACTTCCATGATTAGCAAATTTATTTATTATCTTAAAATTTAAACCAATATTATTAAAATATTCAATGCAGGGATTTAATGGATCATTTTTATTCGAAGTCTTCTTAAATGCTGTTGCAATAGTTCCATAACCATTATTAATNATTAAATATGCATAACCTCTTGGTGCAAATTCTTTACCAAGTAATAAATGAACCTGATTTNTCAAATTGGTTTCAAATTGAGCACCACGAATATATGCTGANGCTCTAAAAGATCCTGATGCATTTATATCCGATCTTAAAATATCATGATTTTGATTAAATAAAAATTCGATATTTAAACTTTTACATATTTCTATTAAATAATTATCAAAAGAATCGCTTGATGTGCCACGATTTACTATATGAAAGAATGGATCTTGAGATTTAACTCGAATAGGCTGTTTACCTTTTANGTGAACAAAAAATTCGAAAATAGGAGTTTTNGGTATACTATTAAAATCTATGCCACATTCAGNAACTGAATCAGGTAATCCTTTAGAGAATATCCAATTTTCTAGGCCTTCAAAATCTCCATCTCTTGATCCGCCAATACAATTCTTTTTTTCATAAATAATTACTGATTTACCATTTTTTGCAAGNTTAATTGCAGCTGTCATACCAGCAATTCCAGCACCAACAATTTGGATTTTAGAATTATCTTTTTTTAACAATGAAAAAATAAAATTAATTAATTATTTAACAATTAATTTGTTGAACAGATAAAATTTCTGGTATTTGTATTAATAATTCAATCACAGAAGATGGGACTTCTGAGTCTAACCTTATAACTGCAAATGCTTCATCCATTTTTTCGGAATCACTTAATATATATGNACCAATATTAATTTNATGTTGTCCTAANAATGTTCCAACTTTTCCTATTACACCTGGGACATCTTCGTTATTTACGAATAAAANGTGACCTGTGGGGTTTATATCCATATCATAGCCAAGAATATTTACCAATCTCAGTTGATTTCCATCAAATACACTCCCATCTAATAATCTTTCCTTATTATCAAATATTACACTTGTACTAATCAAATTAGTATAAGAACCTTCTTCATTATTGGCTCCATATTCAATAACTATACCTCTTTCTTTTGCAAGTAATTCTGCATTAATAAAA
The DNA here is from genome assembly GCA_002701945.1 of Fidelibacterota bacterium. Taxonomy (GTDB): domain Bacteria; phylum Fidelibacterota; class Marinisomatia; order Marinisomatales; family TCS55. The sequence continues at coordinate 34,192 of NZXJ01000069.1, forward strand.
TTTACCCTGTCTGGTATACGATCATTCAATAGCCCCTTAATGAAAGCCAACATAAATGGTTTAAAATCATCNAATGGTCCTTGAACATTTACTTTCACTTTTTNAATAGCACCTTGGGCTAATTGTCCTTGAATTATACCCATTCGCTCGGAGAGNAATAGATGAGGTTGTATTTGTTTTAAAATATTCATATCAGTGATTGGAATATTTAATGCACTAGAAAGCTTATTATTNATTAAGTAATCTCTAACTAATTCACAAATTGTTACNGAAACACCTTCTTTAGCTTCTTTGGTNGATGCNCCAAGATGAGGNGTTATAAGAATATTATCAATATTAATAAATGGGTGATCTTTTTCAATTGGTTCATTGACAAAAACATCTACTGCAGCACCTGCAATTATTCCTTCTTTAACCGCAAAAGCAAGATCTTGCTCATTAATAATTCCACCACGAGCTACNTTTATTATCATAGATGTAGATTTCATCAATTTAATTCTTTCTAAATCAAATAGGTTATTAGTAGAATCAAGCTTAGGCACATGAACTGAAATAAAATCAGATTCTTTAGTCAGAGTATCCAAGTCAGTNAATCTAACATCATCTGAGCTAAAAATATTATCAGTTATATATGGNTCACAGCCAATNACTCGCATACCAAATGATAAACATCTTGTCATCACTTCCCTACCAATTTTACCAAGCCCAACTATACCAATCGTTTTATTCCTAAGCTCAGTTCCAACAAGATTATTGCGATCCCATTTTCCAGAATTAAGTCTTTGGTTAGCAATAGATATATTTCTAGCCAGTGATAGCATAATACCAATTGTATGTTCAGCTGCAGATACNGTATTTACATCTGGNGTATTCATTACAATAATTCCTTTTTGAGTTGCTGCTGGTAAATCAATATTATCCACTCCAACACCCGCGCGTCCAATTACTTGTAANTTTTTTGCTGCATGTATTAAATCTTTATCAATTATAGTTCCACTTCTAATTATCCATCCATCAATTTCTGGAACTATTTTTAATAAATCTTGTTTATTAGCGTTCGAATCAACAACAACTTTGATTTTAGCATTTTCTAAAACTGAAATACCAGCATCTGATAGAGGATCTGTAACAAGAATTTGTATCATTTTATNTTTNATTTTGTCGAATCAANTTTAGTGCNGATCCTGCTCGAAACCACTCTATCTGTGAATTNTTATATGTATGATTACATTTAATAATATCTATAGTTGAGTCAGCATGATGAACTTCTAAACTAATAGATTTTTCAGGTTTTATATCATCTAGATCAAGGGACGTAAAAAGATCNTCTTCTAAAATTTTATCATAATCAGAAGGATCATTAAATGTAAGNGCCANCATTCCTTGTTTTTTGAGATTAGTTTCATGAATTCTCGCAAATGATTTTACTAAGATTATGATTACCCCTAAATGTCTTGGCTCCATAGCCGCNTGTTCTCTAGATGAACCTTCTCCATAATTCTCATCACCTATCACAATAGATAAAGTATTGTTACTTTTATAATATCTTTGAACTTCTGGAACTGGGCCATAATCCCCAGTTAATTGATTCTTTACTAAGTTAGACTTATTATTAAAATAATTAATTGCCCCAGTTAGCATATTATCAGAAATATTATCTAAATGACCTCTATACTTTAACCATGGACCCGCCATAGATATATGNTCAGTAGTACATTTTCCTTTTGNTTTAATTAANAATCNTAAATNNNGCAGNTTATTACCATCCCATTTTGAAAANGGATTAAGTAATTGTAATCTTTTNGAATNTGGATCAANGATGACTTTGACCTTANCACCNTTTTTATCAGGTTCTTTATAACCGAGGTTATCAACCTCAAATCCATTATCAGGTAAATCTAAACCAATAGGAGGCTCTAACATTACTTCTTCATGATTGTCATTTATCAAAGTGTCTTTCATTGGATTGAAAGATAAATCTCCCGATATAGCAAGAGCAGTAACAAGCTCCGGTGATCCTACAAAAGCAAATGTATTTGGATTGCCATCATTNCGTTTAGCAAAATTTCTATTAAATGATGTGACAATAGTNTTTTTCTTATCTGGATCATCTGAATGCCTTGCCCATTGCCCAATACATGGACCACAAGCATTTGCAAGAACAACTCCTCCAATTTTTTCAAACACTCCAAGAAATCCATCTCTATCTACAGTAAATCGCACCTGCTCACTTCCAGGAGTTATTGTAAAATCACTTTTAATAGAAAGATTTTTATCTAACGCCTGCTGTGCTATACTAGCAGAACGAGATATATCTTCGTAAGATGAATTTGTACATGATCCGATCAAGCTAACTTCAATTTTAGTTGGCCAATTATTCTTTTTTGCGACTTTAGTCATCTGNGATATAGGTGTTGCTAAATCAGGAGTAAATGGACCATTTAAATGAGGCTCCAGTTCAGATAGATTTATNTCTATAACTTGATCAAAATAAGNTTCTGGTTCAGCATATACTTCCATATCAGCTTGTAAATAATCTCTATAATTATNAGCTAATTCTACAACTTCTGAACGACCAGTTGCTTGAAGATACTTAGCCATATTTTCATCATATGCAAAAACAGATGTTGTAGCACCTATTTCTGCTCCCATATTGCATATTGTTCCTTTTCCAGTACAAGAAAGATTCTTGGCGCCTGAACCAAAGTACTCAATAATAGCACCTGTTCCTCCTTTTACAGATAGCAATCCTGCAACCTTAAGTATCACNTCTTTAGAGGATGTCCACCCGTTTAATTCACCTGTAAGTTTTATCCCAATTAACTTTGGAAATAATAATTCCCACGGCATACCTGCCATAACATCAACGGCATCAGCGCCACCAACACCGATNGCAATCATACCTAAACCTCCTGCGTTAACAGTATGACTATCAGTCCCTATCATCATACCTCCTGGAAAAGCATAATTTTCAAGAATGACTTGATGAATTATACCCGCACCNGGCTCCCAAAAGCCAATTCCATATTTATTAGATACTGATTCTAAAAAGTTATAGACTTCACCATTAGTGTCAAGAGCGACAGACAAATCTTTTTCAGCATCAATTTTAGCCTGAATTAAATGGTCGCAGTGAACTGTTGTTGGTTTTGCAACTTTAACCTTACCTGCCATCATAAATTGCAATAAAGCCATTTGAGCTGTTGCATCCTGCATTGCAACTCTATCCGGGGAAAATTCAACATATGATTTAGCTCTAAGAAATTCGTTGTTAAATTTCGGGTCAAATAAATGGCTATATAATATCTTTTCTGTATATGTTAAAGGACGGTTAAGTATGTTCTTAGCAAAATCTACCCGCTTTGATAGATTAGCATATAAATCTTTGATTATTTCAAAATCAAACATAATTAAGTCTTTACCTTTCTAATGAAATGGAACTGAAATACTAAATTTTCGTAATTAATATAATATCAAAAATACATCATTAAATTGTCATAATTCAAATTCAATAGTTTCAAAATATCTAAATTCTAATATAAATGAAGTTAATTAAAAGAATTCTACCAGTAATTATATTAGCAAATATATGCGCTGAAATTGATTACACAATAATTCAATCGAATGAGAATAAACTAATTTTTGAAGTTAATCTCAATTTAAAATCAGAAGATGATCTTAAACCAATATCCTTACTGATAGGCTTACCTAATCAAGAATATCCTGAAATGTTGGTTGAATATGGAGGTATCTATGATATATCAGAAAATTGGAACGTTCTAAAATCTAATGGAATAAGATGGATTAATATTCAAAGCTTACAAAATTTAAATGTTGGAACTCTACAAATAGATCCTAAAAATAATAATAGACAATATTATAAAAAGATAAAAATAACTTGTATTTATAATAACAGTTTATCCAAATATAAATCTCCAAATCAGTATCAAAAAAAATTGCTCAAGAATCGAGTAATAAATTGGTCAATAGCAAAGAAATGGATTAAACCATTTCTTCTGCAAAAAGAAAAGAAAATTTTATCATTAGATGGACAATGGGCTCGATTTAAAATTTCAGAGGATGGAATGTATACAATTCCAGCCAATGTAATTTTAAATAGTGGGCTTGAACTATCAAATCGTGATCCAAGGTATTTTAAGCTATATACAAATTCTAGTCTTGGTAGAGATCGTAGTAGTAGTATATCTGAAAATATAAATTATGAGCCCATTAGTGAGAACTTAATTGAAATAGGCATTTATTTTTTAGGAGAAAGTGATGGAAAAATCGATAGTGAAGATCAAATAATTTTTTATGGAAGAGGAGTAAATGGAATAAATAGTAATGGCTTAAGTATTAATCATCATACAAATCTATATTTTAATGAGAATAATTATTGGCTTTTTATACCTAATAATAATTTAATATTGGGGAAGCGAATAAATGACCTAGAACCTTCAACAAATAGTGCGGTATCGCTCGAATACGGATTATCAACTTTTTATGAGGAAAATGATTTAATTAATCCATTTTCAGGAGGTTTATCCTGGGCTGGTGCAGCAATACCAAATAATAGCTCAAGTACGATAGTTACTTCAATTGACTCCCCAAATTCATCATTAGATGTTACCGCAAGTATTGGACTATTAGGAAACTCATCATCTATTGAAACACAAGGGAGCCCTAATCATATAATTGATATTTATCATCAATCTATGGATGATTTACAAGCAACAAAGTCTTGGGTTGGATTAGTTAAAACTAGTGCGACGTTTAGCTTTTCAGGAAATAGACTGAATAACGGAACAAATTTATTTATTCTAAAAAATTCATCTAGTAATAATTTTTCTCAACCTCATTTTGATTATGTTGTTGGGCAATATTCCAGAAATCTTGATGATATAAATATGCCCTATGAATTTTTTTCACCTATTCATAGTAATTCTATTAGATTTCAGTTTAATGCGCAATCTGAAATTAATGTATGGGAAATAACCAATATTTCATCTCCAAAAAAAGTTTTATTAAACATTAATAACTCTAATATCAGCATTGTTTTGTCCTTGCTCATCAATCAATTCTACATTGGAGTATGTTTTACCTTTAACAGGTACAGAGTTCTTAGGGAGAGTAAGTTGGACCATTAATAAACTCTTACTTGAGGTTGTATAACAGATATTTGATTACTGAG
>NZXJ01000070.1 GCA_002701945.1 Fidelibacterota bacterium
TGAAAAAATATATCCTACTTGTCATGATTATGTTCTCTGGATTGTATGCAGCTGAAAAGAAAGCTTTTACAGAGATCATGACGAATGAAACCTGACCAGGCTGTGGGCCGCAGGATGCGGCTTTTGACGCTTATTTTGATCCGACCAACCCAAACTATGTTGGCGAAGATAATGCAATGAATTGGTCTAGAATTAAGTATGCAATGAGCTGGCCCTCAAGTACAGACCCTTTTTATTTAGCAAATACTACTGATCAAACGGCAAGAAGAAGTTATTATGGTGTGAATAGTATTCCAGCTGGATTTGGAAATGGTGCTACAGTTGGTGGTTCTGCTAGTAGTTGGAGGAGTAGCGGCTTATCAAATATGGGCGCCTACACACCTATAACGATTGAATTCAATGGTGGAATGGTTGATGAAGAACTGCAAATGTCTGTAACAGTATCTAGTGAGACAAATCAAACTAATATTGATTTACGTTTATTTGTTATGACATCTATTGATTCAGTGTATTATAATAGTCCTTCTGCCTATGATAATTTTCATAATGTCTTTATTGATTTCTTAACTAATTCAAGTGGCCAAAGTCTTAGCTTAGATGGGGTAACCAACTATACGCAAGAATTTAACTGGAGTATGCCTAGTCCTTGGCCTAATAATAACACTAGTATCTTGTGGGATATTTCTGATCTTAATGTAGTTGCTTTTGTACAAAATTATTCAACAAAAGAAGTATTACAAGCAGAATGGGCGCGTACAAATGATATGAATGTTGATATGGATGATGATGGTGTAATCAATGATGAAGATAATTGCATGGAAGATTATAACCCTGAACAGATAGATGTCGATGCCGATGGAATGGGAGATGCCTGTGATCTATGTGATAATGCTAATGTATATGTAAAAGGTAATTTAAATGGTGATGTAGCTAATAATGAACCTGTAATTAATCTATATGATGTATTCTTTCTTGTCGATCGAGTTTTAGATGATGATTATAGTAATGAGGATTATATTGGCTGTAGTATTGAGGCGGCAGATTTCAATGGAGACTCTTTATATAATACCTTAGATATTTTATTAATGATTTTTGATATTCTAGGTCAAAATGATGATGGAAGAACTACAAATACTAGTACTGCAAATCTATTAATAAATGATTTACCAGGGTCCTCATCAATTAATTTTGTTAGCGATGATTTTATAAGTGGATTTCAATTTGATTTACCAATAGAAAATGAATATTTTGAGCTAAAGGAAGAACAAAAGTTACCTAACGGGTGGTTATTTCAGACAAAAAAATTGAGTGATAAGATTAGAGTAATAGCTATAGATCTTACTGGTGAAAGTCCAATAAAAAAAGCTTCATTACTTCTAAATGGAAATTTATTAAGTGATCCTGAAAATATTATTATATCAAATAATGTTGGTCAATCTATGGATGCAATAGTTAAGTATAGTGATCCATCATTAGAAAAATTGGAATTATCTAATGAAGTAAATTTTAGCAGTATTTACCCAAACCCATTTAACCCTGTAGTTACCATACCATTTTCAATACCTTATGAAATGTATACTAGGGTATTAGTTTATAATATTACAGGAAAATTAGTGGATGTATTATTGGAAGATCATGCTTTACGTCCTGGTCATCATTCCATTGCATGGGATGGTTCAAGATTCTCCTCTGGAGTGTATATTATACAAATTGAAACTCCATTGCGAAGATATTCTCAAAAAGCATTCTTATTAAAATAAAATATCATTTAAAAAAGGAATATTGTAGAGCCAGTATCATTGCTGTAAATTTGCGACCTGTTGGATAAGAGTTCAGGACATTGGGGCGTCGTCTAATGGTAGGACACCAGGTTCTGGTTCTGGCAGTCGGGGTTCGACTCCCTGCGCCCCAGCAAAGATATGCACCCGTAGCTCAATTGGATAGAGCGTCTGGCTACGGACCAGAAGGTTGAGGGTTCGAGTCCTTCCGGGTGTACAAACGGCCCGTTCGTCTAGGGGTTAGGACGCCGCCCTCTCAAGGCGGTAACACGAGTTCGAATCTCGTACGGGCTACATACCCTAGATGAAAGTTTGTATAGATTTTTACAGATTTGTTTTAATTAAAAGGAGTTATTATGAGAAAATATTTGCCAACAACAAGTGAATTAATTGATAGGTTATCTATTGTTCAGTTAAAGGAAGTTTTTATACCAGAGCATAAAGAAGAATACGGAAAAGAAATTAAAGATATAGTCCATGATTTAGAAGAAACAGGATTAGATGGAGAAATGATTAGAGCAATTGTCGTTTTGGCGCAAATGAACTTACATATTTGGCATAATGAAACGAAATACAGAGCAGGTGAAGGTGATGGAAATCTAGGTTTAACACACGGCTTAAATGGAATAAGAAATACTGCTAAAAATAAAATCCAAGATGCATTAGAAGACGGGGGAAGAAAAGATTATAAAATCGATTGTATTGCAGCAGAGTTTAAAGACTGGGAAGTAAGTTGGTAGATAAAAACAGAGACAATATTTAGTTTATTATTTTTCTTCCATATTAAATATTCCCACTGATCTTAATTTAGAATATAAGTTGCAGGAATAAACTTGTTAGACCTGATATAAAACTCGTATCTTGATAATTAGAAAATCACTATGGAACGGATACTTGTTGCCAAAAATAAAAAAGCATTTTNNAACTATCATATTATAGATCGCTATGAAGCNGGNTTAGTTTTATCTGGAAGTGAAGTGAAAAGTATGCGTGAAGGAAAAATGAATTTAGGTGAAGCATATATTTTAGTCCGAGGTAGCGAAGTAGTATTAATAGGGTCTCATATCAGTTCTTATTCTAACACAGGATATAAAGGTCATGACCCCCGTTCAGATCGAAAATTATTACTTAATAAGAAGGAAATATTAAAATTAAAGCAAAGTACTTCTCAAAAGGGGTTGACGGCTGTTCCTTTAGAGGCTTACTTCAATAAAAAAGGTTGGGCAAAACTTCTTATTGGTACAGCGAAAGGTAAACGACAACACGATAAAAAAGAAGCTATCAAAGAAAGAGATATACGTCGTGAAACAGATCGAGAAGTCGCAAGAAATAAATGACTTTTATTAATACTGATAAACAGATTGATATGATTCAACAAGGTGTTGAAGAAATAATACCTATTGATGAACTCAAACATAAACTTGATAGAGGTCAAAAAAGTAATAAGCCTTTAACTGTGAAATTAGGTTGTGATCCGAGTCGACCAGATTTACATATAGGACATGCTGTTGTATTAAGAAAATTACGTCAATTCCAAGACCTAGGGCACAAAGCAGTACTTGTGATTGGAGATTTTACAGCAATGATTGGCGATCCTTCTGGTCGAAATAAAACTAGACCTCAGCTTACTCTGGAAGAAGCCAAAAGTAATGCAGAGTCATATATAGAGCAGGCAAAAATTATACTTGATATTAATTCATTAAAAATTTGTAATAATGCTCAATGGTTAAATACTATGAATTTTAGCGATGTGGTAGGGTTAGCCAGTAAATATACTGTAGCTAGAATGATGGAAAGAGATGATTTTGAGAAAAGATATAAATCTGAGATCCCAATAACTATACATGAATTTTTATATCCATTAGCGCAAGCTATGGATTCTGTACACCTAAATGCAGACATTGAGATAGGTGGAACAGATCAAAAGTTTAATTTACTAGTTGGACGAGATATTCAACGTGAATTCGGACAAGATCCACAAATCATATTAACAGTTCCTTTAATGGAAGGAACTGATGGTGTTGAAAAAATGTCTAAATCTTATGATAATCATATTGGATTAACTGATTCTTATGATGAAATGTATGGTAAAACATTATCTATACCGGATAATATGATCGAGAAGTATTTCTTACTTGGGGCTAATGCGGATGAGAAAAAAATGAAGGAAATAAAGAATAGTCTTAATGATGGGAAAACAAATCCTCGTGATATTAAAAGAGAGCTTGCTAGGAAAATTGTTGCAATATATCACTCTGATGTGTTAGCTAAAAAAGCTGAAACAAATTTTGATAAAATTTTTATTGGCAAAGAGGTTCCTGACAATATACCTGAAGTGAAATTGGATAAAGATGAACTTTTAGTACATATTATTGCATCAAACAAGCTTGTTTCAAGTAAGTCTGAAGCAAGACGTTTAATAGATCAAGGAGCAGTAAAAATCGATGATGAAAAATGTTTAGATCGTGATCAAATAATTAACAAAGGTAAATCGATCATTATAAAAGTTGGTAAACGTCGTTTTTTAAAAATTTTGTAGATAATTATTAATAATAATGAAAAAATACAATTTAGTGTTGATTCCTATTTCCAAGGATGTATAAACAAGTTAATTTGTTCCCCGTTTATTTATCACATTTAATTTATTTTAGGAGTAAAGATGGCAAATAATTTAGTTGAATTCACAGATGATAATTTCGATGCAGAGGTTCTAAAATCGGATCTACCAGTTTTAGTTGACTTTTGGGCAGAATGGTGTGGTCCATGTAAAATGATATCGCCAATTGTAGAAGAAATTGCTAGTGATTATAATGGAAAAGTAAAGGTCGGTAAGGTAAATATCGACTTCAATCAACAGGTCGCAATGACATATGGGATAAGAGGTATTCCAGCGCTGTTGGTTTTTAATAGTGGTGCAGTGGCAAATCAAATAGTTGGAGCTGTGCCTAAAAATCATATAACAGAAATATTAGATGAGGTTATTACATAATTAATAAAATATTATGAACCGGAAAGTCATAATAATTGGTTCTGGTCCTGCTGGACTTACTGCAGCAACTTATGCAGCTCGAGCAAATCTTGAACCTTTGGTATTTGAAGGCGTCCAACCGGGTGGTCAATTAACAATCACTACAGACGTTGAAAATTATCCTGGGTTTCCTGATGGAATTATGGGACCAGATCTAATGGATAAATTTCGTGACCAGGCAAAACGTTTTGGTGCCGAATGTTATTTCAAACACGTTACAAAAGTTGATTTAGAATCTAATCCATTTAAAGTGTGGGTTGCTGATGAAACTTTTACATCTGATTCGATAATTATTGCAACTGGTGCAACTGCCAAACTATTAGGTTTAGAATCTGAGAAAAACTTAATGGGGCATGGTGTATCAGCTTGTGCTACATGTGATGGTTTCTTTTTTAAAGACAAAAAAGTCTTTGTAATAGGAGGTGGTGATTCTGCAATGGAAGAGGCAAGTTTTTTAACAAAATTTGCTTCTGAAGTACAGATTATTCATCGTCGAAATGAGCTAAGAGCATCAAAGATTATGCAAGATCGTGTATTAAATAACCCTAAAATTCATATTCAATGGAATACAACACTTGAAGATATTAAAGGCAATGTAGATGATGGTGTAAGTGCAGTTATTCTAAAGGATATTATTAGTGGTGATATACGTTCTGAAGAATGTGATGGAGTCTTTTTAGCTATAGGACATACACCAAACACAGAACTTTTTGATAATTTTCTTAATTTAGATGAAAAAAAATATATTTGTACAGATGATAATAGTACTAAAACTTCAGTTCCTGGAATTTTTGCTTGTGGAGATGTGCAAGATAGCATATATCGGCAAGCAGTTACCGCAGCTGGCAGTGGATGTATGGCTGCTATTGATGCTGAAAGATATTTGGAATCAATAGAATCATCCTAATATGTTTATTTACTTTCCTGTTCATAGCTTAAAAAAATATAAGGATATGAACAATGAACAAAAAATCTACACTTATATATGAGCTAAAAAAGCTTAAAAAAGTGTATAATAATAATCCAGTACTTAGTATTGGAAGATTACAGATACACCGTGGTACTATATATGGAATTTTAGGACCTATTGGATCAGGTAAAACAACTTTGTTAAATATTTTATCTGGTAACGATACGCAATCTGAGGGTGCTTTAGAATATGATCGCGCTGAATTTCAGCGTTCTTGGTTAGGTAAAACAAAAATTCCAGATGAAATATATTTTGCCGGGGGTCATAATTATAATAAATCTCAAATAGTTAAAACATATATAGATTTTTGTTTTCCTAATAAATCTAATAGAATATTTAAACAATATTTTAATGGTTCGGTAAGTAAAAGAATTTTACCTTTAAAAATTCAAAATCTATCTCCTGGGCAGAAAGCCTGGCTGGATACTGTTTTTGCTTTAGAAAGTGATCCAAGAGTATTAATTCAAGATGATTTTGCTTCGTTATTTGACTCTGAGATGCAATCCATAGCTCGAAAAGGGTTGAGAAAAATGAATAAAAACTTAGGAACAACGATTATTTTATCATCAATTAATAATAGTGTTTTAAGAAATTTTTGTTCTGTAATAATTCATTTGGAAAATGGTCACATTGTAAAGGTGCGTTCAGGAACAAAAAGAAAACAAAATAATAAAAAATATAATAAATAGAATATTTTGTTCTTATATGTTTTAATTATTTAGTTTTATATTTTTGATTATTAGTTATAAAAATGGATAAAAATAGATTTGATCAAATAAGTAGTTCATTCTCTAAGCAATCAATTTTGGTTATTGGAGATGTTATGCTTGATAAGTTTATGTGGGGTAATGCAAGTCGCATATCACCAGAAGCACCTGTGCCTATTATATCTGTAAATAAAATCTCACATTCACCTGGAGGTGCAGCAAATGTTGCTCTTAATCTATCTAAGTTAAGTGCCAATGTTCAAATTCTAGGAATAGTTGGTGACGATAATGAAGGCGCCATATTGGAGGATACACTCTTAAAAAATGGCGTTAAAACACAATTTATTACAGACGCAAAAATATCTACTACTACTAAAACTCGAATTATAGCACATGGCCAGCAAGTTGTAAGAACAGATTATGAGGACATAAGAGATGTAAATTCAGATCAAATAAAAATTATAAAAGATATTTTAGATAAAATTATCTCTGAAATTGATGCTATTATAATTCAGGATTATAATAAAGGGTTATTAGTGAAAGATTCAATTAAAACTATTCTTGAGATTAGCTCTGAAAAAAATATTCCCGTATATGTTGATCCAAAGAAAGACAATTTTTTTGCATACAATAAAATAAGGTTATTTAAACCAAATCTATTTGAATTTGAATCTGCAATTAATTTTAAAGAACAAGATAAAAGTTTTGAAGACTTAGGAAAAGATCTGAGAAAAAAAATTAATGCAGAAATATTAATGGTTACAAGAAGTGAGGAAGGCGTAACNCTTTTTACAGATAAAAATGTGCAAACAATTAGTACTAAAGCAAGAAAAGTTCATGACGTTTCTGGGGCAGGGGATACAGCTATAAGTGCATTTGTTCTAGCAGATTTATGCGGAGCAAATATCGAAGAATCTGCTATGATCTCAAATTATGCTGCTGGAAGAGTATGTGAAGAAGTAGGAGTGGTTCCAATATCATTAGAAATGATAAAAGATATTGTTGATCACTATAGNAATTAGTCTAGTTAATTGTTTGTTCAATTAAGAGATCAATTTTTTTTAATAACTTATAAACTAGTATATAAATCCCCGTTCAATTTTATTTTTGGGTTTTTATTTTTTCATCAAGTCCTTATTTGTCAAAGTAACCCTCGCCATGATCCATTTGATTGGGTGGTTTATAGTAAACCTGGTATAATCAAGTCATTTTCTGAAGGTCTATCGTACGTATATATNGCTACTGAATCAGCGGGCGTTTTTCGATACTCTTTTTATGGTGATCAGTTTGAATATCCTATTACTCAAGCACAGGGGTTNTCTAGTAATAATATTAATGCGATTCATTTTGACAAAATAACTGGAATTTTATGGGTGGCAACTGATGAAAATATTGAATACAGTTATAATGCTGAAAGTAATTGGATTTCAAAAAGTCTAAATAATTATAATTTGCTTCCAGGTGTTTCAATTGAACAGATAGGTTCAAGTAATAATTATTTATGGATATTAGCAGGATCCTTATATCTTAAACTTGATAGAACTTCTGGAATGTTTCTTGGATCATTTACTTTTCCTGATGAAATGGAGATTGAATGGTCTAGCGGTCCAATGCGATATAGTAANAATATAGATGATATTTTAATGGAATACACTGTTATGGATGGCTGGTTATTAAATCTTAATTCTTTTATAAGTCCAAAGGGTAAAAATGTATATATCACTACTATATACAGTAGTGATAATAATAGTATATGGGTAGGAACAGATGAAGGTGTTATTTTCCAAGGAGACCCTTATATGAAATCATTTTATCCCATAAAGTATGGACTAGCAAATACAAATGTTCAAACTTTTACACATTCTTTTCCTTCATGGTTAGGTGGAAAAAATTATTTTGGAGATAAAGGTTCTTTATCATTGGTTAATCCATACAATTCATATTTTGATTGGTATGAACAAGAATTATTAATCAATGTTAATAATTTAGATATATTTGAAAATTGTGAAATAAATGATGAACATTGGTTTGGTGGAATTGGTTCAATTGTAGTATATGACTCTAAAAGAGATTATTGGAGAACCCTAGATGCCTCAAGAGGTGTTCCTTATGGAGAAATACGTCATCTTGAACCAGATACAAATTATATATGGGCAGCATCATATTATGAGATAAAAAAAATTGATATTAAAACAAAACGTTCAGTTAGTACAAGATTGAGTGAATATCTAAATAATTCATATATTAAAGATATTGCATTAATAGATAATTATTTGTGGATTACTACTGAATATAAACTTTTATGCTATAATATAAATTCTGAAGTAATCATCCCTTTTAACTTTGTTGGAAATATTAATGAGATTAATGACTATGTTGATATTATAACAAAATTTTATACTATATTTTATGATGGAATAAAATTATATGTAGCTACAAATCAGGGTATCATTGCATATAACAATGTAAATTCAACTTGGGAACTTATTGCTGATCCAACTATTTATAATAATAAAGTTGTTAATAAATTATATGTCTATAAAAAACAATTATTTATTGTAACTGAAAATGATTTAATCCGATCAAAAATAAAGAAGGGTTTCTCTAGGACGTATGATTATAAATTTATTGGAAGGATTAATGATATTTTTGTTGAAAATAATGACTTATGGCTNGCAACAAATAATGGATTAATTCAATTCAAATGGAAAAAAGATCTATAATGAAAAATTTATTTAAAATTTTATTCTTCTTTTTTTGTTTCTTTATTTCAGATCTATATGCACAAGATCGTAAAAAAAGAGGCAATCAAGAAAAAAGAAATATTGATCAATTTAAAATTAATATTTACCCAATTGTCACTGAAGATGATGATATNAGGTTATTAGTGTATGGATTGATTCCATACCAATCACTGCAGTTCCTAAAGAAAGACGATAATTTTATTGCNGGATATGAAACAAGTATAAGTATTAGGGATAGTGATGGTAATCAACTNGATAGAAAAACATTTCAATCAACAGTTCAAGTAGATAGTTATATAAATACAGTTAATAGATCATCCAGTGAAGTAGTAATGGCTGAATTTTTAGTGAAAGATCAAAAATACTCTATTGTGGGAGAATTAATTGATGAAGATACAAGAACAAAAGGTGTTGTAAAAAAAGAAGTTNATTTAAATGGATTATTAAAAGAGATATGTGTTTATCCACCTTTTATAATTGGAGAATATCCAGGCATGTGGGGCTTTAATAAAGATGAAATTCCAGTTACCACTAGAGATATAAATCATAAAATAAAGGAATTTCCTTTATTTATTTCTGGAAAAGTTAATCCGGGTGAATTTTCCGTTTCAATTATTGCGAAGAATGCTAATGATGAGGTTTTTTGGGAGGAAGAATTAAACCTCAATACGAAAAATAACACTTTTACTGAACGTATCATTATTGATAAGAAACCCGAAGAAAATTTAACTATGAATGTTTCTGTAACTTTAGTTCAAGCAAAGAGTGTNGATACTAAAGAAATTAACTTACGTATGCGAAAACCAGGTTTATCATNTTTTATAAATAATGTTGAAGAGGCTCTTGATCAGATGCGGTATATAGTAACTGATGAAGAGTATAAGCTTATAAAAAAATCTAAAAGAAAAGAACGCGGAAAATTATTTTATCAATTTTGGGATGATCGTGATCCAACTCCTGGAACAATCACAAATGAATTAATGGATCAGTATTATTATAGGGTAAAGTATACAAATGAAAAGTTTGCTGCTTTTCAGCCAGGTTGGAAAACAGATATGGGNATGATTTATATATTATTTGGCCCTCCTGATGATATGCAACGCTCATTTGGTACAAATTCGCGTAATACCTTTGAGACTTGGTACTATTACTCTATTAGTAGAAACTTTACTTTCTATGATGAGAATGGGTTTGGTGATTTTAAACTAACTACGCCTTATTATAGAGCAGTTGGTTGGTAATTATTGATATATAAATAATTATTTTTTAAGATAAAATTTCAGATCTGAAATTTTCAAGCATTTCATCATGGATTAAACTATTNGTTGCTAATATTTGTTCTTCAAAAATATCGTATGGTTTNCCATCCATTCTAGTGATTTTACCTCCAGCTTCTTCAACTAGTAATATACCAGCAGCACTATCCCAAGGGTATAGTCCGATTTCCCAAAATCCATCTGCTTTGCCGGATGCTACATAACATAAATCAGCTGCAGCAGAACCGATTCGTCTTACACCATGACTAATTTTTGTAAGGTTTTTAAATAATTTCATATTTGTTTCCCATTTTGAATCATGCTGGTAGGCAAAACCAGTAATTAAAAGAGAATCATTAATTGATTTTCGTGAAGAAACAGAAATTTTATCTCCATTACAAAAAGCACCATTATCTTTAACTGCCCAATATAAATTTTCTGCAGGTAATTCTGAAATGACAGATAATAATGGTTTATTATTTTTTAATAATGCAATGGAAACACAATAGGGGGATAGTCCATGTACAAAATTTGTAGTACCATCTAATGGGTCAATTACCCAAAGATATTCCGAAGATGATGCAGTTTTACCCGATTCCTCAGCAAGAATACTATGATCTGGAAATTTAGCTAAAATATCATCTTTTATTACTTTTTCAGCATTTTTATCTGTTTTCGTAACAAGATCTGTAACAGTTGATTTATTAGATGATTCTCTATCAATTTCATTTGCATGGATTATCAAATCGGACGCATCTCTGGCTGCAGCTTTCGCAACAGAGAGCATTAATCTAGTTTCTTCCAAAATAATACTTTCTAATGATATGTTAAGATTTTATTTATGCTTTGTAAGGTACGTGAGTTCTGTCGAAATAATCTGATGTGATTTTTTTAAGAGTGCCAGTTAAGAATATTACTCCAATTAAATTAGGAATGGTCATCAAGCTTAGAGCAATATCTCCAAAATTCCACACAAATGTTAAAGGAAGTATTGCACCTAAGAAATTGAAAAATACATACACCCAACGATATGGCTTTATGGCTTTAGGACCAATTAAATATTCAATTGAACGATCTCCATAATAACTCCAAGCGACCATAGTTGTATATGCAAATAGTAATACTGCAATATTAACAATGAAACTTCCAATATCAGGTGCAAAAGAAAAGCCGCTACGAAATGCTTCTCTTGTTAATAGAGCACCAGTAAAATCTGTTGTATTAAGAACGTTAGTTGATAAAATAGCAAGACCTGTCATTGTGCAAACCACTATTGTATCAATAAAAGGGCCCATTAATGCAACAGCTCCTTCACGGGCAGATTCCTTTGTTTTTGCTGCTGCATGGGCGATAGGAGCAGATCCTTGACCAGCTTCATTTGAATATAATCCTCTTCTGACTCCCCACATAATTACGGTGATTAAACCACCCCAACCAGCTTCGAGAGAAAAAGCTTCTTTAAATATGCTTAAAAAACTTGGTAAAATATAATTTGCATGTGTTAAGAGTATNATTAAGGCACCAAGAACATAAAGAATTGCCATAGTGGGAACTAATTTACTTGCAACAGCAGCTATNCGCTTGATACCACCAATAATAACTATCCCAACAAGAAAAGCAATAAATAGACCCGAAAACCATATAGGTACATTGTAAGAGGCAAACGTTTGGGCAATAGTATTTGCCTGATTCATATTCCCTGTACAAAAAGANCATATGACTGCACAAATAGCAAAAATGACTGCAAGAGATTTCCATTTTGGTCCTAGACCTTTTTCAATGTAATACATAGGTCCCCCTGAAGCAGAACCATCTTCATTAATTACTCTATAATGATGGGATAGTGTGCATTCAGCATATTTTAGCGCCATACCTAATAAAGCTGTTACCCACATCCAAAATAGAGCACCTGGACCACCAAGGCGCAGTGCAATAGCAACACCAGCAATATTACCAATGCCAATTGTTGCAGAAAGAGCTGCTGATAAAGCCTGGAAATGAGTTACATCACCTTCGTCATCAGGATTNTCATATTTTCCTAATACTACTTCAAAACTATGTTTAAGTCTCTTTAGCTGTATGAACCCTAATGAAAGTGTAACAAAAACGCCTGTTCCAATAAGAGTAATAGTGAGTGGCATAGCTATCCATCCACTGAAAATTTCTGTAAATGATGTTAAAGTAGAAGAAATGTTATTCATTTAATTTTGCCAATTTCATACAGATTTAAATATTTTCCGAGCCGAAGTTTACATGACTGATGTTCAACTGGCAATTAGATTAAATAAAAAGGTAAATTAAATATTGTTATGAAAATCATTGCAGGTGTAGATGAAGCAGGAAGAGGGGCATTAGCCGGCCCAGTAGTTGCATCTGCGGTAATCTTGCCTGAGGAATATGATTTNGATGGATTAAATGACTCCAAGAAAGTATCACCTCCAAAAAGAGAGGTTTTATTTGATNAAATTACANCTCAGGCCATATCTATAGGTGTTGGTATTGTACCAGCCATTGAAATAGATCGAATAAACATTCTTGAATCAACNTATAAAGCAATGAAAATGTCTTTAGGAAAACTAAACCCTGTTCCAGAGGAAGCATTAATTGATGGTTTCCCTTTAAATACACAGATTATTCCAAATCGAGGTATAATTAAAGGAGATGAAACAATTGATGTTATTAAGGCTGCTTCTATCATTGCAAAAGTTACTAGAGACAGAATAATGGTAAAATATGATCAGCAATACCCATTGTATGGTTTTAAAAAACATAAAGGTTATGGAACAAAAGAACATTTAAAAATGTTACAATTACACAAATCNTGTGATATNCATAGAAAAACTTTTAAGCCAGTATCAAAAATNCTAAAATGAAATATTATTTTATTATACAAATGATAATTAATATAAATTCGAAATAGATGAAAGAATCAAAAATATACAAAGAGTTTCGGTCGCTAACTATTTTAGTAATTATAGCATTTTTGTTAAAAGCTACTTTAGTAGAAGCATATATAGTCCCTACAGGAAGTATGGAGAATACTATTATGACTGGNGATTTTCTCATTGGTAGTAGGTTTGTNTATGGTATGCGTACACCAGATTGGGTAGGTATTCCATATACTGATATAGGTTTTGATGTTCCATATCTCGTATTTCCNAAATTTCGAGATGCTAAAAAGGGTGATATAATTATTTTTAAATATCCCAGAGATACTCATCAGAAATATGTAAAACGTTGTATTGCCTTACCTGGTGATACATTAGAAATCAGATCAAGAAAAGTATACGTGAATAATAAGGAGTATGTTNCTCCAGAATATGGAAAATTTNTAAGTAGAATGAATGCGGAAAGCTGGTCAAATCCAACAATATTTTTAGGTAATAAAGGTAATAAAGATCATTTTAAACCTATACGAATTCCCAAAAAAGGGGATGTGATACCTGTTAACCCTAATAATGCTCAGCTATTATTACACTTAATGGTTCTAGATGGGCATNAAATAAAGATTGTAAATGGTTCAAATGAATATTTTTTCACAATGACTGATCCTGAAAACCTTATAAGAAGAAAGAAGGATCATTCTTTCTTAAATGAATATTATCCTATAGGAAATAAGATAAACCCCTGGATGCAGAATTTACCAAATGGAGAATTATATATAGATAATCAATTAATAAATGATATTACATCATACACCGTAAAGCAGGATTATTTTTGGGCNATGGGTGATAATCGTGATGATAGTTATGATTCNAGGTTTTGGGGTTTTGTTCCTAGAAAATATCTTTTAGGTGAAGCTTTATTTGTCTATATGTCTTTGGATTTCAAGAGTAAANTTCCCCGTTTTAATCGAATTGGGACAATCCTGAATTAATATATTTGACCTTGCCTACATCTTAGATTGGTGCGTATTTTACAGCACATGGTTGGTATACTACCGTACTCTGTAATAGGCTATATCTCGGGTTCCAAATGAATCGCGCTATATTTATCATATTATTTATTTCTTTATTGTCAGCTCAGAATGCTGACACTTCACAAGTGCTCTCAAATGAACAATCTGATTCTTTATCTGTACCAAGTGATACTTTATCAGCCCCTGAAGATACACTAGGTCCGCCTATGGATCTTGACTATGGATATAAAGGTTTTATGTGGGGCACCCCTAAAGGNTCTCAGATGCCATCTTTAACGTATATGGATCAAGGTCAATANGCTCCTGATAGTTCAGTAGTNCGAATGTCAGGAAANCTNGGTAATGAGGTAGTATTTATTGAATATGCATTTTCAGATAGTGGATTCTGGAAAGTTGAAATAAGATATGTTCTTGATCCTAATGATTTTCAATCTCATTTGAATTTATTTTCAAAAATTGAAAAGAGTGTTTCAGAAGTTTATGGTTGGCCTGAAACTACTGATAGAATTGAGGCCGGAGCAATGGGCTCTCATGATGAAATTAATATTGGGTTNGAAAGAGCTTTCCATTTTTCATCATGGAACGTTTCCCCAGTGAAAATTAGTNTGCTATTAAATAGTATTGTTCAAGTTCCAAGAAATGATGATCTAAATATTTTCGGTGAAGACATGTCAACCTTGAAGTTAGTTTACTATAACCCAGATAATATGGTTATAGCTGAGGAAGTTGTAGTAGAAGAGCCACCTCCATCGATATTTGATATTTATTAACACATTCCCAATTAATGATACGATCTTTTCTTTCGATAGTATTAGCTGTTCAATTTTCTTTTTGTCCAGAACGGCCAAGAATGATNCGTTACTTTGATTATGAATACACGCAAAAAGAAGCATTAACTATCGCAAGAGATTCCTTGCTTGATTTAGGATATAAGATTGATTTNTCTGCACCTGAGGGTTACTTTTTTTTAACAAAACCTCAGCCAGTAAAAAAAGATATTCGTCAATATGATTATCGTATTGCNGTTCTTGTTGAAGATAGGGTNGAAATAGTTATTGTAGCACAAAGGAAAATATTTAAACGAGATTCAGAGGCATCTATTGGTGGCCGTGATTTAATACAAGCNCAAATANCAGATAAGCTACCTTATAGTTTGCAACGTTCAATATTTTATCCTATAATCGATGAGTTCTCAAGGAATGGGTTAGTAGAAGTATTAGATATAACATTAAAAAATAATGCATAATTGAAAAAAATATTTGACTCGANCCCAAGGCATCATGAAATTAAATTTCTTATTTTATTTAAGTATCGGTAATTTGGAGGCTAATATATGTCTACAGAAATAAATACTAAAGATCAAATAGCTGCAATGTTATCAGCAAAATTGAATGAATTTTTAGATGGTGTTGGTGATAGTTATGGTAAAGTTATTCTAGATGAGCTAGTCNCTAGAATAGAATATACTATTACTGATTTTAAAGATGAAGTTGGTGAAATAATGGAGCAGATGTCAGAAAATGCAGCTAATAAGAAAGAGATACTCTCTGATCTGATAGCAAAAGAAAGTGCAGTTGCATCAAGTCTTAGTGATAGTTCAGCTGATAGNGGAACAGATTCTCCATCCCAAGCATCAGGTGATGATGATCCTCGAGAAATGAGTGAATGGGAAAAGAAATTAGAACAATTAGGGTAATATTTGAAGGAGNGGAGCTTGTATAATGAGCGTTAAGGATAAGATTATTTTTGGAATATTGGTTATTTTAATAGNAGTTGCTGGATATTTTCAATATATGGCATCAAATATGATTAGTCGNATGGATGAATTAAATGAAAATGATTCAAAACATGTAGATGTAGTACATAATGAATTCAGAGAAGACTTAAGAAAATTAACATTAAAATTTATTGGTAGAGGTAAACACCTCCAAAAGGCACAGCAAGATATAGTCGCTAATACAGAATTTATTGAATATGTTACTGATTCATTGGGTAATGCAATACAGTTAGTTCAATATAACCTTGATGAATTGGATCGTACTGTTTCGAAAAAGTTTGATAATGTAGAAGCTGATATACAAGATTTAACAGATACTTTNAATAGAGAGAGAAGGCGTACAAAGAACGAGCGTTCAGATATGAAACAAACAATGACTGCCATGCAGAGTGAAATTAAAGCTTTAAATGATAAAGTATTTGGCATTCCTGAAGANGAGAANNAGAAGAAAGACTAAAGAGCTTAATATTTANAATTATATAAACTTTTTATAAAGGCTAATGNTTANAAAATCATTAGCCTTTTTTATTNCNTATATTTAACTAAATCACAATTCAAGNAGATAATCCAAAANATACTTAAACCACTTATTTAAGTTATATAAGCAGATATTAAAGTGATTTAGTAAGTGAAGATTACTTTAAGATAAAATTTTAATTATAGATAATAAAACCGGAAAAAAANTGGGGTAGATTTCACAAGGACCTCGGAACCAAGTGAAGATCTACCCCTTCCACATACCAAAGGTACCAAACCAGCACCTTCTTAGCTTAAAGTAAAAGTTTAGTATAGTATTTGCAAGTTAATTTTTATTAAGTGGGGAAGTGCCGAGGGCCGGAATCGAACCGGCACGAGGTTGCCCTCATCGGTGTTTGAGACCGACGCGTCTACCAGTTCCGCCACCCCGGCATGGAAGAATNTACACNATNTTTNNACTTTGTCGAGGANAAAATATAATANTATTAACANANNTTCAATATTAAAGTATTACTTTAAGTATNAANATATATTTTTTTAGATATTAAAGTTTAAAAAAAATATAAAATATATAAGATATATATTATATTTTCTTAATTATACATCTTAGATAGGAATGTTTATGAAACGTTTAATACTCAGTTTATTTATCTTAACAACTTTCGCATTTGCCACTACAATCAATGTGCCAACAGATTACTCTACTATTCAGGCAGGAATAAATGCTGCCAGTAATGGTGATACGGTTTTAGTAGCGGT
>NZXJ01000071.1 GCA_002701945.1 Fidelibacterota bacterium
ATAGGATTTTTAACTAACTTTATTAATCAAACAACTGAATGGATGCCACTATGGCAATTTCCTATTATACTTTTAGGAATATTTTTATTTACTGGACTTCCAGAAGAATTATTATTTCGTGGATTAATACATAATCTTTTAGCAAAACGATTTAGCAAAACGTCACCCTTACTTATATTATTCTTTTCTTCTATAATTTTTGGATTGGCCCATATAAATAATAATGACCCTCCATTTATATACATTCAATTGTTTGGGAATGAGCTGCCAATCCCTTGGGCATATATAATTTTATCAAGTATAGCTGGGTGGTTTTATGGATTAGCATATATTCGTACAGGTAGTATTTTAGCTCCTGCCATATTGCACGCTATGGTAGATGGATGGTGGGTGTATTTTTTTAACCCTAATTGATAGGAATTAATATGATAGATATAATAATGAAACGATTTGACTCACCAGATCAGGTGCGAGAATTTGATAAAGGAAAATTTGAAATTATTGATATGGAGAAAATGACAATAGGTAAAGCTACCTATGCTCCTGGATGGAAATGGTCTATTGATGTATCTCCATTATCTGGTACACAATTTTGTGAAGTAGAACATCTTGGAATGGTTTTATCAGGAAGTGCGACAGTTGCATTCGAAAATGGAGAAATATATACCTTGAAAAAAGGAGATATATTTTATGTGTCACCATTACCACATGATAGTTGGGTNGTTGGTGATGATGAATATGTTTCTCTACATTTTATTGGAGCTGAAAAGTACGCTGATTGAANTAATACATTTTCTCCATTTTCTTTATTGCATCGAATAATCTTTAATCATTATTATTTAAAGTCTGATTAAAGACTGTTGGNTTAAACATGATAAACAATATTAATAATAATCACATTATTTGGATGACNTATCCAAGAAAGAGATGGTCTTTTTAGTTTAGATAAATGAAAAATTAAATTAAAAAGACCCGCTAAAAAGCGGGTTTTTTTTTGCCTTTTTGCAGCGTAGGCTATTAGCTTCTCTCACCTCCTTAGCTACCTTCAATATATGAGAGCGACAGGTTGGATTTTGGCTTCCATGTCTGTCATTGCCTGCGCTGCAATAATATAAATCAAATAGTAGAAACTTCCAATTATCTATCATTTTCCAGTATATTTTGTAGTTTTATTATATTTACATAGATTCTTAAGAATAATATTCTTTACATGAACTTCTTAATTCAATTAATACAAAACTACAGCGATCGCTACCCAAGTGAAAAGGTCGCAATTACTATGTTATCATTTATTGAAAATCATACAAACCACTTTTCCAGAACTAACCATCATGGTCATTTTACTGGATCTGCTTGGATTATAAATCCTGATAAAACAAAAATATTAATGACCCACCATAAAAAAATTGGTAAGTGGTTGCAGCTAGGTGGGCATGCAGATGGTGAAAGTGATTTATTAAAAGTATCACAGCGCGAGGCCGTAGAAGAATCTGGTATTAATAATTTTGTTACTATAAGTAATGAAATATTTGATATGGATATTCATGAGATACCACCCATAGGTTCAGACCCAAAGCATTTACATTATGATATCAGATTCTTACTACAAGCTGATCCCGATAAGGAATCTTTAATCATAAGTAATGAATCTCATGATGTCGCATGGATACCTTTAGATAAAATTGCACATTACAATTCTGAACAATCAATAATGCGCATGGTCGATAAGACAAAAATATTGAACCAATTGTAAGACATTATTTTTCTTTTTATTAATTGAATATTTTCTCTAAGCATCCTATCTTGTTCTGTAGCAATAATTAAGGAGGTTAATGCCAATATGAGGAAATTAACAGTGTATACACCAATACAATTAGTTTTCATTCTTTGTATGACCAGCTTTCTTTTAGCCATAGAAGTAAGTGGTCTCGTAACGGATCAAAATGGTCGTCCATTACCTGGAGCAAATATCATGATTGAGGGTACTGAAATAGGCTCCGCTTCAGATACAGAGGGTCGTTTTTCTTTTACGTATGACACAGATGAAGAGTTTGTTATAGTGGTATCCTATATAGGATATGGATCGTATCGTCAGACATATGAATCTGGAGATGATTTAACAGATTTAACGATCGTAATGGATCAAGGAAATTTATTTGGGCAGGAAGTAACGGTAATGGCGCGGAAGAAGGAAGAAGCCATAAAGGAAGTACCCATTTCTATGGTTGCGATGCGTAAGGAAACGATTGAGGATATGGGCGCTACTTCCATAGAAGATTTAACCGTAATGGTTCCTAATGTCTTTGTGCGGGAAGATCCAGATGTTGCTAGTTTTACAATTAGAGGAATTGAGGGGGGCGCAAGAAATCCTGGAATGGGAACCACAGAAGGGATATATCTAGATGGTATTGTGATGGGAAGGCCAAATTTTATTATAACAGATGTTGCGGAAATGGAAAGCGTTGAGTTTTTACGTGGTCCACAGGGTACCTTATTTGGACGAAACACAATTTCAGGTGCCATTAATTTAATTACGGTAAAGCCCAAGCCTGGATTTTCTGGTTCAGTATTAGTAGAGAATGGTAATTCAGGTCATCAAAAGCTTAAAGTCTCAACTAATATGCAAATAACAGATAATATTTATCATAGATTATCATTGCTTTCTTTTGATTTGGACGCACATCAAATCAATACTAGTTCATTTGCTAAAAGTGATGATATTTATAAAGATAATATAGGGATCCGGTATGCATTACGTGCTTTGCCAACACCCAAATTAACTATTGATCTAAGTTATGATTATTTTAGTCAATACAATACGCAAATGGGAAATCATGTCTCTGATTGGCATTTCAATAGTGATGTTCCAAATTATAATAG
This sequence comes from Fidelibacterota bacterium, assembly GCA_002701945.1. Taxonomy (GTDB): domain Bacteria; phylum Fidelibacterota; class Marinisomatia; order Marinisomatales; family TCS55. Next base: position 2,881 of record NZXJ01000071.1, read on the forward strand.
ACAAAGATTAGATTCTCTTGCTTTGGAATTATATAAGCTCTATCCTGAAGATATGGAGTACCTTTCAGATTCCAATGGTGATATTANGGATAATGGTAATTCATCATATAATCATGATGTATCAGGTTGGAGTAAAAGGCTTGTTCGTAGTCTGTCNCTAAATACAATATATCAAATTAACGATAATATGAATTTTGTTAGTCTAATTGGTTATCGGGATGGTGATCATCATTATTTTAATGACGAAGATGGTGTTGGTTTAAATTTACTTACAGGGAAATGGACTGATATTGGTGAACAAAAAAGTGTAGAACTTCGCTTAGAGTCTTCATCCGATAATTTGTCCTGGATAGGAGGAGTATATTATTATAATTTATACGAGACCCTTGATGCTCCGGTTTTCCCTAAACCATTATTTTTTCATATACGTGCTGGTATCCCTATGTTTTTGGCTAGGCAATATGATGGCGTGACCGTTCATCCATTTGGTGGTGGAACTACAGAAAGTATAGGTGCTTTTATATCAGCTGATTATAAAATATCACATCGATTAATGGTTACTGGGGGTGCACGCTATACCCAAGATGATAAAGAATTTACATATCGTCAGGATGGGTTGCCTACATTTGGATATATTCACTTTCCACCAGATACTGATGGTGATAACCTACCTGATGGTAATTTTGATAGTACTGCAAGTTGGAATGCAATCACTCCATCGTTAAGTATGAAATATGCAGCAACAACACTTACAAATATATATGGTACAATGTCAAAAGGGTATAAAAGTGGCGGATTTAATCTGGATTACGTATCAAGCTGGGAATCTGTAGCTATCCCTTTCAAGCCAGAATTTATTACAAATTATGAAATCGGAATTAAAACAGCGAACCGCAAAAATACCATGTATCTTAATACAGCTTTCTTTTACATGGATTATATCAATATGCAAAGAGCTATTTTCCAAGACTTATATGAAGGTTACACTATTAGCAATGCTGCAAGTGCTTTAATTAAAGGGTTAGAAACTGAGGTCTCAGTTCGTTTATTTCAAAATGCTCTAACATTGGTTGGTGGTTTTGGTATTATAGAAGCAACATTCAATGAGTTTAGAGATGCATATTTTAATGGGTATTGGAATGAAGGTGAAGATTATGTAGATACAAATAATAATGGGCAATATGATGATGGCGAAGAATGGACAGACATGGATAATGACTTTTCAGGTGAAACTATATCAGAATTTCCTAAATTGACTTGGAACTTTTTAGCTGACTTTCGTTTGCCAATAAGTAATAAAATGATGCTTGTTGCACAAATCCAAGCAGACTTCATAGATGAAAAACAAAGCCAATTNTCTAGTACAGATGCATTCAATCTNCTNCGTGATGATGCTCGCACACTTGTTGATGCTCGTATTGGTTTTGAAACTNGATCATGGAATGTCTACGCTTGGGTTCAAAATATGTTTAATGTAGAATATATAAGTTGGACTGGNGAAAATGGTTATATTGGAGTTTTAGAGCGAGATTATGGATTGCCAACAAGACTAGGGTTAAGAGCCTCGTATAGATTTTAAATGAAATTCNTATTTATATTTTTATTATTATTTGGGTGTAGCTCAAAAGAAATGAAACAGTATGATCAAATTATGGAGGCATCCTGTGGACAGTGTATGTTTGCTATGGATGAACAAGTGGGATGCGATCTTGCAGTTAGAATAGATACAAAAGCATTCTTTGTAGAAGGAGCAGCTATTGATGATTTTGGTGACGCTCATGCNGAAGATGGTTTTTGCAATTCTATACGTAGAGCAAAGGTAAAAGGTCATCTTCAAGAATCAANCTTTGTTGTTACTTCATTTGAACTATTATCTGATGACCCATCTCCAGAATCGTAATCTTTNAATTATTATTTTTGTGAAAAGATTATTATTTATTTTTTGTTTTATTAGTGTAATTACCGCACAGTTTGAACCTTCTAATACACAATATAAAGGATTCTCAAAAATTAACTGTCTGGGTTTAATTATATCTGGACTAGAAGANGAATTATTGTTATCAAAAATTGAAAAGTCATTCTTTTCTNTTGGTGANAAAACATTAACAAAACAAATAAAATTAGGCTTCTTCACTGATTGTCCANTGTATCCATTATCCATCCATTTTTTTACAATACAAAATAAGGATGGCACATTTTCTGGNACTATTAGTGTTGCATTAGAAGCAACGGCTGAATCAACAACTATTGAAGTAAAATATCCTTCNGTNGATGAAGAAAACTGGTATTACCAAGTAGGNTTTATGCCTATTATTGAAGATAAAAAAGTAATTAGTAACTCGGATAATTCTTATATGCTATCTCAAACAAAAATACTTCTTCAAAGAGTANTAGATCAGTTTGCATTACATTTGATTGAAAACCCCTAATATTAAACTATTCATTTATTTTTTAATTAAAAAAGAATAGTATATGACTCCAAACAAACAAATAATATTTGATTTAAGAGGTAGACAATGAGCGATTATGTCAAAATACATACAGAAGAATCCGTTTTAAAGATAGGCTTTAATCGTCCTGATAAAAAAAATGCATTGAATTCACAAATGTATTATGCTGCTAAAGATGCATTAGTATCAGCAAGCAATGATTCAAGTATTCGAGTTGTATTATTGTATGGAGAAGGAGGAGATTTTACTTCTGGAAATGATGTGAAGGATTTTTTAGCATTTGCTACAACAAAATTATCGGAGGGGAATGATATTCAATTTCCAGCAAAAGAATTTTTAGATGTTCTCATTCCATTTAATAAGCCTATTATTGCTGCAGTTGATGGTGTAGCTATAGGTATTGGAGCAACAATGACGCAACACTGCGATCTTGTTTATGCTTCAAAAGAGGCAATCTTTCATATGCCATTTGTGAATCTTGGCTTAAACCCNGAAGCTGGAACTACTTTTGTTCTTCCTAAATTAGTGGGCTACCATAATGCTGCAGATATTCTTCTTTCTGGAGAGGCTTTTAATTCCCAAAGAGCGCATGAAATTGGCTTTATTAATGGTGTTGTTGAACAATCAGAATTAATGNATGTTTCAATGAAAAAGGCGAAGAGNATTTCTNTNCTAGCTCCAACTCCTGTTCGTTTAGCAAAGCAAATGATGAAAGAACATTTTGTTAATCAATTAATTGAAGCTAATCAAAAAGAGTTTAATAGTTTTATCGAAAGAATGAAGTCGCCGGAAGCTTTAGAGGCTATGCAGGCATTTATGCAAAAAAGAAAGCCNGACTTTTCTCAATTTGATTGATATGTACTTTAAATAATAATAGGGGAACAAAATGAAGCAGTATTTACAAGGATTATCTACAGGAGTACTATTGTCATCATTTATATTTTTCTTTATGGGCCAAACTGATTATAAAATGAAATCCTGGGAAGCAAGGCCAGAAAAATCTAATGATGAAATTTTCTCTNTACTTAAAGATATTCAAATTGAAATTAAAGATGGTATCAATTGTGAAGGTGGATATGTAGAATATGTAACTCGCGGTGTTAAAGTTGATTGTGATTAANGATTTGATTTCTTATGCCCAATAAATCTGCAATTAATTTAATTGAAGCAGAGATTGCTGCTCTTAACGCACTTTTAAAAACATTAGATGAATCATTTGATTCTGCTGTAGATCATATAGTTAATTGTTCAGGAAAAATNATTGTTATTGGCATTGGTAAATCTGGTCATGTAGGGAATAAAATGGCAGCTACATTTGCCAGTTTAGGTACACCTGCATTCTTTTTACATGCAGGAGATGCAATGCATGGTGATTTAGGAATGATTAGTAGTGATGATGTTTGTATTTTGGTTTCATATAGTGGTAAAAGTTCTGAATTAGTTGAAATATTAAAACCAATTAATCGTATAGGAGCCAAGACAATATCAATAACTGGAAAACCAGAATCTACCCTAGCAAAACAAACTGATTTACATCTTGATATTGGTGTCCGTGTAGAGGCTGATCCTTTAGGTCTAGCGCCAACCTCAAGTTCAACTGCGACTCTAGTTTTAGGTGATGCATTGGCGATTGCAGTAATGGAAAATCGAGGTTTTGAAGAGAAAGATTTTGCAGACCGACATCCTGGTGGTATTTTAGGAAAAAAATTATTGCTTACTGTAGATCAAATATTTCATGAAGGCGACAATATGCCTTTAATCAATAAAAATAATACAATACAAGAAGCATTATTAACAATTTCTGAAAAGGGGCTTGGTTTTACTGGTGTAGTAAATGAGGATGGTATGCTTGTCGGGATTATAACGGATGGTGATATTCGTAGAGGATTTGAAAAAGGAAATAATGATTTATTTAATGCCAATGTAGATTCTATTATGACAGCTAAACCCAGGAGTATTCCAACAAATACATTAGCTATCAAAGCTTTAGAGATTATGGAACAACATAGCATTACCTCACTTTTTGTTCATAAACAAGATAAACCAGATGAATTAAAAGGTGTAGTTCATATTCATGATATTCTTAATTCGGGTATATAGTTTTACAATTATTCTTTATTGATTCACTAGCATAATTATGAAATTACATTGGCTTGATGTTCTAACTCTTATTTCATATTTATTAGTTATAGTTTCAGTGGGAATATATTTCTCACGCAAAAACACTTCTACTGAAGGCTATTTTGTAGGAAATAGATCATACTCAGGATGGGTAATTGGTTTAAGTATGATTGGTACTTCGATTAGTTCGATCACATTTCTTGCTTATCCAGCAGATAGCTTCAAGACTTCTTGGCTTCGCTTTTTGCCTAATATGGTACTTCCTATTGTTATCATTACGTCCGCATATTTATTTCTCCCTTTTTTCAAAAGAAATAATATTATATCAGCATACGAATACCTTGAAAATAGGTTTGGTCCATCTGTACGTATTTATGGTGCAGTTACTTTTCTGATAGGTCAGCTTGTACGAATCAGTCTCATATTATATTTATTATCACTAATGGTACATGAGGTAACCAGTTTATCCATCTTACAAAGTATTTTGTTATCTGGAATTGTNGTAGGCCTGTATACNATTATTGGAGGAATTGAAGCAGTAATTTGGACTGATGTTATTCAAACAATTACTTTAGTATNTGGAGGTATAATATGTATTGGAGTAATTATATATCAACTCCCTCAAGGTTTCTCACAAATTATTGATATAGCATTAACTAATAATAAATTAAGTTTTTCAGAATTAAAGGATGGAATATTACATCCTGTACCATGGGGTATTTCATTATCTAATAAAACTGGAATTATGATGATTCTNTTAGGGCTTTCATGGTTCTTCCAAGAATATATAACAAACCAAAATATTATTCAGAGATATGCAGCAACGAAAAACGAATCNGAAGCACGTAAAGCTATGTTCATATCAACAATCAATATTCCTATATGGGCTTTTTTCATGTTTTTGGGAACATCTTTATACGCATTTTTTCAAGTTTTTCCTTCTGAAGCTGCCACAGAAATGCTTACAGGGAATCGTAATGCAGAAGATATTTTACCTTTTTTTATTATAAACTATTTACCAGCTGGCGTATCTGGTTTAATTATTGCAGCTGCAATTGCAGCTGCAATGTCTTCATTAGATTCTAGTATTAACTCTATTGCAACGGTGAGTGTTCATGATATTTATCGTCGTCACATTGCGCTANATAAAAATGACCTTCATTATTTATATGTTGCATGGTATATAGCAACCTTGGCAACANTAATAATGATTATTGGTGCCTGTATNTTAGAGTATTCAAAAATGAATACATTGCAGGATACTTATAATACAATTGGTTCTATAGTAATGGGTGGTGTGTTGGGCCTATATTTATTAGGGTTCTGTACAAAACGTGGAAGAGAAAGATCCGTATGGTTTGGTATAGTATTAACNATAATATTTTCTTTGTGGACGGTACTTGCTAAATACGAATTTCTNCCTGCTTGGCTTCAAGCACCATTTGATTTATACTATACAGGTATATTAGGACAAATTGTTATGTTTGCAGGTATATTTGTTGGAGCAATATTATTTTCTGATTCGAATAAAAATTTGCAAAATTTAACTATCTGGACAAAAAGTAATAAATGAAANAGGGAAATTGCTATTTCTAATTCTAGAGTGTAAGATTAATGAAAGATATTATTAAAAAATTTAAATAGCTTTGTACAGCGTATTTATAGATTGGGTCTTCATGGAAGACAATAGCAAAGAACTTAATGAGTTCTTGAATGCTATAAATAAAAAAAGAAATGATCTTTTTTTTACTATTCTTGTCCCAAAAAAATCACATTTTACTAGACGATTGGATCAATTCAAAAACGTTGAATATGTTNAAGATGTAGAAAACAGGTTTGAAGAACCTGGTAAAGAAATTTCTGCAATGCCTTACATAAATAAATATATATATGATAAACTAGATGTACTTCAAAAGAACAACCAATCAGGATTATCCAAAAAAGATAAACGGGTCATGGATTTAATAGAANNTATGAGAGAATCATTTTTTATGACTGAGAGATGGGCTGCAACATATAATCCTGCAAACTTTCGATCCGTTCAAGAAAATNTAGATAATCCAAGATTATTTTGGAGAGATTGGGATGTTGATTTGATATTGTCTTTTCATCCAGCAATTATGCATAAACANATAGAACANTTTGATAAANACACAGATATGGATCCAAAATATATNAGCTTATGTGGAAAACAATATTGGGATATTATTAAAAAGTGGGAAGGGCACCTTTCTATCCCATCAATTTTTCAAAATAAAAATAATNATGCTTTTTTTGTTGAAAGCAATGACTTAGCTGTAGAATTATTTTCATCTTTAATTCCTATTAATCAAAAGAAATTATTACTCAGNTTTGTTAAGTCTCTACAAAGAATGGATTTTAATTGGAAAAAAAGGAAATCACTGGATTTNTTGAATCGTATCATAACAGATGCATTAGATGATTTAAAACCTTTAAAAAAAGTTAATCCTGCTTATCAAAAAATGAGAAACTTTATACGAACAAAAAAAAGAGTAACTAAAAGAGAATTAATTAATAAGATGGAGTGGGGAAACACATCAAACTTTCATCCATATAGGAATAGACTTAGAAATGAAAAAAATATTCGATTAATTGGTAACAACTCATATGAATGGGTAGCATAATAAAGATTAAGGCAATTCATTCATTCTGGTATATTATTTTTGGACTATTCTTTTTTATATACTCATGTAGTGACAATGATAATAAAGTNGAAAATCGATTTAATCCTTTAGTGCAAGGAGATTCTTCTGCTATAATATATGAAGGTGATACNCTGTGGATTCCACAGCAATTATATTGTCATAATGATGATAGTGACACTTGGAAATTATCCAATTATAATGGTGCATATAATGGTGGAGATCATCATGTCATTTTATTGACATGGTTTGCAAGTTACTGAGGACTNTGTCAAGCGGAGGCTCCGAAAATTCAATCATTATATAACCAGCATTACGATGAAGGATTACGTGTTTTTACCTTTGGTTTAGATTGGGGCNCTATGGATTGCGATGCTTGGGGAGAGACNTTTGATCTTTCNTTTCCTATTTTAGATGACTCCTATTATAATATTTTCCCAATGATAACAGATAATTATTATATACCACATAACGTGGTAATTAATCATGAAATGGAAGTAGTATATTCAGTTGGTGGTTATGACCACACATCTTTAGTTAATGCATTACAATCAGCAATACAGGATTTACCATAATAATGATATATAATATTGTAAAAATACTTATATCTGCCATACTAATAGCCTTGATTTCTGAGGTGTCTAAACGTAGTACATTTTTCGGAGCAATACTTGCGTCTATTCCATTAGTATCTGTTATGGCCATGATTTGGTTATATTTTGATACAAATGATTCATTACAAGTAGTTCAATTATCAAAAAGTATTTTTTGGCTTGTAATACCCTCATTAGTTTTATTCATTACTTTTCCATTCTTTATTCGATTACAGTTATCTTTTTATACTG
>NZXJ01000072.1 GCA_002701945.1 Fidelibacterota bacterium
GAGACGTATCTCTAGAAAATGTGGAGCCAAAGATACTTTTTAAAGATCTTTGCGGGGTATCTCCAAAAGTTTATTATCAAATTAAAGATGGCGGTGTTCAAGAAATGGTTAGGGAGGCTGAAGAAATGGTAAACGTAGATCCAGACAAAATACTTATTAAAGTACCCGCAACTAGAGATGGTATTGCAGTAATAAAAAGGCTTTCTGATCAAGGTCTAAAAGTAATGGCGACTGCAGTGCCAACAAGCCCATGGATGGTTTTTGCTATTTCAGCAGGAGCTGTTGCTATAGCTCCTTATAGCGGCATGTTGAAAAGCAGAAATATAATTAGTAAATATGAAGGGGTGTTTGCTATGCAAGAAATAATTGAAGCGCAAAATTATAATGTTGAAATATGCACCGGTATTTACCATGCTACTGAAATTCCGCTTTATGCTTCCCAGGGTATAAAACAGGGGTTTATATGGGAAAAAGACGTAGAGGATTATTTGACTCAAGATCTTGCCGATGAGGCTGCTGCTGCATATAAGGAAGATTGGAAAAAAATTAAAAATAAAATTAATGAGTAAGCGTCCCCGCTAGAAGCTGCATGTTAAGGGCTCAATTCAACAAGTCTATCTCATCATTAACAACTATTTCTTTATGTATATTATTATTTGGTTGTACAAATAATAAAATTAGTGATGATCGTTCTATTTTTGAATCGATGGTCTTGATACCCTCAGGTACATTCACAATGGGGGGCAAGTCAGAGAGCGCATATCGTAATGAATTTCCAAGACATGAAGTGTCGGTTTCCTCGTTTTATATGGATATAACAGAAGTTACAAATAGACAATTCAATCAATTTGTAAGCGCTACAGGATATATTACAACAGCAGAAAAAAATATAGATTGGGAAACCATCAAAGAGCAGGTCCCTCTTGGCACAATGAAACCGCCTGATTCAGTTTTGCAAGCAGGATCATTAGTTTTTAAACAAACTAACCAAGGTGTAAATCTTAATGATTTTTCACAATGGTGGGAATGGACTGTTGGCGCAAACTGGAGAACGCCACATGGCCCAGGATCATCTATAAAGAGCATTATGAGTCATCCGGTAATCCATATTTCTTTGGAGGATGCTCTTGCATATGCAAAATGGGCGGGCAAAAGACTGCCTACTGAAGCAGAGTGGGAGTGGGCTGCTATGGGAGGTCTTCAGGATGCAATATATCCATGGGGCAATCAATCGGTGGAAAAATCCACAGACAAAGCGAATCTTTGGCAAGGATCTTTTCCGTCAAATAATAGTGAGTTAGATGGCTTTTATGGAACCTCTCCAGTAATGAGCTTTCCTAAAAANGGNTATGGTTTGTACGATCTTGCAGGNAATGTTTGGGAATGGTGNTCTGATAAATATGATGAANGATATTTTCAAANTGAAAAAAACACNGGGTCTTCAATAAACCCAAAAGGATCTAATGATTACTTTGACCCAACTGAACCATATGTTGAGAANCACATATTAAGGGGTGGTAGCTATTTATGCAATGAAGTGTATTGCAGCGGATATCGTGTTGCGAGACGCATGAGCGCTGATAAAACATCAAGCTATAATCATACAGGTTTCAGGTGTGTAAAAGATNTTGAAAAAAGTATTTAATATATAGCTTATTTCAAATCTTAAGAAATGCGGCGNAGCATTAANANTCTAAACTCTATNCCTTCNCNGCCNGGTATTTCTGGNATTTTCAATGATAATTCACCNTTACCTTTTTTAATGTCNATNGTGCCAAGGNTAAGNGGTTTAAAGTTTTTAACATANGACTCTATACGAAGAACNCGATCATCATCTTTNCCAAATGCGATTGGATNATGAGGCTCATCAACCACTTTNNTTAGTATNGTATTTTTAAATTGTAATTCTAATTTNCACCCTACGTTTTCNGGTTTGCATGTATAGTATATTTGTACTTCATATTTTCCTGATGATAAAGCTTCAACATTCCAANCAATCTTATCTTCTGTTCCTGTCCAGTTTAAAAAATATGAACAGTTTGTATANCGATTGGANCGAATAATNTTTCCATATGAAATAGCGTCTCTTGCTGGGAGNTGNGTCCATTCAAAGTTTGGNTCACAAATAGTAATAGGTCTATCATCCATTTGCGACAAAATTTGCAAATAGGAAGAAGAAGTTTCGTGTTCATCTACTGCGATTATTGTCATNCTATTNCTTTTAAATTCATCAACTGCTTGTTTAAGNTTAGATGTAATTGTAGGATATTGCNCTTCAACNCTTTGTAGTTGCATTGGATCTGAAATCATATCAAATAAATGTCCTTNGTGATCTAATCGAAATCGCTGAGAGCGCACACTTACACGGCTTCTCCAGTGTGAAAAAATTAGCCGATCATTATTTGGTAAGGATGGATTAAATATCCATGGAGACACATCTACTCCATCTAGTTTCTTATTTCCAACAATATTAATCCCGGNAAGNGATGACAAGGTNGGCANTAAATCAATTGCTCCGGCAATCTGTTTTACCATAGTGTTTGGTTTAATTTTATTTGCCCATGAAATAAATAANGGNGATCGAACNCCCCCCNCATCCAANGANCCTTTTCTTCCTTTCATTCCATCNTTCCATCGTACNCCATTTGGTCCATTATCATGAAAAAATACAATGATAGTATTATCTATAATATTCAACTGTTCCAATTTTTTAATNAGACGNCCCACGTTCCANTCAATGTTTTCACACATAGCTAANGCCGCTTTTGNNTGTTGCATATCTTGGGNGNNGTTAGCGCGNGTNTTTTTCATTGTGATTTCTTTATTATTGAATCGCGCCCAATATTNATCTGGAACTTGCATAGGTGANTGTGGCGTATTATAAGCTANATATGTAAAAAAAGGNNTTTTNTCATCAACGCTTTTTTCCATAAAGNTTATTGCCTTATTTGTAAAATCATCAACACAGTAGCCTTCACCTTGTACAATTTTCCCATTGTGCTCTAGCATTGGACTAAAATAATTACCCCAATGACCTGATGCAAATCCATAAAACTCATCAAAGCCTCGTCCGTTTGGATGGTAAGGAAACTGCATACCATTATGCCACTTACCAAAAGTGCCGGTAAGATACCCTGATTTTTGGAACGTATCTGCAATAGTCTTCTCATCAAGGTTAAGTCTTTCGCCTCCTGCTGATGTGCTATATACACCAGATCGCGTATGGTACCTTCCAGTTAAAAATTCTGCTCTTGTAGGGGAACAAACTGGGGAAACATAAAAACGATCAAATTGCACACCCGATTTTGCTAGTTTGTCGATATTCGGTGTTTGAATATCTATATTCCCATGAATGCTCAGATCCCCCCAACCTTGATCGTCAGTTAATATCACTATAACATTGGGTGGGGAATTGTTACTGGTGGTATTGTTTGAGCAAGAAATGATAAGAAAAAACAATAGGATATATATAACATTATATTTTCTCATAATTATATTATTTTTCTTGAACCCAATCTGGGGTGCCAAACCAATCATGCATTTCTTTAGAAAATTCATTTACCAATTCTTGAGGCTCAGGAATGTGTCCTCGATCGCTTGTGGAAACCATCCAAGTGTCAAGCGCTGCCCTTAAGCGGTTTAATGCATCTTGATGTTCTTGATTCTTTGAATCTACTATATTGTTTATTTCATGAGGGTCAGAATAAGTATCATATAACATTTCATTTGGGAAGGGCTTCATAAGATCCGCAGGCGGGCCTGATAACTTTCCTTCAGCATATAAATCGCGCATTAACGGTTTTACAAGAAAACATTTTTCTTTATATCGATTTAGGGTTTGAAACCCCGCCCCTGGTGTAAAATTACGAATATAATGATATCGATTATCATGAACTGATCGTAGGCGAACTTGTGTTTCATCAATACGATCTCGCGCTGCAAATGCATATGATCGAGGGCTATCTGAATTTGATCCTAAAAAAACACGGCTTTGCATTCCAAAGGGCTTTGGAACCCCCGCAATCCAAAGTGTGGTAGCCGCTATATCTAACAAACTGTACACCTGATCATCAACCCTACCTGGGACAATCTGCTTAGGAGCCTCTACCCCTTTTGGATACCAGATTATCATTGGAACATGTAAGCCGCTATCCCAACACCAATGAATTCCTCTTGCATCTAATCGTCCATTATCAGCAAAAAATATTATAATTGTGTTATCTAGTAATTTATCATTCTTTAATTCTTCAAGAATCCAACCAATCCTTACATCTGTTCCGCTAATTGAATTAAGATATCGAGCCCATTCTTCTTTAGTGATTTTATGATCAGGATAATAAGGTGGCGGGGTAACGTTTTGCGGGGTAGCTATTTTTGGATGCCATGATTCTCCCACCCATTTTACACGTGATTTTTCAGCTGATTTTCGATCATATATATCATACTCTGCTTCCGGTAAGTTTATTTGTGCAAAAAAGGGCTCCTTTAGCTTTAATTGACCCCAGTCTTTTCCATCAAAAACTGGACCTTCGTTGACAAAATTAAAATCTAGCTTTCCCGTGCCAACCACACGCTTCCCTATATTAGTAATGTTAGCTGTATAGTAACCTTCATCTTTTAACATATGTGTTATGGGCCGCACACCCGCAGGGAGCCTGAAGTCGTCATCTCGATGGCTTCTCATGTGATGCATGTCTGTTGTTGTTGCGTACCATCCAGTGATATATGCAGATCGACTTGGCGCACAAACGGGAGAGGTTGCATACACTTTAGTGTATCGAACTCCTTCTTGTGCCAGCCTATCTAAATTAGGCGTTTTAACATTTGCCTGCCCATAACATGCAAGATCATTAGAAAAGTTTTCGCCCACGATCCAAAGAATATTAGGTTTGTCACCACAGTAAATAAATGTAAAATGGCAAATAAGGATTGAAAATATTGTTTTATACATCTTCATATATTAATTACCTCTCGTTTCTATTTAAGTGGTTCTGGTACAGTTTTTTAAAAAATAGACTAAAAATAAAAGATATCAAACCGCTAATCACCATAACGTCCCAGCTGCCAATATATAGATTAGTTAAAGCAATAATAAATCCCCCGACTGCCGTTGTTCCAACTATTGCTGTTCCTAAACCAATAAGAATAGGTTTTAATCCGCCTGAATCAACTCCAGTTTTTTTGGCTATTGGCCCCCACCAGCCCATTGGCTTGGCTTTTTTATAAAACGCTATTAATACTTCTTCTGGTTCTGGNTTAGTAGTTANNGCAACAANAACCCAAAGAAAACAGGTTANAANAATTGAAGACAATACTACTACATATGCGGTATCTTGACCTGCATCAATAAAATATTTGAAAACAATATACTTGTTTAAAATAAAAACTAAGGGNCCCCCAAAAGATGCNGTTAATCGAGCCTTGCTNTTGAAACGCCACCACCACCANTGACCCCAGTTTGCTGTNANCTCTGCAGATGANANNCCTAGTAGAAATACAGCAATATCAATAACNTTCTCTGCAGAAAAGGCTACAAATAAAGAAAGGCCCATGATAATTAACATAATTATTCTTCCTACAGTCATATAGTGAACTAAGCTCATCCCCTTTTTTAAGAAACGCCTGTAAATATCATTGATAAACACCTGTGCCCCAAAGTTCATATTTGAATCTACTGTTGACATTATTGAGGCAAACATTGCTATAATAGAAANACCAAGAATTCCNGGTGGNAAATAATTNCCAAGCAAAAGACCATAGGCAAGTTCTTTATCAATATTCCCATAATATAAATCTGGCCATTTAACCATAGCNCCTAAGGCTGGTAAGGTTAAAACTGCTAATAATAAAAACAACACGACTTCAGTCCAAANATACATCTTGGAAGCTTCGCGACTATTTTTACAAGATAATAANCGNTGTCCNTCCATTGCTCCAGCCATAGGCGCAACATCTCCTCCATACCCTACTGCNGACCCTGCGGTCCANGCAATTATACCNATCAATCCTAACATTTCATGCCTTAGAGGNGGNTGCCAACTAACAACCGANTCACCAAATTGAGATAGNAAAGCATTATAAAGNCCNATAGGNCCATTGAANTCAGCCCATACATAACCCATTAGCAACAACGANGATGCAATCATTATTACTGTCTGTATCACATCAGAAATGACGACNCCCATATACCCAGAAAGAAGTACATAAATCAGAATAATNGGAACAATTAAAACAAAAGTTTCTATNCGTGTCCACCCTAATAAANCTTCTGAGACTTTAGATAAACCAAGCAANCCTGCCCCTGTCCATGCAACTACAGCTATAAAAGCACTGCGCAACGAAACCCACCCGCGCATGATGGCAGCAGAATTACCGCTAAATCGAATTTCATAAAACTCTGGTGAGGTAAATATTTTTAATCGTCTCCAATAAAAGGCAAATAATAACGCTCCAATCATTAATGCTAATCCAAATCGACTCATATACCACCAACATACAAACGCACCACTAATTACTGTCATTCCACAATAAGCAGGTGCAACATCAGCATTCATACATGTAACAGCATAGCTTGTCCCGCTCATCCACCCTTTAAGCTTTCTACCTCCCAAAAAATAATTTTCCATACTCTTGTGCGCAAAAGATCTATAATACAAACCAATGCCCACTAGCATTAGCATATAAAGAACCATTAACACATAATCTATTTTGGTTAAGTATACACTATCCACTATGGTGTACCATCTTCAAGCAAACGCCAACACACTAACTGCATTCTTGGCAAATGAAAGGGTCCTTTCCATAGGTTTCCTTTAATTTGTGATGATAAACGTCCATCACGATGTACATATCCAAACCACTCACCATGCTCTTGATCTTCAAAGTGTTTATAAGCCCAATTATGTACTAAAGAATGCATTTTTAAATACTTCTCATTTTTTGTAAGCGTCCAAGCAAGTAAGGTAGCAATTATAGCTTCATTGTGGGGCCACCAAAACTTCATGTCATGCCAATATTCTTGAACAGGCCTATTGTAAACATCGCGAAAATAATATAACCCTCCGTATTTTTTATCCCATCCACGCTCCCACATCCAATCAAGAATTTGACATCCTAATTCTATCAATCGTTGATTATCGTTTTGTTTTTTTGCTTCCCATAAGATAAACCAGGCGCATTCAATAGCATGCCCAGGATTTAATGTCCTTTCATCGAAATGGTCTATAATTTCTCCATCTAATGCAACGGTTTCCATTAAGCACTCGATTTCCGGCTTTAAGAAATCTTTTTCTATTTCTTGTATTGCATTTTCTATATCAGATGTAAAAGAATCATCGTTTAGATTAAGGCGAAGTTCTTGCGCTGTGGCAATTTTAATCATTAAGGGACCAATGCTTTTAGCTGGTCTTGTATTGGTAAATTTTTGATTTTTAATAGAAGGATTAGCAATCTGTCGCATTGCCGTTTCATATAAATCATGAGATTTTTTTATCTTTTCTGAGTCTCCTGTAGCTTTCCCTAAAGCAGCGTAGGCGATAGAACCAAAACACTCCGTGTATATATATCTTCTCTTTCGTATTGGTTTTCCATCTTTTGTAACATGAAACCACATTCTATTGTTCTTTTCAAATGCATGTTTAGATATAAAATCAATACCGTTTTGTGACCATTTTAGCCATTGTGGGTTTTGGTCAACCAAATTATATAGGCTCGCTAATAACCATGTTGCTCTACATTGCTGCCATATACCTTTGTCATCATCTAATATTGTTCCATCACGGTCACGGCTTGTGATAAACCCTCCATGTTCCTTATCTACGCTTGAAGGAAACCAAAATGGTAATGTATTATGTAATAAACCATCTCGGTAAATTTTAATTAATTCTTTACGTCGATCATCTTTCATAACAAATATATTTACTACCTAAATGAATTACTTATTTATTATTCATAATAGAACTATAATTTGCTTGATTATAAATACAAGTTACCTATCGATACAAAAAAACTATAATGAATAAATGGATCTATATTGTTTTATTAGTTGGACTGTTTGCAATATCAACATCGCCCATTATTGCAAAGCTTTTACCTGTAGTTCCAGCTGTTGCCATTGCATTCTGGAGAATGGCAACTGCTAGTTCAATTCTCTGGGCATACAGCCTTATAAAGCCGCAACCTCAAATTAAAGAAGGCAATATCAAGCTTGTATTTTTTGCTGGTTTTCTAATGGCTATGCACTTTATTTTTTGGTTTGGGGCGCTAAAGCTTACCTCTATTGCCAGCACAACTATATTGGGAATTGTTGCTCCTGCCTTTACCCTGATCTTTGAACGCTTTTATTATAAAAGAGAGTTGAGCTGGGCAACAATCTTTGCGCTGTTTATAATATTTATAGGTTGTTTGGTTGTTCAAATTAATGATATAGAAAATGTTGGGGGAGCTGCTCTTGGAAATATAATGGCAATTGTTTCTGCAATATTTCTAGGTGGTTTGTTTCTTTTAGGGTCTATTATACGAAAGACAACTCCAGTTATATCATATACAAGAATGCTTTTTAGTGTATCTGCGATAGTTTTGTTGATAGTTTCGTTTGTTTTACATTCGCCGCTACTTGGCTACTCAAACATTGATTATTTTTGGCTTCTAATGCTTGGTTTAGTACCAACGTTAATCGGACATACCGCTTTTAGCTATTCCGTAAAATTTATTTCCCCTTCAGTTATAGCAGCAATTCCACTTGGTGAACCAATAATCGCTTCAGGCCTTGCTTGGCTTCTGTTTAGTGAAAAAGTTTCTTTTAATGTTGCTGTTGGTGGAATTTTTATAGGGATTGGTTTAATACTGTTAATTAAAAATAATACAGAAAAATAAGCTACGACTTGAACAGTTTTATTTTTTTATTATTATAATATTCTCCATGATATTCAACTGGTAATAACGCTGCTATACGACACATTATATCATCCCCAATGCGGGACAATTTTTTCTCACGTTCAGTATGCTGGGGAGGCAAAGACCTTTCAATAGAAAAAGGTTTTCCTACTCTTACTTCTACTTTTGGTCTTATCCCTTTAAACCAATTATTCCAAACATCATCTAAGCCGATAATGCTCATGGGGAGTATTTTACATCCAGATTTTAATGAAAGATATGTAACTCCTTTTTTTGGTTTTCGTAAATATGCTGCTGTTGTTGCTTCCGGAAAAATTCCTAAGACTTCTCCGTTTTGTAGCGCTTTCATTGCTTTTTTAATTGTTGATGGTGCCAGTTTTTGTCTATTTGTTGGAATAAAACCATATAATTTCCCAGCAACCAACACTTGCCAATAAAGATCTTGGTCGCTTGCCGCAAGAAAGCTTATTGGTTTTCGTATCGCATACGCAACTAGAGCTGGATCAAATAAATGAAAATGATTTATTGCAATTATATATGGGCCAGCTTTTGGGATATTATGTCTTCCTTTGATGGTGGCCTTTAATAGCAGGCTACATAAAAATAAGTTTAAATAACTACTTAAATAGCGAATCCATTTTGGTAGCAATTTATAAGAATCCAGCGGAGTTCGTACAGAATCCATTGCTTTAATTCAATACTGTAGTTTTAATTAAAAGGGCAAATCATCATCGTTTGAAGGTTGAGATGCCGGCGGCGCACTACCGCCATCAGCATTGCGGCGACCTAACATAGTAAATGCGTTTCCTACAACTTCTGTTGAGTATCGCTTCATTCCTTCTTTGTCTTCCCAGGAGCGAGTCTGCAACCTTCCTTCTACATATACCATTTGTCCTTTTTTTACATATTCTGCTGCAGTTTCTGCTTGTTTACCAAACAACACACATCGATGCCATTCTGTATGATCTTCCCAATTTCCCTCACTATTTTTTCTAGACTCATTAGTCGCAACGCTAAATGTTGCAACAGCTGTCCCTCCTTGAGTAAATCTACTTTCGGGGTCACCGCCTAGGTGGCCAACCAATATAACTTTGTTCACACTGCCTTTTTGCATGAAACCTCCTTATTCTTACTATTAAAATATATAAAATTATTTAACTAAAATAACTTTTCTTGTCTCTTTGCGTTTATTATTATAGATATATTTTGATTTTCTATCATCCCAAATGTAGTCTGTGTTTTCTTCTCGATTATTTATATAATTGTTAGCCTGCAAAACAATTATATAGGTTCCGCTGGCAACATCAATTCCATTTTTATCTACCCCATTCCATGACATGGTGTGGGTCCCTGCGTGTTTTCTTCCGTTTAATAATGTGTAAATATGTTTGCCATAAATATTGTAAATATTTAATTCAATTTTAGAATCTAAAGGAATATCGTAGCGTATAGATACCGACTGATTAAACGGGTTTGGATACAATGGGTTTATAGAAAAATTGTCAGGGATTAAGCACATCTCGGTATGGGTTGATAGTAATTCATTATCCATCCACTCCATTCTGTCTATAATCCAACCCCTTAGATGTTCCACTTCATCTTCGTACGTCTGGCCTATATAATAATTTGGCCAAACATATTGCCCCAAAGTTGGCCATCGTTCAAAGTTTCTTTCAGCTGCTTGCCCT
>NZXJ01000073.1 GCA_002701945.1 Fidelibacterota bacterium
GGGTATAATTACAATAAGGAATTTTTTATATATACTCATCATTATTTTTTAAAGTTTGGTTTTGCACTAAGAACCCAGCGAGCATTCGCAGGCGTACGGCTTGGTTCCATACGATATAATTCTCCAGTAGTAGTATCAAGAAGATAATGCCAATGAGTACGATCAATGCTAAAACTCTGCAACTGATATCTGCCACTTGGACCAATACTTGTATCACCGCTTAAGTATGCATCAATTCGACCAAGCATTACTTTTAAAGAATCATCATCAATTTGACTGGCACCCATAAACATAAAAATACATACTGTTGCAATAGTTCCTGTAATGAATCCACTAAGATATTTTTTCATTCTAGTTTCTCCTTTTCTTTTGTTTGCGATTAGCTTCATAATAAGCCATTCGATCAATGAAATCTTTTTCACTTTTTGCCTGAAGTAATGGACTTATTTTGATGTTATCTGCTAAGCTTATATTAGGTTTTTCCCCATAATCATGACCTGGATAAATTAGTGTATTACTAGGTAATGATAAAATCTTATCATACACGCTATGATATAAATCATTAGTGCTAGACTTAGCACTAATCGTTCTACCGGTTCTACCAACAAATAATGTATCTCCAGTAAAAATAATATTTTCCATTAAATAACAAACAGAATCAGGGAAATGACCAGGTGTATATATTACATCAATATTTAGCTTTCCCAGTAATATTCTATCTTTATCATTAACAGGTGAAAATTCAAATTTTGAATTTTGATTAACTAAATTTTCATAACCAATATATTTTGCATCAGGAAATTCATTAAGAATTTCATCTAAATGTGCTGTATGATCACCATGGGTGTGTGTTATTAATACTGCATGAATTTTTGTATGAATATAAGGTTTGATTTTATGAAGGGGTATAGCTGCATCAATTATAAATTGTGTTCCGGTTTGCATACAGGAAACCAAATATGTGAAGTTATCATCATACCCTCCACGAAATGTTCGTATTGAAAAGTCAGTTTCTGTCACGATTAAATATTTTCAAATGATTTAATTAACCAATAGTTTATCTTCTGAATAGTTGAAATGCACTATTTTAGTGAATTAATATTACTTACAGAGGTTTTAGCATGAAACAAACAGGTATTTATCTTATTCTTGGAGGTGCTGTAGTATTTATCTTAGTATTTATAGGTAAGATTATTGCACTAATATTTAACAACCCTTTACTTGGATTGGCACTTATGTCTGTAGTGCTTGGAGTATTTGTATTACTATATAGTATTATTCAAGAAGAAAGGGAAAAAGATGACTTTAAGGATATAGAAGAATGAAATTTGTCACTACTGAAACAGTTCCTGGTTTTAGTATTGTAGAATCATTAGGAATGGTAATGGGTAATACAATCCGCGCACGACACTTAGGTAAAGATATTACAGCTGTTTTGAGAAGCATGGTTGGTGGTGAAATACCAGAGTATACTGGTATGATGGCTCAAGCAAGAGAGCAAGCTATACAAAGAATGTTGGATCGAGCAAAAGAGTTAAATGCAGATGCAATAGTAGGTGTCCGCTTTCAAACTTCAATGGTTTTACAGGGATCTGCAGAATTATTAGCTTATGGAACCGCTGTTAAGCTTTCGTAAAATTAAATAATTGTTTGTTATCATTAACGATTTTTAAAAGATTTAACTAAGTAAAGAGAGTAATTATGATTGAAGTGCTAACATGGATGCCTGCCCTAGTTCTTCCGGGTGCAGCATTAATACAATTAGTTAAATTATGGAAAACGCATGATCCAGGTGGAGTAAGTGTTTTATCATGGTTGATGTTTGGTATTGCAAATATTGGCGCATATTTTTTATTTGCGGAAACAGGAGGCGGATATTTAGATATCCGCACAATACTAGCCTTTTTATTAACTTCCGCTCTCAACTTTTGGGTTGTGTGGACAGTTTTAAAATATCGAATTAAGCCAGATGAGAAAAATGAATCAGAAAAGGATGATTAAATGAAATATGTAAGTACAATTATTATTTCAGTATTTATAATAGCTATATCATGTTCCAATAGTGAACAACAAGCTGAAGATGTCAAATTGAATGATTATATGGACACAGTTAGTTATAGCGTGGGTGTAGATATTGGTAAATCTTTTCGTTATCAAGAAATGGATATTAATCCTAAAGTATTAGCGAAAGGATTAGAAGATGCATTTAGTGAGAAAGAAATTGAATTAACTGAAGAAGAAGTGCAATTAACATTGGGAAAGTTTCGTCAGGAGTTCCAACAAAAACAACGTGAGGTTGCTCAGAGGAAAGCACAGGAAGCAGCAGCAGCGGAACAATCTTATTTAGTCGCAAGTTCACAAAAAGAAGGTGTAGTCTCACTTCCAAGTGGTTTACAATATAAAGTTGTGCGACCTGGAGATGGTCCGAGTCCTTTAAAAACTGATAAAGTAAAGGTGCACTATCGAGGGACTCTCACGGATGGTACAGTATTTGATAGTTCATATGATCGTGGTCAACCTATTTCTTTTAACGTTTCTGGAGTCATTAAAGGTTGGACAGAAGCGCTATTGTTAATGCAAGTTGGAGCAAAATGGGAATTAACTATTCCTTCAGGCTTAGGTTATGGTGCAAGAGGCGGTGGTGCAAAAATCCCACCTAATAGCACTCTGCTATTTGAAGTTGAATTACTAGAAATCGAATAGAAAATTATGGAGCATGCCTGACTTTAATATTCGGTCTTATCAATCTGGAGACAGGGATGCTGTATATGATATCTGTCTTAAGACGGGGGATTCTGGAAAAGATGCTTCTCATCAGTTTACTGACCCTCTAGCCTTGGGACATATATATGCTGGACCATATATGGAATATGAGCCACAATCTGTATTCATTCTTAATAATGGAAAGAATCTTTCTGGGTACATAATGGGTACGATGGATTCAAAAGCATTTTACGACTGGATGTATAATGAATGGTTCCAATTATTACGCAATACTTATACTCAACCTTCCGGTGATCCTTCAAGATGGAGTAGAACAGAAAAAACAATAAACATTTTTTTTACGGAAATGAATAAAAAATTATTTGAAGAATTTCCTGCGCATTTACATATAGATTTGTTACCTATAGCACAAGGGAAAGGACAGGGGAAGTTGATGATGGATCATTATATTTCTCATTTGGTGAATAATGATATTAAAGGTGTTCATTTAGAGCTTAGCATTACAAACAAACGTGCATTTAATTTTTATAAAAGATATGGAATGTCTGAATTAGAAAGAGATGATGATTCCATTTTTATGGGGTTACATATTTAATAGAATGATATCATAATGGTTCTTGGCACAATAGATTATGCAATAATTATAATTTACTTGGTTGGCACCGTTGTATTTGGTGCTTATATAGGTAGAAAGATAAAGTCTGGAAAAGATTATTTCTTAGCAGGACGATCTTTACCATGGTGGGCTATAGGCATGTCATTGGTTGTATCTGATATTGGAGCTGTTGATATGGTAGGAATTGCTGGATCGGCTTACTTATATGGTATTGTACTCGGCAATTATGATTGGTTAGGTAGCGTTCCTGTTATGATTATTGCNGCATTTTTATTTATTCCAATNTTTTGGAAAAAGAAAGTTTCTACTATTCCAGAATGGCTTGGAGCAAGATATAATTCATCTGTACAAACTACTTCTGCATTAATATGGGGAATATATATGCCAATTAATTTAGGNATCATNTTATATGCTTCTGCTGCAATGCTTAATGTTTTGTTAGATCTTAACCCTAAAGTCTTAATCTTGACTGAAAATAAAATTGCTATTCAAAAAATTGCTCGTTCTACAGATGCAAAAAAATATGATTTTATTTATGCTAATACTATAGATCAGGGTATTGAATTATCTAATAATCGAAATCCTATTATAGTTTTTGTGGATAAGAATCTTTCATTTGAATCAAATGATAAAGATTTATTCAGTGAGATTCCAATTGTATTCTTTTCTGAGGACGAAATTAGCTCTTCATGGGGCGCAATGAATATGAATCGTGCAAGAGAGCCTGACTGGGATATTTTTTATTCTATTTTAATAATGGGAGTAGTAATAGGCGTCTACACTTTTTTAGGCGGCCTAAGGGCTGTTGTCTATACAGATGTAATTCAATGTGTTGTTATGTTAGGAGGGTCTCTCTTTGTATTATTCTTTGGAATATTTAAACTAGGTGGCATTAGTGAGTTTGTAGGTATAATTAGCTCGATGGGAGAACGAACTAAAGATCATTTTTCTCTTGTCTTACCCGTAGACACAAAAACACCACATCCTTGGTCAGGGATACTTTTTGGCCTAGGATTTGTTCTTGCAAATGCATATTGGATTGGAAATCAATCAATAGTTCAACGCTCATTAGGGGCAAGATCAATGGCAGATGCAAAAGCATCTTATATTTTTGGCGCGTTATTAAAAATTTTAATTCCTTTTGCTATGGTTGTTCCAGGAATAATATCATTGGCTTATAATCCTAATATTGCAGATGCAGATAAAGCAATGGCAACATTAATCAAAGAAATTATGCCCACGGGGTTATTAGGAATTTTCTTTGCCGCATTTCTTGCAGGATTAATGTCAAGCGTTGATTCATTCCTAAATTCTGCGGCAACTGTATGGACTACAGATATCTATAAGAAGTATTTTAGACCTGATAGAGATGATACTCATTATTTAAAAGTTGGAAGAAGTTTTACTATTATTTTTATTATTGTTGCTATCTATGTTGCACAATTTGCAACTGGCTTTGAAAGTATATATGATTTAGCACAAACTTTATTATCATTTTTTCAAGGGCCAAGTCTTGCTATTATTATATTAGGCGTTTTATGGAAGCGTGCTACTGGAACAGGAGCTTTAGTGGGTCTAATTGGAGGCGTTTCTTTTTCTGCGCTTTTAATGTGGGTTCATAGTAATGCTTCTATACCTTTATTTCAGATATCTGAACCTTTTTTATATGTAGCNTTATGGTCATTCATTCTATCTATAATACTTACAGTAATTGTGAGTATATATACTAAGCAGGAGCCGGATGAAAAATTAAGAGGTATGGTATATAGATATGATTGATATATTGACAATTCATATATCTGTATCTGTATCTATTGCAGATACTATATCTAATTTTTTAGGAATACCTGGGCAATTTATAAGGGATATTTTGTTAAATATTAATTTACATNTTGCTAAATCCTTATTTATTATTTATTTCTTATCAATAACTTATTGGGTCTATAGCTTGCCCAAATCTGAAGTTATTTTACATGATAAAAACTCTGGAAAAGATATTAATCTAAAACCTTTCGCAATATCTGCAATGGTCATGATTATTATAATATATATAGTATTTTGAACATAAATATGAAGCATATATGTATTTATATATTGATTATATCATCTATATTAGATGCTCAAGCTAATACAGAAATAAAAGATTATTTTTCTAAATCGAGTGAAGAGATATTATCAAACAATTATAACCAATTTATTTTAGGGTCTGCTGCTTTGGCAGCATTTGCTTCATTAACTATAGATCAAAAAATAAAATCATATGCACAGGGGAATGGTTTGCTACCTGAAAAAGTTTCACATTTTGGTGATATGTATGGTGGGTATTGGGCACATTGGATAATATGGTCATCAATTCTAGGCACTTCTATATTAGATAAGGAAAAAAATAATTTATCTGAAAAACTTGAATTTTCCACATTAGCTATGATTACAAATGGAGTAATAACTGAATTGATGAAAAGATCGTTTGGACGAGTAAGACCAAATGGTGGATGTTGTAAATCTTTTCCCTCTGGTCATACTTCTCATAGTTTTACTGTTGCTACAATTGCAGATGAACTTTATGGCAATGAAGTTGGTCTGGTTGCATATTGCTTAGCTGCTTTGGTTGCAACAAGTAGAATTCATGATAATAAACACTACTTAAGTGATGTTATATTTGGTGCTGGGTTAGGTACTGCCGTAGGAAGAGGGTTTGCTTTGACATATCGAGATCGTATAAACAATAAGAATTTAAATACCCCTTTTTCCTTTCGTATATCAATACCATTAGATTAAAGTGAAACACATACTTTTTCTTATTATAACACTCTCTATAACTCATGCAGAACAGCATGATATAAAACCACCGCGTGGTTATTTAAATAATACATTTTTAAAATGGTCTGCAATGTTTGGTTGGATTGATCTAGTTAATACCAAACCAGATATACCTCCTGATATTGAAGCATTCATAGATGTGAAATTTAAAGAGACCGAACAAAGATCACTTTTTCTTGATGTCTATCGTGAAAAAGGAATTAATAATTCCATGCCCTTAATTATTTTTGTACATGGTGGTAGTTGGACAAAAGGAGATAAAAAAGATTATCTTATATATTTATTATCGTATGCACAGAAAGGATATGTTACTGCCTCATTATCATACAGATTCTCACAGGAAGAAAAATTTCCTGCAGCAGTAAAAGATGTAATTTGTGGAATTAAATGGTTGAAAAATAATGCAATGGAATATGGAATTGATTCAAATAATGTTGCAATAGTTGGAGGATCTGCTGGTGCGCACCTTGCGCTTATGGCAGCTTACAGTATGGGGGGCTCATTTGGTGAAGAAAGTTGTGAAAGTGGATCAGCATCCCAGAAAGTAAATGCAGTAGTAAATTTTTATGGGCCAACTGATTTAACAACAGATTATGCTATTAATAGAAAAGAGACTAACTTTTTTATTGGTGCAGATTATAAAAGTCAACCCGAAAAATATCTAATTGCATCTCCAATACATTATGTTACGAAAGATGATCCTCCCACTATGACTTTTATTGGAACTCTAGATGAACTTGTTCCATTGAATCAAACAAACAAATTGGATCAATCATTGAAAAAGGTNGATGTATATCATGATTATCATATTTTAAAGGGATGGCCACATACGATGGATGCTGCACGGCCNGTTAATAATTATACGCAACATTATATGGATAAGTTTTTTAAACAATTTTTGAGGGATTAGATTATTATGAAAAACATTTTGATGATTCTAGCTATATCTTTTGCTTTTTTTTCCTGTGAAGCAAATAACAACGATAACACTAAACTATTGCAACCCATTAAATTAAAAGGAAATAATTGGGCAGAAAAATTAGGTTATCCTAAAAACAGTAGGGTAATTATGCTCCATGCAGATGACNTTGGTATGTGTTCTGAGGCAAATGAAGCTGTAATTCCATATTTACTAAATGATCAAATACAATCTGCATCTGCAATGGTTCCATGTGCGTGGTTCAATGATATTGCAGATTGGTATAAAAAAAATCCTGATCAAGATATTGGATTACATTTAACGTTAACAAGTGAATGGAAATTATATCGGTGGGGGCCTGTCTCTAATGAACTTATGAATTCTAACATAACTGACTCAGAGGGTTATCTATGGAGGAGAGTGAAGGATGTAGTTTCTAATGTTTCTGTTGAAGATATAGAAATAGAGATAAGAGCTCAAATAAATCGCGCAAGAGAATTAGGTATTGAACCAGGACATATAGATACGCATATGGGAACACTATATAGTAAAGTGGAGTATGCTGAATTATTTTTTAATATTGCAATGGAATATGGAATTCCAGCTAATGTTATTGAGTTTACGCCAGAAAAAGTAGAAATATATAGGAAGCAAGGGTATCCAATTACAGATCGATTAATTAAAAGTGCTTCAAAATATACCTTACCAAAAATTGACAATATGGTTCCCGTCCCAAACGCTAAAAGCTATGATGAGATAAAAGAAAATTTTTATAAGTTGATTAAGAGTCTTGAACCGGGTATTACAGAGATTTATTTTCATCCTTCTATAGAAACTAATGGTTTAAAGAAAATAACAAATTCCTGGCAGCAGAGAGTTTGGGAGGCAAAAATGTTTTCAGATCCAGAAGTTATTAATTTTTTAAAAAATGAAGGTGTTCTATTTACTAACTGGAAAGAAATGATGAAACGGTATAAAGATCAAACCTAAGATGAAATTTATAAAGTATTTATTATTAGCTTTTATTGTTTTAATAATATTTTTTACAGTACTAGTTAATTATAATCTTAGAGATCGTCACCCGGATTTTAACATTGATATTTCTTTAAAAAATAATGGACAGGTTAGTACGATATCTGTTGGTTTTGCAAAGATGCCTATAACTCCTGATGTTACTGACACATGGAATGATTTAAATGGTAATGCAAAGTATGAACCTGATAAAGGTGATTTTTATAATGATATAAATGGAAATAATAGGTTTGATCCTATATGGATAGGAGGCTTCCATAATAGTCGTCCCGCACAAGGTGTCCATGATGATCTTTGGGCGAGAGTTATGGTTTTAGATGATGGAAAGACTCAACTTGCTATTGTGAGTATTGATGCAGTGGGATTTATATATGATGATGCTGTAGATATAAGAAAAGAAGTAAAAAAGAATATTGGTTGTGATTATACTATTATTTCGAGTACTCATGTTCATCAAGCGCCAGATTTGATCGGCATTTGGGGCCCAAGTTATTTTAAAAGTGGTGTAAATAAACAATATATGCAGTATGTAAAGAAGCAAACTATTTCAGCGATTTCTACAGCTGTAAAAAATATAGTTCCAGCAAAACTTAAGATAGCTCAAGATTTAAAAGGCGCAATACCGTTTGTCGTAGATTCAAGAGACCCTCAAGAATTAGATCCAGGAATCAGAATTATACAAGCATTAGATATAAATACAGAAGAAACTTTAGGCTCATTAGTCAGTTGGAGTAATCATCCAGAGACACTATGGAGTAAAAACCTATTAATATCATCAGATTTTCCACATTATTTTAGATCTTCAATTGAAAATGGAGTCTTTAATGAAGATACAACTTTAGCTGAAGGAATTGGTGGTATATCAGTATTCATTAATGGTGCTGTAGGAGGATTAATGACGACTAATCCCAGCCACCCTATTCCTGATCCCTTTAATTCAACGCTTCATGAAGGTGCTACGTTTAAAAAAACTCAGGCGCAGGGACAACAGCTCGGTCTATTAGCTCTTAGGGCACTTCGTTCAAAAGATGCTAAAGAAATATCAAAATCTAAAATTTCACTGCGAGCAAAAACAATTACAATACCACTTGATAATACAAACTTTCTACTTGGTTTTATTTTAGGAGTAATTGATCATGGCACTATTGGATGGTTTAATGTCAAAACAGAAATAGCATCTATAGAAGTTGGTCCAATATCA
>NZXJ01000074.1 GCA_002701945.1 Fidelibacterota bacterium
TATTTGGATAATTTCATTTATTATGGAATCTGTTGCTGATGTACAAAAACTTACTTATCTGCGAGCCATGAAAAAATCAGGTGCACGCAATATGGTATGTAATATTGGTTTGTGGAAATACAGTCGCCATCCGAATTATTTTTCTGAATGGATGGTTTGGAATGCTTTGGTAATTGCATCAATACCTTCTTGGTTAAATCTATACCCGAATATATCTGTACTTATTTTTACACTAGTCGGAGTAGGTTTACTTCTGACATCAAGGATAATGTATATTACTTTAGTTACTTATACAGGGGCAATACCCTCTGAGTATTATTCAGTTCAGAAACGGCCAGCATATAAAGACTATCAGCAAACGACAAACATGTTTTTTCCAGGGCCAACAAAAAATTAAACCCCACATTTGTGGGGTTTTTTTGTTGCTTAACAATTAGTTAAGAAATAAAATAAATTTAATTTATAATTCAAATTTAATTGAATTAACAAAAGGAATATAAATATGGCGACTTTGATATTGCGGGAAACATACCGTGCATTAGAAGAAGAAATGAAATCTATTGATAAAAAAAAGAGAGAGACTTCAGTAAAGATTAGAGAAGCGGCTGATCATGGAGACCTGAAGGAGAATGCGGAATACCATGCTGCAAGGGAGGAACAGAGTTTAATAGTATACAAGAAACAATTGCTCCAGTCCCATGCACCATTTCAATTCGTAGATTTTGGAGAAATTGAAACAGATGAAGTAAGCTTTGGCAATAAGGTTGCAATTCTTGAAGAGGGAAAAGATGAGGCCGAAGATTATTATCTATTAGGTCCTATTGAATTTGAGTTGGATCTGTATCCCATGATTGTAACCTACCATTCACCTTTCGGCCAAGCCATGGTTGGTAAAAAGCTGAATGAAAATTTTACTCTTGAAATTGGAGATAAAGAGATAAAGTTTACAATTACTGCAATTGATAAAATTTCTGCAGAATGACTTTTTATTATATAGATATTCGTTTATTTTTGATAATATATATTGAACACTCCAAAAAATTAATTTTTTTTAAATAATGAGTTAAATTTATTCAGGCTTTCTTTTTACGCAAGTGGTACATGGACTGTATCGATGAGATGGGTAATCTTTTTATGGGTTATTCAGGTTCATTTGATTGGAAATTGATACAGGCTAGCTACTCAAGTACTCTGACTTGTAATAGTCAAGGTGAAATAAAGACCGCTTCAACACTAGGAAAATTATCCAACCCAATTCGTTCTGGAGAAAATCTCCACTGGTCTCATAAAAAATTAAACACAACTGGGCACTGGGTCTCCATTGATGATACGATTAGACAAAATATTTTCAGCAATAAGTCAGGTTCCATAGTGTGGACGTGTGAACAACCGCGGGCAGTAGCCAAAGTTGAGACTGATAACATCTCTCTTAGTAATGCAATTGGATATACGGAAATAATTGATATGACGATTCTACCTTGGAGCTTACCTATCTCAAAATTATGGTGGGGAAGATTCTTATCTCAGAATACAATGTTGATCTGGATTATCTTGGAGGGGGGATATAATTCCAGTTTTGTTTACTACAATGGAAATAGAATTACTGATGCTACTATTACAAATAATAAGATTATTCTTAATAATAGAGGAATTACGCTCAGGCTTTACGATTCTATTGTTTTGAGAGAGGGCTTGCTGGCTTCCACGCTCTTTTCTAAGGCCCCAGTTATCAGAAAAATTATCCCTACCAAATTTCAGAATAGCCATGAGTCAAAATGGCGAAGTCGTGGAGACTTGATAAAAAACGGAAAGATTATTGATAGTGCTTGGTCTATACATGAAGTTGTGTCATGGGACAGATGACAGAGAACTTGTTGGGTAAAATTCTTTTTGGAGTACTTTTTACATTTGTGTTACCCTTCGCTGCAATTTTATGGGCTATTGCTAGTGATAGATTGATCCTTCTGCCAGCCGTACAATCTGATTATGTTGGAATATTTTTGATTATTTTAGGCTTCCTTATTATGTTGGTAGGATCTATAACGCTATCGTTTTACGGAAAAGGGTTACCTATGAGCCCTTTCCCGCCCGCAAAATTTGTCTATCAAGGTATATATAAACTCATCCCTCACCCGATTTATGTAGGAGCATCTTTTTTCTCCCTGGGGCTTTCACTCTATTTTGGTTCAGCTAGTGGAATCTGGCTTGTTTCGCCTATACTAATTATGGGCCTTGTTGCATATGTTATAGGATTTGAAAAACACGGACTAATAAAGCGATTTCCTAATAATACATTTTGTTCTCTCATTAGTCTTCCAAATCAATCAAATGATGCTCCAACTTTATGGAATAAAATATCAGTTTATGTGTTAGTATTAATTCCATGGTTTTTACTATATCAAATCCTTGATTACCTTGGTTCACCTAATGAATATATTCCCATCAATATATCTTTTACTTTACAGTTATCTCTTTCTTCTATTACGGAAAACTTTTTCCTCTTATCAATTCCAATTACAATTTTGTCTCCATTGGTTGCACGGACAAAAGCTGATTTAAAAGAATTTGCTGTTAGCGGATTGTTTGGTACTGCATTCGGCTACTATTTGATGATTATGAATGATTCATCATATTTGACCTTTCCCTCATTTCATATCATATGGACTGCAATTTCTCTATTAACTATTGCAAGTTTATTTCCCAAAGCAAAATTGATTTGGTTACTAATTGGTATATTAGTTGCCTTGAGTTGTATTATAGCAGGACAAGAAACAATGCCTGATGTGTTTGCAGGTCTTATAGTGACGTTATTCGTTAAAAAGAGACAATTTATATGGAAGAAAATTCAACGAAATACAGAGCAATTTGCAAACTCATGGAAGGAGTGGGATTTTGGATCAATTCGTATTTTGAATCACGGTTTCTACGGAGCCCTTGTTCCATTCTTTGCTGTTGTTTTAGTTGGCACAATGATCGGTGAAGAACATATGTTTGCTATTTCCATCGTCTCAATTAGCACAATGGTTTGTTCAGCCTTATGGGCACAATTTATTGAAGGATCCGAAAAACTGCTCCGACCATTTGGTTTTTATGGAGGTGTACTCGGCACCTTTTTAGGGTGTCTCGTAGCAAGTATATTCTTCAATGTAAACTTTCTATTGATTGCAGCTGCTACATGCGTTGTTGCACCTCTAGCACAAGCGGTGGGACGCCTCAGATGTCTTATTCAAGGTTGTTGCCATGGAGCACCTTGTAAGCCAACGCAAGGCATCAGGTATTTTCATGAGCGCTCCAGGGTTGTGAAACTGGCCGCATGGAAAGGAAAATTTGTCTATCCAGCACCTTTATATTCCATACTAGCAAACATGATTTATGGTGCATTTCTTGTTAAAATGTGGATTAATGGTACACCGATATCAATGTTGATGGGATTAAGCTTTATTTTTAGTGGTTTAAGCCGATTTGTTGAAGAATCATACCGTGGAGAACCTCAAACACCCATTTTATGGAAACTCAGATTATATCAGTGGATTTCAGTGATCTTCATTTTTATTGGAGCATTTTTTACAACTATTTCATCACCATTAAGTAAATCGGGTTTTGAATTAAGTCTAACTATAGTAGTATTTGCTCTCTTTTCAGGTCTTGTAGCACTTTTTTTTGGTGGTGTGGATTTTCCAAAATCTAATAAACGATTTTCTAGATTAGTTTAAGTTTGATACTAATAACTATATTTTGCAGTATTCTTTTTGATAGCCTTTAAGGAGAACTAATAATGAAAGACATTCAAAAAAAAGTAAAATTATTTTGTGAAAAAAATGAATTGAATTCTCCAATTGAACATAGAGTTTTAGATACGATGTCTGAACTAGGTGAAGTTGCTAAAGAAATCCTAAAAATGAGTAATTATGGCAAGCATCCTGTTAAATATAATAATAAGCTTAAGATGGAATTAGGGGATGTTTTATACTCAATTATTACTATAGCAAATGTATTTGAAATAGATTTGGATGAAGCTCTTAATAAAGTATTAGAAAAATATGAAAAAAGAATGGTAAAAGGATCTCCATCCTCTAATAATGATTAATTAATAAGGCGGATTGCCATATTGATTTTTTTTAGTATTTCCCTTTTTGATTAATAACAACATAATAAATGGGGCAAATGGAGTTATAAGTAGCATGCTCCATTTTCCAGTCATATTAATATCATGTAGTCTTCTACTTGCAGCTGCAATGCTAGGTATAATTGTTAATGGTCTATAAAAAAGGATTAAAGGGCCTACTCCTCCATAGATATTTGCAAGAGGAATATATTCAGAAAATGGTAAATCATTTAAATCTATAATATTATACCCGATGGCTCTATCTATTATAATTATGAATGCATAAAGAATAATCCAGTATAAAATAAAATACCAAAACTCAGGCCTGCTAGCTCTTCCTTTAAAAACTGCATAATTTTTTATGCATTTGATAAAATAATTGAATTTTAAATCCATTATAGTTGTCGATGTCTTCGAAGCATGCAATCATCCATAACAACAATTAACCCTGAATTATTTGCTAATTCTGCTGCTTCATTATTAATGACTCCATCTTGAAGCCATAATGCTTTTGCTTTGATACTAATTGCACTCTTCGCAATTGGTACAACATATTCTGAACGACGAAATACATCTACCACATCTACAGGTTCCTCGATATCTTGTAAAGAAGGATAACATTTTATTCCAGCAATTTCATTATGACCGGGATTAACAGGAATAATTTTATATCCTTGTTCTTTCATATACATAGAGACGTAATGACTAGGTCGTTCTGGTTTAGGACTCATCCCAACCACTGCTATAGTTTGCATTGAGAAAATTTCTTTGATATTATCAACTGAATTCATCGTTTAAACAAGTTAGTGAGAACGTATGATATAATCTTAGGATTTTCCTTTAATCGGCGCAATGAATAATCAAACCAATCTGGTCCAAAAGGAATATACTGCCTTACAGAATAGCCTTTACTAAGTAACCGTTTTAGTCTATTGCCCATAGGTACTCCGTATAACACCTGAAATTCAAATCGATGATTTGGGATATTATTCTGTTCGATCCAAGTTTCAATTCGATCAATAAGCGGAATATCATGCGTAGCAATTGCAGCAAACCCTTCACCTGAAAGGATTTGTTTAGTAATGAGAAAGAAATTATCCTGTATTTGTTTTCTATCTTTTAAAGCAATGTTTGAAGGTTCATTATAAATACCTTTACAAATTCTTGTATTAAAATCTAGAGCATTTAATGCTTTGGCATCTTTAAGTGAACGCTTAAGGTATGCCTGTAATACGATCCCTAATTTTTTATAAATGGAAATATTTTTTTGATATAGATCAATAGTCTTTTGAGTATAAGGAGAATTCTCCATATCTATTCTTAAAAAATTGTTATATGATTCTGCACGATGTAAAATTTGTTGAAAGTTTGTTTCAACAAGGTCTTTATCAAGTTCAAGACCAATATGTGTTAACTTAATTGAAATATTACAATTTAATTTCTCTTCTGAGATTATATCGTAAAGATTACAATAGTCTTTTGTGATTTTTTCTGCGATAGTGGAAGATTGAACATGCTCTCCTAAAATATCAAGAGTACATGAAAAGCCAAGGTTATTTAAATTTTTTACTACTTGAATTGTTTTTTCAATTGTTTCACCAGCAACGTAGGTTTTTGCAAAAGGATGTATCATCCATTTTGGTAGAATGCTAATTAGGGTTAGGATACTTTTATTTATCCAAGACATCGTCTAGTAATTTAGGATAATGAGATTAATGTTGCCAATTTCTTTGCTTATATAAAATAATAGTGAAGTTTGGCTTGACTACAGAAAAGTCATTCTGCTAAATTCAGTGCTTGCTAAAAGTCATATATATATAATGTATCGAGATTTTGGAACCGTTTTGATTTTTGCTATGCTAGCAATAGTATTAGTATATGTTCCTCTATTAATTTCAAGTTTAGTAGCTCCAAGTCAGAAGACTCCGGATAAACTTGATAATTATGAGTGTGGAGAAGAGCCTGAGGGATCTGCTTGGGTACAATTCAATATTCGTTTTTATGTAATTGCTCTTATTTTTCTCATATTTGATGTTGAAGTTGTATTTCTATTCCCATGGGCTATGGTTTTTAAGGAAATGGGAATGGTTGCATTTGTAGAAATGGGAATTTTTCTACTTATTTTGATTGTAGGTTTAGCATATGTTTGGAAAAAAGGTGATTTGGATTGGGTAAAATATAATGTGAAGTATGGTAGAGGAAGATATCGCCAAAAAGCTTCGCAAACGGAAGGAGAAACCATTGGGAGTATTTGAAAATAAATTCCAGGATAATGTAGTTGTTGCGTCCTTAGATAAGTTGTTAGGATGGGCAAGATCAACGTCTCCTTGGTTCTTTCAATTTGGATTAGCATGCTGTGCAATTGAAATGATGGCTACTGCAGCTAGTAGACATGACTTAATGCGTATAGGAATGCTTCCTAGATCATCACCAAGACAAGCTGATGTAATGATTGTCGCTGGAACAGTCACTTTAAAAATGGCTTTGAGAGTAAAAAAACTTTATGAACAGATGGCAAATCCCAAGTATGTTATTTCCATGGGGAGTTGCGCTACTAGCGGAGGACCTTATTGGCAACATGGTTATCATGTCTTAAAAGGAGTTGATTTGGTAGTNCCTGTTGATGTNTATGTNCCAGGATGCCCGCCAAGACCAGAAGCATTAATTGAAGGTTTATTAAAGNTGCAGGAAAAGATNCAAAGNGATAGACCTTTAACTCGGAAAATTGCATGACAGATAATTTAGAACAGCTGATAAAAGAAGCTGTTGAAAAAGCACTTGAAGGAGATATGGATGCAATCAATAATATTGAGGATCGCGTAACTCGCTCAAAAGCTAAAGCAGCTCTTGTAAAAGCAAAGAGAGAAGCTGCGAAAGAAAAACCTGAGGTAAGTTCTGATGAATCAGATTCCACTCAAGATTCTGCAAAAATTAAAACTTCTAATGAAAATATCGCTGAATTAATTATCCAACAGTTTCCAGAAGATATTAATAAAGATTTATGTTCAGAAGGACATATCCAGATTCATCCTAAGAATTGGATGGCAATTGCAAAGTATTTACGTGATGACCCGGCTTGCTTATTTGATTCATTACAATGTATAACTGGAGTAGACTTAGGTGAAGAATCTGACCTTGAGGTAAGATATAATTTACACTCCATGACGCATCTCCATGCAATTGAAGTAAGAATTACTTGTTCTCGAAATAATGCTAAAGTGCCATCTGTTGAATCAATATGGAGAATTGGTGATTGGTTTGAAAGGGAAACCTATGATATGTATGGAATTGAATTCGATGGACATAGGGATCTTTCAAGGATTTTACTCCCNGAGGATTGGGAAGGNTGGCCATTAAGAAAAGACTATGATGTNCAGGAAACATACCATGGNATAGTAGTNCCAAAGGTGAAAGAAGGATGGGAATAGTAAAAGGCGATCAAATGATTTTGAATATGGGGCCTCAACACCCGAGTACTCATGGAGTTCTTCGTCTTAAAATTAGTACAGACGGTGAAATTGTTTCTAATATTGAACCTGTTATTGGATATTTACATCGGTGCTTTGAAAAACACTGCGAAAATTGTACTTATGAACAAGTAATTCCATTTACTGATCGTTGTGACTATATCGCATCCATGAATAATAACTTTGGATATGTTGTAGCAATGGAAAAATTAATGGAAATTAAAGTGNCAGATCGTGTTGAATATATTCGAGTTATTATGGCTGAATTAAATCGTATCGCTAGCCANCTTCTTGCNCTAGGTGTTTATGGTCTTGATGTAGGCGCTTTTACTCCTTTNCTTTATATGTTTAGAGATCGCGAGCGTATACTAGATATTTTTGAATTAACATGTGGTGCGCGACTATTATATAACTATATGTGGGTAGGTGGTGTTTCGCATGACCTTCCCGTTGGCTTTGTTGAAACTGTATATGGGTTTTTAGACTATTTTGAACCAAAATTAAAAGAATATAATGAAATATTAACTTATAATAAGATATTCATAGAAAGAACTGCAGATGTTGGNGTATTGCCTCCAGAAGTTGCAATTAGTTATGGAGTTTCAGGGCCTAACCTAAGAGGGTCTGGAGTTAAATGGGATTTACGCAAAGATGAACCTTATTCAATCTATGAACGTTTTGATTTTGATGTGCCTNTTGGAGAAGGTACTATTGGCACTACAGGTGATTGTTGGGATCGATTTTATGTACGCATGCTTGAAATGACTGAAAGCGTTAAAATATTACGTCAGGCATTAAAGGATTTACCCCAAGATGGGGATGTTCATCAGGCACTTCCTAAAAAAATTCGTCCTCCAAAAGGATCAATATATCAAAGGACTGAAAGTCCTAGAGGAGATTTAGCATACTATATTATTAGTGATGGTTCTCCACAACCTTACCGATTAAAGATGCGGTCTCCAGCATTTACAGCACTGAGCGTTCTAAATGAAATATCTAGAGGATGGATGCTTTCTGATGTCATTGCTATATTAGGNAGTCTTGATATCGTATTAGGAGAAATTGACCGATGATTGTTGATCANTTAATNGCATGGCTTCCAACAAGTGAATCTTGGCCTGGTCTTACATTTATTTTTGTTGTAATAGTATGTGCCGTTCCAGTATTTCTNTTTATTGCAGTNTATGCTTTAGTTGCTATTTATGGTGAAACCAAAATTTCTTCTTTTATNCAAGANAAAGTTGGCCCAATGGGNCAAGGTGTTGGTTTACACGCTTGGAGATGGGGNCTTCTTCANCCTGTCGCTGATGCATTAAAATTAATTTTAAAAGAAGATATTATTCCTTCATCTGCTGATAAAAAATTATTTATTTTAGCTCCTTTTATTGTATTTATTGGTGCATTTATTGCTTTTTCAGCATTACCATTCAGTCAAACAATAATCATAGCAGATATGAATATTGGTGTTTTCTATATTTTAGCNGTNAGCTCTNTAGGGGTAATTGGTTTAATNTTAGCAGGGTGGAGTTCAAANAATAAATGGTCNTTATATGGCGCTATGCGTTCTGCTGCTCAGATTGTTAGTTATGAGATTCCTGCTGCCTTATCTATNGTTACAGTAATTATGTTGACAAGCACAATGAGTATGCAAGGAATTATTCATTATCAAAGTGGCCTAGTATGGGGGTTTCTACCTAATTGGTTAATATTTAACAACCCATTCACTTTTTTAGCTTTTTTTATTTTTTTTATTAGTGGTCTTGCAGAATGTAATCGTACTCCTTTTGATATTCCTGAAGCAGAATCAGAGCTTGTGGCAGGTGCATTTACTGAATATTCGGGAATGCGATATGCTTTTTTCTTTTTAAGTGAATACGCAAATATGTTTGTTGTTAGNGGTGTGGCTGCAGCTGCTTTTTTAGGAGGNTGGCAAAGCCCAATTCCAGGAATGTTTAATTCGCCTGGATGGGGTTTATTTTGGTTTTTGAGTAAGAGTATGTTTTTGATATTTGTTATGATTTGGGTNCGCTGGACTTTTCCAAGATTGCGNGTGGATCAATTAATGGATGTTTGCTGGAAAGGATTTATNCCAATTTCATTGGTAAATATTTTTGGCATAGGTATTTGGTATTTAATTATAGGATAAAATTATGGGTAATTATTTAAGAAATATTTGGGAAACAATCTCAACAATGGTCATAGGTATGAAAGTTACTATGCGACATATAGTATCTATTCGAAAAGATAATGTAACACTTCAGTACCCAGAAGAGCGTTGGCCGCGCCCTGAAAGAGATATTGGTTTTGATCATAGTAATTATAATGTAATTAGATCACGACTTCACGTTGATATTGATGATTGTATTGGATGCTTAAAATGTGAAAGGGTNTGCCCNGTAGATTGNATTAAAATTGAAACAGTAAAAGTTCCAAATAGGGGNGAAGATATTCGCAGTATAGGACATACAGGCGTTACTGCAAATGGCACAAAAAAAGCTATGGTTGTTTCTAGGTTTGATATTGATATGTCAGAATGTTGTTATTGCAATCTCTGTACCTATCCATGTCCAGAAGAATGTATTTATATGACCGGGGGGCCAAATTCAGAAAAGCATGAAATTGATTATGAATTTTCTGAGTATGATCGCAATGATTTAATATATCGTTTTGCTAAAAAGGTCTCTTCTGAAGAAATTGATAATGCAACAACTGTTACTCCAGGAGGAGAAAGCTAAATGGACAATGTTGCTTTTGGCTTAATAGTAGCATTAACACTTGGTTCCGCATTTGTAGTTGTCCTATCGAAGCAGTTATTATACTCAGCAATTGCATTATTATTTACCCTTTTTGGTATTGCAGGCTTATATATTTTTATGTGGGCAGATTTTATGGCTGGGGTTCAAATTATNGTATANATAGGTGGGATNTTAGTTCTNTTAATTTTTGGGATAATGTTAACGAATAAGATTAGTTCTGTTAATATTTCCCATACAAGTTTACAAAAAAGNGTTGGAGCTGTNATTGCNCTAGGTGTTTTGGGGCTTTTAATTCCAATGATTTTAAATACTTCTTGGTATCAGCTTTCTTCAAAAGAACCAAGCCAGACTGCAGATAGTATTGGAAGATTATTAATGATGGAATATTTACTTCCCTTTGAAGTTGCTTCTCTACTTTTACTTGGTGCTTTAATTGGAGCTGCTATGCTTTCAAGGAACACCAATTAATGGATAGCCTTCAAACATACTTATTTATAAGTGCAATTTTATTTTCGCTGGGATTATATGGAGTTATTACTCGAAGGAACGGAATCGCTGTCTTAATGGGAGTAGAATTGATATTGAATGCTGCAAATATTAATTTTATTGCCTTTGCTCGTTTTGGAGGAATGAATTTTAGCGGCCAGGTTTTTGCTTTATTTGTTATTATAATGGCCGCAGCTGAAGCAGCTGTTGCATTAGCAATTATAATTAATGTATTTAATAATTTAGATACTGTAAACATTGACGATGCAAAAGAATTAAAATTATGACGGGTGATATGCTAATTAATTATGCCTTAGGCATACTGTTTTTCCCTCTAATATCATTTATTATTTTGATTTTCGTAGGAAAGCGTTTGCCTCGTCAAGGTGATATAGTTGCTATTGGTTCAATCTTATTAACCTTGATTTTATCTTTAGCGATGTTTGGTAGTATGCTGCTATCAAAGGATCCTGGACTCAGACATGAAGCTTCATTCACATGGATGGATCTAGGTGATTTTAAAATTAAGCTTGGTTTTTTAATAGATAATATCACAATAATTATGCTTCTTGTGGTGTCTCTTATTTCGACGATGACTCATATTTTCTCAACTAAATATATGGAAGGTGATATTAGGTACTCTAGATACTACGCTTACCTTGGATTATTCACGTTTAGTATGAATGGTATCGTATTGGCAAATAATCTTATCTCTCTTTATATCTTTTGGGAATTAGTAGGTGTTAGTTCTTATTTATTGATAGGTCATTGGTTTGAAAAAGATTCTGCAGCTGATGCAAGTAAAAAAGCTTTTCTAATAAATAGGGTTGGTGATATAGGTTTTTTTATTGGTCTAATGTTAGTATTTACCGCATTGGGAACTTTTAATTATGCAGAGGTTTTTCAAGGAGTTGCTGAAGGAAACCTATCTGGCTCTCTATTGACATTTGCTGGAATCGGATTATTTATGGGTGCTGTAGGAAAATCTTCCCAGTTCCCTTTACATATTTGGTTACCAGATGCTATGGAAGGCCCAACCCCTGTTTCCGCATTAATGCATGCAGCTACAATGGTTGCAGCAGGTGTATATCTTTCGGTTAGATTGTTTCCATTATTTACACCTGATGCTTTACTGTTTATTGCTTACACTGGTGGATTTACTGCAATTTTTGCAGCAACCATTGCCTTAACACAAAATGATATAAAAAAGGTATTAGCCTATTCAACAGTTAGTCAATTAGGGTATATGATTTTAGCAGTTGGAACAGGGGCATATGTGGCTGGTTTTTTCCACTTGGTAACTCATGCTATGTTCAAAGCTTGTCTTTTTTACGGTTCAGGTAGTGTAATTCACGCTATGCACCATGCTCTTCATAATTTAAAGGATCATGATACAGACCCTCAGGATATGAGGAATATGGGAGGTTTCAAATCAAAAATGCCCATTACATATTGGACTATGCTTATTGCCACCCTTGCTATTTCAGGAGTTCCTTTATTTTCAGGGTTTTTATCCAAGGATGCTGTTTTAGCAGGAACCCTATCGTTTGCTAGTCATCACCCTCAGCATTTTCTTTTACCATTTTTTGGTTTTTCTGCTGCTTTAATTACAGCTTTCTATATGTTTAGACTAATTTTTATGACATTTCATAATGAGCCAAAACTGCAAAATGTTTTTGATGATATTCATGAATCACCTAAGCCAATGGTTTTCCCCCTAATCCTTCTAAGTTCGCTCAGTGTATTTATTTTTTATACCTTACCTTATTTTAATCCATTATCAGATCACGGTTGGTTTATGGAATTAATTCAAGCAAAAGACTCTATGGTTCCTGGTAACCCAAGTGCAAAATATATAGCAGATGGTATTCACCATAGCCACACTCTTACGATGGTTCTTTCTATACTTGTTGCAGCCCTAGGAATTTTTCTATCGTGGGCTGTGTATATGAAAAAAATCATTTCTGCTGATATATGGACAAAAAAAATGAGTGTTTTTTATAATCTATCACTAAACAAATACTATTTTGATGAAAATTATAATAAATATCTTTATCAACCATTTTTACGTTTAGCAAATCGAGTTTCTTATATCGACTGGGATTTATATGATAAATATTTTATTAATGGTTTTGGTCATGTAACAAAATGGCTTTCATTTGTTACTGGTCGTACAGATTATGATGGGCTAGATCAAACTATTGTAGATGGGCTTGGCAGGTCAATGGGTAAGTTTGGATCTTCTCTAAAAGAAATACAGACTGGCCGTTTACAAAACTATATGCTATTTGCTCTATTTGGAGTGATTATTATTATAATTTTTCAATCTTTTTAACTATGTAATGATTAGGACAATCGTATGGATAATATTTTAAGTTGGATTATATGGATTCCTATTATAGGAATGGTTGCAATAGCCTTTATTCCTAGGGACAAAAAAGATCTAATTAAACAAATAGCTGCAGTCACAACTGGAATTCAGTTGCTTCTTGCAATTATGCTTTGGTCAGTTTTTGATGCAACTTCTGGATCCTTTCAATTTATGGAAAGAGCTGAATGGATACCCTCTTTGGGCATCAGTTATATTTTAGGTATTGATGGTCTAAGTTTACCTATGGTTGCCTTGAATGCGTTGATCGCTTTCCTTGGTGTGTTTGTTAGTTGGAACATAGACCGTGCTGTAAAAGGATATTTTGCTTTGTTTTTATTGCTTGATACAGGAGTTATGGGCGTATTCTTATCACTAGACTTTTTCCTTTTTTATGTATTTTGGGAAGTTATGTTATTACCTATGTATTTTTTAATTGGAATGTGGGGCGGGCCCCAAAGAGAATATGCAGCAATAAAATTCTTCTTATATACATTATTTGGTTCTGTTCTTATGCTGATTGCATTACTCGCATTGTATTTTGCTTGCGGTCAAACATTTGATATGATATTAATGATGGAACGNGCCCCTTTTGCNCTTGATGGAGTGGTATGGTGGGGTATGAGTGCCATNAAGGTAATATGGGTATTATTATTCATTGGTTTTGCAATTAAAGTGCCAGTNTTTCCATTNCATACNTGGNTACCTTTAGCACATGTTGAAGCCCCTACTGCAATATCAGTTGTATTAGCTGGTATACTTTTAAAGTTAGGAGTATATGGAATGCTCAGAATTAATTACACTATGCTTCCTGATGCTGTATGGTGGTTTGCTGGTTCTCTTGCATTTTTGGGTATGATTAATGTTCTTTGGGGGGCAATGTGCGCTCTGGCGCAAAAAGATTTAAAGAAGATGGTGGCATACTCTAGTATTAATCATATGGGATATCTTCTATTAGGTATGGCTGCTGTAATAGCAGGTGGATCCGTTAATGGTTCAAATCTAATGGCTGCACAGGCAGGAATAAATGGTGCTGTATTTCAGATGTTTAATCATGGAACTATATCAGCTATGTTATTTATTCTAGTTGGTGTTATTTACGAACAAGCACACCATAGAGACATTGAAGGATTTGGAGGCTTAGCATCACAAATGCCGATATATACTGCTATTGTAGCTTTAGCTTTTTTTGCAGGTTTAGGACTACCAGGTTTATCAGGGTTTGTAAGTGAAGCTATGTGCTTTATTGGTGCTTTTCCTGTTTTTCGTACGATGGTAATTATATCAACTATTGGAATCTTACTTAATGCTGCCTATTTCTTATGGGCTTTCCAAAGAATGTTTTTTGGAAAACTAAATGAAAAGTATACAAAATTGGAAGATATCAATAAACGTGAGTTATTTACAGTTATCCCCTTATTAGTAATCACAATTTTTCTTGGTGTTTATCCTCGTCCTTTCTTGGATATGATAAAAGAAACTATGAATGTTTTAATTGATCAAGTTGTTGTCGTTGGTGGGGTCGCTGGTATATTTTAACCAGTTAAATTCATAAATGAACAACCTATTAAGCATATCTTTATTTTGGCCAGAACTTTTATTAACTGCCACAATATTAATTGCAATAGTTGTTGATATTTTTTCACAATCACCAAAATCAAATAAAGTAAGTAATTATGTAATTATTGGATTATTAGCGACATTAGTTGCAGTTTTTATTACAAACCATTCGCCAACCACATTATTTATGGATTCATTGGCTTTTGATCCCTTTGCTAGTTTTTTTAAATCGATTGTGATCGTTGCTACCTTATTTGTTATAGTTATAAGTCGTTACAGTAACGAATTCGAAGGGTATCATACTGGAGAATACTATGCTTTATTATGCATTATGGTATTTGGAATGTTTTTAATGGCTAGTGCTATTGACTTGATTACAGTTTATTTATCAATTGAAGTTGTATCATTAATGTCATTTATTTTAGCTGGTTATCTAAAGAATAACCCCAGATCAAATGAAGCTTCATTAAAGTATGTTATCTATGGTGCCTTTTCTTCCGGGATTATGTTATATGGATTAAGTATTATTTTTGGTTTAACAGGTACAACAAAATTTTTTGCTATACGTGATGCAATTGCAACTCTGGATTCAACATCAAATCTTTCCTTAACATTATCAACCGTATTTGTTTTAGCAGGGTTTGGATACAAAATATCAGCTGTTCCTTTTCATTTCTGGACTCCTGATGTATACGAAGGATCTCCTACTCCAATTACTGCCTATTTGTCTGTTGCACCAAAAGCAGCTGGTTTTGCTTTAATGATTCGATTCTTTAATCAGGTTTTTGTCGATGGTGATTCTTTAAGTGGCTTAGGATGGTATTCCGATGTGAGTTTTGCCTGGCCTGAATTATTAGGTATTATTTCTGTTGCAACAATGTCATTAGGTAATTTGGTCGCTATTCAACAGAATAGCGTTAAAAGAATGTTGGCTTATTCAAGTATTGCACATGCAGGGTATATGTTAATGGTATTTCCAACTATTTCATCTGAAGGTGTTTTTGCAGTAATGATTTATTTAGTTATGTATCTATTTATGAATTTGGGTGCTTTTTTTGTTCTTATATATGTAATCCAAAAAGAAGGCGGTGAAAACTTCGAACATTTTAGTGGGCTAGGCTGGCGGATGCCGATTGTTGGTATTGTAATGACAGTATTTATGTTCTCACTTACTGGTTTACCACCTACGGTTGGATTTATAGGAAAATTTTATTTATTTGTCGCTGTTATTAATGCTGGCTCATCCTTTTATTGGATAGCATTTTTCGGGGCGATAAATACTGTTATATCTCTCTATTATTATATGCGTGTTGTAAAAACAATGTATTTAGATGGAAAACCAAGTGATGAAATTCAAGTACCACCCTTTTCAATAACTGCAATTTTATTGATATTGGCAGTTCCATCTATATTTTTTGGAATTTAT
Source organism: Fidelibacterota bacterium (assembly GCA_002701945.1). Taxonomy (GTDB): domain Bacteria; phylum Fidelibacterota; class Marinisomatia; order Marinisomatales; family TCS55. Next base: position 16,169 of record NZXJ01000074.1, read on the forward strand.
TGGACCCCCATACTTAATTGGGTAAAGGATAGCTTATTATTTTTTGTACAAATCTAATTATCACCTACCTAGGACATAGAATTGGCACATATCAACATTAGAAAAGGACATAATATTCGTATCTCTGGATCCCCAGAAAATGAATATTTTTCTAGACCTAAATCAAAAACAGTTTCTATTCAACCAAATAATTTTAGATACGTTAAACCTAAACTATTAGTGAAAGTGGGAGATAAAGTTGATATCGGTTCGCCAATATTTTTTGATAAAGTACAGCCCGATATTAAATGGGCATCTCCAGGTGGTGGAGAAATCAAAGAAATAATTTTAGGAGATAGAAGATCTGTTGAAAATATTATTATAGAATTACACGAAGAAGAAAAATCAGTTTTACATACACCTGTCAAATATCAAGAAATATCCTCTTTGGGTAAAGCTAAAGTTACCGATCAAATTATGGAAGCAAATTTATGGCCAATGATCAGACAGCGTCCGTTTAATAAAATTGCAGATCCAAATGATACTCCTATGGCAATATTTGTTTCAGGATTTAATTCTGCCCCTTTAACAGTTAATCTTGACTTTGCTTTACGTTACAAGCAATCAGTATTTCAAGCTGGTCTCAATGTTTTAAATCAATTATCAAATGGTAATGTTCACCTTACATTTGAAGTAGATACTAACTGTGAAACTTTGACGGCAGCAAGGAATGTAAATCTTCATACAGTTAACGGACCTCATCCCTCTGGTAATGTTGGGATTCAAATTCATCATATTNATCCTTGGAAACCTAATGANGTTATTTGGGTTNTCAATGCTCAACATGTTCTTACCATAGGGGACTTATTTCTTAAAGGTATTTATGATCCTTCAATTGTTGCAACTGTGGCTGGACCTGGTGTAAAGAATCCTGCACATATTCAAACACGAACCGGTGCAAGTATAGAAACATTTTTATTAGATAATCTTAATAGTGATGATAATCGAATTATTTCTGGTGATGTGTTGACAGGACAAGAAACTAATTTAAATGGATTTTTAGGTTATTATGATACAACTATTTCTGTTGTGCCAAATTCTAATGAAAGAGAATTTCTCGGTCTTTTAAAACCTGGTAATGAACAATCAAGGTATAGCGTGACTAATGCATTTATATCTCAAAATAAAAGTAATTTTAATTTTACTACGCAACAGTCNGGATCTTTAAGGCCGATGGTCCCAATCAATGCATGGGAGAATATGCTTCCAATGGATATTTATCCTAATGCNTTATATCGTTCTATTTTAGCTGAAGATTTTGAAGAAATGGAAGGGNTAGGCTTATTGGAATGCGATGAAGAAGATTTTGCTCTTTGTTCATTTGTATGTCCTAGTAAGATTGATGTTGGATCAGTGATTCGACATGGATTAAACCTTATGAAGGATGATGGATAATATGGTCAATNATCTAAGAAAATTAATCCAAAATATTGAGCCAAAATTTACGAATGATGGGCCTTTGAAAAGATTTTTTCCTTTATTTGAAGCTACTGAATCTTTTTTATTCTCGACTGCTGAAAAGACTAATTCTGGCCCTCATATTCGGGATAGTGTCGATATTAAAAGAGTGATGATCCTTGTTGTGTTAGCATTAGTACCTTGTTATATATTTGGTGCAATTAATATTGGTGTACAAGCAGGAATAGCTACTGGAAAGGTGAGATCTCTTTTTGATAATTTTATGTTTGGAATGGAATATATTATTCCTATCATCCTCGTCACCTTTATTGCTGGAGGATTTTGGGAAGTCTTATTTGCTGTTATTAGGAAGCATGATATTTATGAAGGCTTCTTAGTTACATGCGCACTAATACCTTTATTAATGCCTCCAACCATTCCACTTTGGCAAGTCTTTGTTGCTACATCATTTGGGATAGTAATTGGAAAAGAAATTTTTGGTGGTGTTGGTTATAATATTTTTAACCCAGCTCTAGTAACTAGAGCATTTATTTATTTTGCATATCCAACAGAAATTGCTGGTGATAAAGTATGGCTAGTCGGACCTGATGGATATTCAGGTGCAACGGCTTTAGCAATTCCTGCAGCTACAGAAAATAATAATGCATTAGATCTATTACATAATGTAACTCAATTTGATTTTTCTTGGATAAATATGCTTATGGGATATATCCCAGGATCTATAGGGGAAACGAATAAAATTATAATTCTTCTTGGTGCGTTATTTCTTATTTATGTTAAAATTGCCTCCTGGAGAATTATGATAAGCGCTGTGTTTGGCCTGTTCTTTACTGCTATTTTGACAAATATATTGGCACCATTTTCTTCAAATACTATGTTGAGTATACCACCTCACTATCATTTAGTTATGGGTAGTTTTATGTTTGGTGTAGTATTTATGGCCACTGAACCTGTTACTTCAGCTCACACAAATAGAGGCAAATGGATTTATGGATTTTTCATAGGTTCATTAACCGTGATTATACGTTCAATTAATCCAGCATATCCTGAAGGTATAATGTTAGCAATACTATTAATGAATGCTTTTGCACCGTTAATAGATTATTTTGTTGTTCAGAAAAATATCAACCAGAGAAAATTACGCTATGCGAAGTAACACGTATACTTTGATTTTTACTTCAATTACGACTATAGTTCTTGGATTTCTTCTATCCTTTGTATCGGAGTCATTAAAAGAATATCAACGAATTAATGTTGAAATTGATATTATGAAAAATATTCTTTATTCATTGGACTTTAGTGAGAAAGATGATCCTTGGACAGTTGAAGAAGTAAAAAAAATATTTGATTCATCGGTAATTCAAAAAGTAGTAAGTGTTGATGGAGAAGTAATTGACAATCTAGTTCCCTCTGAAATACCACCAGATAAAATGGAAACGCAATTTCCTTTATATATTAAAATTGTTAATAATTCTATAGATGGTTATGCCATACCAATCTCGGGAAAAGGATTATGGTCAACTTTATATGGATATTTTGCACTAGAAAATGATGGATCTACAGTAAAAGGTATACGGTTTTATAAACATAAAGAAACGCCGGGACTTGGAGGAGAAGTAGATAAGGATTGGTTCACAAACAATTTTATTGGAAAAAAAATAATTGATAAGAATGGTAGGTTGGTTAGTATACAGTCTATAAAAGGNCAAGTAGATGATTCGTCTCCCGATGCATATCATCANGTTGATGGNATCTCAGGTGCTACTGTGACAACAAAGGGTCTTAATGAATTTTTAATGAATGATTTAAAAAAATATGATTCTTATTTTCAAAAGATTAGAATGGAGTCAAAGGGTTAATGTCATTATTTGATAGTAAATCTAGAAAAGCTCTCAAAGATCCGTTAATGCAGGATAACCCTATCACATTTCAGGTATTAGGTATATGCTCAGCATTAGCAGTAACTGTGAGAATGGATACAGCCATAGTAATGTCTTTTGCAGTGATTTTTGTTCTTACAATGTCTAATACAGTAGTCTCTATTTTTAGAAATATGATACCATCACGAGTACGTATCATTTTTGCTCTTTTAGTTATTTCTTCTTTGGTTACTTTGACTGATCAATATTTAAAAGCATATATGTATGATATGAGTAAAGAATTAAACGTTTTTCTGGCGTTAATAATTACTAACTGTATAGTTTTAGGAAGAGCAGAAGCATTTGCTATGAAAGAGGGCCCTTGGAGATCTTTCTTAGATGGTCTTGGGAATGCCTTGGGTTATGGGGTAATATTAGTAGCAGTTGCGGCTTTCCGTGAATTATTTGGTAGTGGTTCACTAATGGGTTTCCAAATTATTTCTGATTCAATGTATACTTCAGGATATCAAAATAATGGTCTTATGGTTTTATCTCCAGGTGCATTTATTATACTTGGTTTAATTATATGGGTACAGCGTACGATTGGTAAAATAGAGGAAGAATAATTTGTTAGAACATTATATAAGTTTAGCAACGAAAGCAATCTTCATAGAGAATATTCTGTTAGCATATTTTCTTGGTATGTGCTCATTTTTAGCNATTTCTAAGCGAGTAGATACCAGTATTGGACTTGGATTTGCTGTAACGGTTGTATTGACAATAACTGCTCCTGCAAATTGGGCAATTCATCACTACTTTTTACAAGAAGGTGCCCTTGCTTGGGCAGGTTTGCCTCAAGTAAATCTCAGTTATTTAAATTTTATTGTATTTATTGCTGTCATCGCTGCGATGGTACAGCTTGTAGAAATGATTTTAGATAGATTTTCAGAAAAGTTATATCATAATTTGGGAATATTTCTTCCGCTAATTGCCGTTAATTGCTCTATCTTAGGGGGGTCATTATTTTTAGTGGAAAGAGAGTACACATTTATAGAATCAACAGTTTTTGGATTTGGTTCAGGCCTAGGGTTCTTTTTAGCGATTGCATCAATGTCTTCTATAAGGTATAAACTTCGCTATTCAAATGTTCCATCAAAATTAAAAGGCCTAGGNATAACTATGTTATTAACTGGTTTATTATCAATGGCATTCATGGCCTTTTCTGGAATTGATTTATAATGATTGAAACTACTATTTCTGGAATTGTTGTTTTTAGTGGGGTTATAACAATATTAGTTGTGATATTAAATTTTGCTCAATCAAAATTATTACCACAAGATGAGGTAGCCCTAGTAATAAATGATAAAACAGATGAAGCTATTAATATTAAGCCTGGGTCTACTTTATTATCTGCATTATCAGGACAAAAAATCTTCTTACCTTCGGCTTGTGGAGGAGGTGGTACCTGCGCGTTGTGTAAGTGTCAAGTTTTAGATGGAGGTGGAGATATTCTTCCTACGGAGACAGGGCATATCAATAGACAAGAGGCGAAAGATAATTGGCGTCTTTCCTGCCAAGTAAAAATTAAACAAGATATGAAAATCCGTGTTCCTGATGAAATATTTAATATACAAAAATGGGATTGTACGGTAAGGTCAAACAAAAATGTTGCTACATTCATAAAAGAGTTAATTTTAGAGCTGCCAGAAGGAGAGAATCTCAATTTTACGGCAGGAGGATATATACAAATTGATATTCCTGAATACCACAATTTAACCTATGCAGATTTCGCAGTTGAAAATCAATATCATCCTGATTGGGATAAATTTAATATTTGGGATTTAGTTGCCAATAATGATGAGGAATGCTTTCGAGCGTATTCCATGGCAAACCACCCCGCTGAAGGAAACAAAGTTATGTTAAATGTACGTATTGCAACTCCTCCGCCTCCGCTTTGGGATACAGCGCCTCCTGGTATTGCATCGTCGTATATATTTAACCTTAAAGAAGGTGATAAAGTAACCATTTCAGGTCCTTATGGTGATTTTTTTGTGAAGAATACAGATAGAGAAATGATTTATATTGGAGGCGGCGCTGGTATGGCGCCAATGCGTAGTCATTTATTTGATTTATTTCATACTCAAAAGACAAATAGAAAAGTTTCCTTTTGGTATGGAGCTAGATCTTTAAGAGAAATGTTTTATGAAAAAGATTTTGATGAAATTGTTGAAAAATTTCCAAACTTTTCTTTTCATGTTGCAATGTCTGAACCTTTACCAGAAGATAATTGGAATGGCCCAACTGGGTTTATCCATCAAGTGCTTCTAGACAATTATCTTAATGAACATGATGACCCTACTGAGGTAGAATATTATCTCTGTGGGCCTCCACCAATGATTGATGCGTGCCAAAAAATGCTTTATGAATTAGGCGTTGAACCTGAAATGATTGCTTATGATAGTTTTGGATAATAACTCAGATTAAATTGGATTAGTATCTGATAGTTCTCCTTCACATTTATTAACATCTCCCCCACAAACCGAACAAGATCCATCAGGATTTCCTCCACAAGAGCCACTTAATGGTTTATTATTAAAAATTATACCTACTGACATCAGAAGAATAGCCAGTAGGAGAATGATTATTCCAATAATTATATCCATTTGTAAATTTAATCTAAATAAATCAATTCTTTGATCATGATTTAGTTTA